>DATCIQ010000031.1:0-18656 GCA_036507635.1 Gammaproteobacteria bacterium
CATCAATCCGTACTTGCCCGAGGCCGATCAGCAGAAGTTGCGCGACATTCTCAGCACGCATCGCAGCGAAGGTCTCTACACGCCGCCGAGCCTCACGGGCACGATCATGATGCCGGGTCACAACGGCGGCGCAAATTGGGGAAGCTCCGCGGTCGATCCGGTCAAAGGCCGGTTCTACGTAGTCTCGAAAGAGCTGCCGACGACGGCCAACCTGCGGGCCCCGGAGCCCGGCGGCCAGCCGGCCGGGCCGACGGGGCCCGGTTCCGCGCTGCCGCCCCCGAACGCGGGCCCTGATTTCATCCCGTATCAGGCTCCGATCGATTTCATGCTCCAGAGCAACGGGCTCTCGGCCATCGGGCCGCCGTGGTCGCAGTTGACGGCTTACGACCTCAACGAGGGCACGATTCTTTGGCAGATTCCGAACGGCTCCGTCTCCGACTTGCAGCGCTTCGGCATCGAGAACACGGGCAGCCACGCGCCGCGCGGCGGCCCGGTCGTCACGGGCGGCGGATTGCTGTTCGTCGCGACGTCATCCGATCGCGCCTTCCGCGCGCGCGACGCCGATACCGGGGCCGTGCTCTGGGAGTACGGCTTGCCGGCCGCGTCCGAGGGCGTACCGGCCGTTTATGCCGTCGGCGGGCGCGAGTACATTGCGCTCCCAGTCGGCGGCTCCGGCCTGTTCTCGCAGGGGCTCCGCCAAGCCGAGCCCGGGCCTGGGCAGTACATGGTGTTCGCGCTACCGGAAGAGTAAGAATCGCGAGCGAAGCTCGCTCCTACGGGTAGGAGCGGCCTCCGGCCGCGATAAAGGAATCGCGACGGGACGTCCGCTCCTACAGGGACAGGGTGTCGCCCGACAACCCGGGCCGCGTGCGGCGGGGCGAGCGGCCGCGCGAATTCGTTGCGACTTTACAGATTCTGGCGGCGCGTCGAACGCGTGATAGAGGTCATACTCGTTTTCTAGAGGGTCCGCTACAGTCGATAGATCTCATGCCCAGGGAGAGCATCGTGGGACATGCGAAGCGCAAAGAACGTCGCCATCCCGCTCCAGGACGTGCAGCGGCACAAGCCGAAAGCTGCGCGGTGCTCGACGACGGCGCCGTCGATCGAATCCTCAAGCTCAGGTTGGGCAGCGAGGACGGCGACCCCGTCAGAGGAATCCGCAACGCGATCGTCGCGGCCGTCGGCTTTTGGGCCGCGCTCGGGCTCGTATTGATCTTCTTGGCCTAGCGCCGATCTCGCGCAATGCCCCCGCCCGCTCAGTCCGCGGCGATCTGACCCTCCAGAACCGCGTCGAACAGCTGCATCCGCTCGAGGCTCGGCAAGCGCTCCGCGGCCGGATCGGCGTCGAGAATCGCAGCGTCGACGCGCTCGAGGCCGCTGTGACGCGGCCAGTTCAGCAAGCCGCGTCCGTTCGGATCGCCGTCCCGCGCGAAATTCACCCAGTACGACGAGATCTGGTCCGCGACTTCGCGATCCGCGGCCGATGCCTCGGCAAGGTCGGGGAGGCTCCGGTCCGGAAAGAGGGGCAACTCGCCCAAGTTGTTGAACACGTAAGGCACTTCCGACGCGTGAGTGGCGGGCAACGGCGCGGCACCCCCCGCCGCCGGCGGATTCTGCGCGAAGAAGTACACGTAGGAGGCGCGACCGATCTCGCGCTGGTACTCCGCGTAGCGCCGCGCATTCCAGAAGGTTTGATCGCGAAACGTCTCGGCCGAGGCAATGCCCGCTTCCTCGTTCGTCGCATGCGGGTAGAGCGCGAGATACCGATCCGCAAGCTCGCCGAACCGCCCCTGCGCTTGCTGCGCGAACTGCTCGGGCGTCGTCCGCGCCGGGAAAAACGATTCGTCCTTGTTCGCGCCGACCAAGAAGTCGACACGATTCTGCCGCCCTTCGGCGTACGTCACTGCCGGATCCTCGGGGATCGCCCATCCGTCGACGATCATGCCGGCGCTCCTGAATTTGCCGACGATGTCCTCGGCGGACATCCCCCGCAAGCCCTCGGCGGTCGTGACGCCGGCCGCGTTGGCCGCCTCGAGGCCCGCTTGCTCCGCTCGCTCGAGCGTGCTCATGCCGGGCGCGACGCCCGGCCCCATGATGCTTTGCGAAATCGCGCGCTGGAACAGTCCTTTGGCGCGCGGCGACGCGATCAACGAGGCGATCGCCATGGCACCGGCCGACTGGCCGAAAATCGTCACGTTGCCGGGGTCGCCGCCGAAGGCCGCGATGTTCCGCTCTACCCATTCGAGCGAAGCCAGCATGTCGAGGATGCCGTAATTACCCGAAGCTTTACGTGAGGAATCTGCTGTAAGTACCGGATGCGCAAAGAAACCAAACGCACCCAGACGGTAATTCATCGTGACGACGACGGCGCCTTTGGCCGCGAGCGCAGTGCCGTCGTAGAGCGGCACGGAGCCCGCGCCTTCCGTGAAGGCGCCGCCGAAGAAATACACCATGACAGGCAACCGATCGGTGGCGGCTTCGGCCGGGGTCCAGACGTTCAAGTAGAGGCAGTCCTCGCTCATCGGCGGCGAGCCTTCCATGGCGGCGATATTGAGCCGCCCCTGGCCCGGCGGCTGAATGCAAACGTCGGCGAACTCGGTCGCTTGACGAATGCCGTCCCAGCTCGCGACCGGTTGCGGCTCGCGCCACCGCAAGTCGCCGATCGGCGGCGCACCGAACGGCAGGCCTTTGAATACGCGGACGCCCGCGTGCGGCGCGTCTGTGCCTGCGACGAGCCCGGTGTCGAGGCGAACCGCATCGTCGATCGCCGCGCAAAGCTCCGCACTGCCGACCATGAGGCCGGCGCCGACCAGCAAGGCGATTCGCATTAGTTCGCTCCCGTCGCCTGCCCGGCCGCCCGCGCGCGCTCGTAACGCGACGTCTCGATGAAATTACGCACGGCCGTGTTGTCCTCGTGACAGGCGTACTCGAAGAACCCGTAGTCGTCGTCCCGGTACATCGGGTATCGGGCCGTCCACGGTTGCGTCAGAACTTCCGGATCCTCGACCGTCATCGAGTAGTCGATTTGCTCGTCGCTGACGCGCGTGAGCCGCTCGGTGATCTTCATATTTGGCGTCGTCGGCGTATCGCCGCGCGGCGAGCCGGGAATGCCGACGTTCGTCATGCCGCCTACGCCGTTGAAGTTCGTCGTCTCGATGACGAGCGTGCTTCCCTCCCAGTGACCGCGCGGCTCGCCCATCCACTGCTCGATCTCCGCCGTAAGCGCCGCACGGCCGTCCACGGGAATCACGCGCGCTTCGTGAATCATCTCGAGCTCGATGACGACGTAGCCCGGAGACTGGTGAATGCGGATGCCGTTGTTGTAGTTGAAGGGGAACATCGACGGCGGTAGCCCGCGCGTGATGCAGCGGTCCCAAGTGTCGAAGTCCGCGACGCTGTCGAACCCTTCTCCGGACGTTTCCGTGCTCCAGCTGCTGCCCATGGTCGCAGCGAGCTCTTTGCCCCGCGCCGTGAGCTCCGGGAAGCGCCCGTTCGGCGGATCGACGAGCAGCGAGTTGATGCGCTGAGCGTCGGTCGTCTCCGCCCAGTGACCCATGCCGATCTTGTTGTTCCTGATCTCTTCCTCGTAGCGGGCATTGCGCGTGGTCGCGAGTCGCTCCGCATTCGCTTGAAACTCTTCTTCCGTGTACTCGGCACGCGTGCCGAATTCTTCGCCGCGTTGGAACGGCGTACCGATCAAATGCTGAATAGGCCACGTGCCGCGCAGGTCGGGATCGCCCCATTCGGTCATCGGGTGTGGGGCACCGGAAGGGTAAGTCAACGCGACGGTGCTTTCCGCCGTGCCGGATTGCTCGCCGGAACAGGCGGCAAGCGCAATGCCGGCACCAAGTACGCTCAAAGCGACGATTCGCTGTCTCATTGGCTGAAACCCCCGTGGTTCTTCGCGTTGTCGCGTGGCGACTTTGAGGGCCGAGTATACGCGCCCCGACGCGACGACGGCTAGCCGCCGCCATGGCTCTTAAGATCCCATGAAACTGGGAATCGCGGCGTGCGCCAGTGTATCGTACGCGACACCCAAACCGCTTCGAAACAACCTCCGGGGGAAGCATGAGACTCTCTTCGCTCGCGGCTGCCGCCGCAGCCGCCGTTGCCATGGGCGCTGCAACGTCTGCCGTATTTGCACAGGGCGCCCCCGCTGCGATGCCGCCCGGCGACTGGTGGACGATCAACCGTGACCTTGCGACGACGCGCTACTCGCCGCTCGCCGAGATCAACACAAGCAATGTCGCGCGTCTCGCAGAAGCATGGACGTATCAGCTCGGCGGTAACTCGACGGCTGTGCCGATCGTCGTCGGCGGGATCATGTATTTGCCGAATCGCGAGCGCGTCGTCGCGCTCGACGCCGAGGCGGGACGTGAGATCTGGTCCTATACGCTCGTGGCTGAGCCGCTGCCCGAAGGTGCGGAGCCCCCGCCGGGTCCGCCGGGCCTCCCGACGGCCTCGACGCGCGGCGTCGGCTACTGGCCCGGCGATTTCGACCACGCGCCGCGCGTTCTATTCATGAGCCGCTCGCGCTTGATCGCACTCAATGCAGTGAGCGGCGCGCCCGTAGCGAGCTTCGGCGATGGCGGCAAAGTCGATGTCGGCGTTCCCTATGGGGCGACGCCGACGGTCTATCGCAACGTCGCGATCATCGGTGCGGCGAGCGGCGAGGTGCCGCTTGGTCCGCCCGGCAATCCGCGCGCGTTCGACGTCATCACGGGTGCCAAGCTCTGGGAGTTCTGGACGGTGCCGCGCCCAGGTCAACCGTACAACGAGACATGGGGAGACGGCTGGGACGGCCGCGGCGGCACCAATATGTGGGGTTTCATGGCCGCGGTCGACGTCGCCCGCGGGATCGCCTATCTGCCGATTGCGGGCCCCGCACCCAACTATTACGGGGGCGATAGGCCGGGGGCCAACGTATTCGGCAACTCGATCGTCGCGGTCGACGCGCGGACGGGCAAGTACATCTGGCACTTCCAAACCGTGCATCACGATCTTTGGGACATCGATATGTCGTTCGCCGGCGGCCTGTTCGACGTCGTGCAGGACGGCCAACGCCGCCCCGCCATCGCGAACGTCGGCAAATCGAGCTACTTCTTCGTGCTCGATCGCAAGACCGGCGAGCCGCTCATCGACGTCGAGGAACGGCCCGTGCCGCGCGGCGATGTGCCCGGAGAGTGGTACTCGCCGACACAACCTTTTCCGGTCGCCCCGCCGCCCTTATCGCGCGTAAGCTTCGATCCCGCAACGGATCTCGTCACCGCCGACGATACGAGCACGGCGCATGCGGCCGCGTGCCGTGCCTTCATGGAGCAGAGCGGCGGGTTTTATAACGACGGTCCGTTCACGCCGTTCATGTACAAGGCACCCAACGACCCGCCAAAATCGACGATCCAATTCCCCGGCGGAACGGGCGGCGTCAACTGGGGCGGCACGGCCGTCGACCCGAATACCGGAATCGTGTACGCCAACGCGCCCGACACGTCGCTCGTCGGTTGGGTGCAAGACAAAGATCCGAACGTTACCTACAGCTTCGAGGCCGTGGGCTCGAAGCAGCCGTACGACCGCGCCAGCATCTTGGGCGTCGGTCCATTTTTTTCGTTCAACGCGCCTTTGAGCGGTGAATACGACGCGGACGGGCGGCCCGTCGGGCCCACACTGCCCTGCCAGCGCCCGCCGTGGGCGAAGCTCGTCGCGGTCAACGCGAACACAGGCGACATCGTTTGGCAAACGGTCCTCGGTCTCACCGAAGACTTGCCCGAAAGCAAGCAACTGACGGGCAACTCGGGCAGCGCCGGCCCCACGGTGACGGCAGGCGGACTCGTCTTCGTCGGTGCGACGCGCGATCGGCGGTTTCGCGCGTTCAATGCCGCGGACGGCAGGGAGTTGTGGACGGCTGTGCTCGAAGCGAACGCGAACGCGAATCCCATGACCTATGCCGGCCGGAGCGGCAAGCAGCACGTCGCGATCGTCGCCGGCGACAAAGTCGTCGCATTCGCACTGCCCTAGGCGCGTGCCGTGGGATTCACTTATCATTGAGATTAATTTAGAACGAAGATCGCGGCGGGACGCAGCTCCTACAACAAAAAGGGGAATTGGCATGCGAAACCGACTCATTCGCGCATGGGTGGCCACGACCGCGATCCTGCTGGCCGTGCTGCCGGGCGCCGCTCAGTCGCAGGAACAACCGGCGCGTCCTGAGCGGGTCGCCGGTCAACCGAATTTCAACGGCATTTGGCGCGCACTGAACTCGGCGAATTGGAATCTCGAGGGTCACGCGGCGTCGGCGTTGACCGATTTCTGGCGTCTCGGCGCCATCGGTGCGATCCCGGCCGGCCAAAGCGTCGTCGAAGGCGGCACTATCCCCTATTTGCCCGAGGCGCTCGCGCAACGGGATGCGAATCGCGCCGGCTGGCCCGCCGCCGATCCGGAAACGCGGTGTTACCTGCCGGGAATTCCACGCGCCACGTACATGCCGCACGCGTTTCAAATTGTGCAAGGCGGCGGCGACATTCTGTTCGTCTACGAATATGCGAGCGCGAACCGCCTCGTTGCCATGGTCGAGCACAAAGAACCGCCCGTGGACACGTGGATGGGACAGTCCAACGGCTCGTGGGAGGGCGATACGCTCGTCATTGAAACTTACGGTTTCAACGGCCGGGCGTGGCTCGACCGCTCCGGCAACTACTTGAGTCCCGCCGCCGTCGTCACGGAAAGGCTCACGCTCACGTCGCCGGAACACATCGATTATTCGGCCACGATCAACGATCCGGCGACCTTCTCCGCCCCGTGGACGATCCGCATGCCGCTGTATCGCATGATCGAGCCCAACGCCCAGATTTTGGAATTCAAGTGCGTTCCGTTTGTCGAAGAGTTGCTATACAAGGACTTGGAGTTGCCCGAGGACTCCGCACAGTAGTACGGGCCGGGCTGGCCGCGGTTGGCCGGGAGCGGTACACTAGAGGCATTCGAACGTTTTGGGACATAGGAGACGAATCCATGCGAATGAAGCACTTAGGCGTTGTGACGGGGACCGCGCTGCTGGCGGCGGCCGCACAGCCAACGCTCGCGCATCACTCTTTCGGTGCGGAGTTCGACCGTAACGCTCCGGTCCATCTGGAAGGCAAAGTCGTTCGCTTCGAGTGGGTCAACCCGCATTCCTGGCTCGTCATCGACGTGACCAAGGAAGACGGTACGATCGAGCAGTGGCGTGTCGAAGGCGGTGCGCCGAGCGCACTGCTGCGGCGCGGCTGGAATCGCAATTCCGTACCGGCGGGAACGCAGATCGTCGTCGACGGCTTCATGGCGAAAGACGGGTCGCCGCGCGCCAACGCGCGCGACATCGTGTTCCCCGACGGCACGAGCCTTTTCATCGGCTCGTCGGGCACCGGCGCACCTTATGAGGAAACTCGCGGCGGAGCAGACGCAGAGAAGCCCGCTGAGTAGACGTCGCTTCGCGATTGGCGTTTGAAAGCTCCCGATTCTCGGCGCTCACGCGCATGAGAGTCGGGAGTTTCCTTTTGTGGCCCCTTATCGCGCTCCTGGAAATTCCGCGACCAGGCGAAGATCATAGGCGGACCATGCCGACCCCGCATGCCATACGACCGCTTCTCGCGACACTTGCCCTGGCGCTCTGTTGCGGCGCTTGCGACACCGATTCGACACCGGAGGCGACCGGCCTCGCGGCCGGCGTCGACTTCGACGGATTCGACACGACCGTGCGCCCGCAGGACGACTTCAACCGCTACGTGAACGGTAAGTGGATCGAGACGACGGAGATTCCCGGAGATCAGGGTCGCTGGGGCGCTTTCGACATCCTGCGGCGAGCATCCGACGAGAATCAACGAGCGATCATCGAGGAGCTTGCGGCGCGCGCCGATTCGACGGCGGGCAGCGACGAGCAACGCATCGGCGATCTTTTCGCGAGCTTCGTGAATACCGAGCAAATCGAGGCGTTGGGAGTCGAGCCCGTGCGCGCCGAGCTCGAAGCCGTTCTCGCGGCGCAATCGCCGCTCGAGCTCCTGGTCGCGAGCGCGGCGCAACGCCGGGTCGGTCTCGACGGTCCGCTCGAGCTCTTCATCTACCAAGATCTCGCTGACTCGACGCGCTATACGGTCTACTTCGCTCAAGCCGGGCTCACGCTGCCGAACCGGGATTACTACTCGCGCAGCGACGCCGAATTCGTGCAGATCCGGGAAGCACTGCCTGCGTATGCACAAAAGCTGTTCGAGCTCGCCGAAGTCGAGAACGCCGAGGCGCGCGGCCGGGCCGTGCTCGCCGTCGAAACGCAACTAGCCGCCCACCATTGGGCCGCCGAAGACGCGCGCGACGTGCAACAGATCTACAACGTGTATCCCACCCCCGAGCTCTCCACGGTTTTTGCGCGCATCAATTGGCCGGCGTTTCTCGCTGCAGCGGGCGTAGCCGCCGAGGATCAGATCGTCATCGAGATGCCGTCCTACACGCAGGCCCTCGGTCGCCTGCTCGACGAAATACCGCTCGAGGATTGGAAGAGCTACTACGCGTTTCGCGTCCTCGATGGGCGGGCCAATCACCTTTCCGACGCGTTCGTGCAGGCACGGTTCGACTACCGCGGCCGCATCGTCGCGGGACTCGAAGAGAACCAGCCGCGTTGGCGGCGGGGCACGCAGCTCGTGAACGCGCTCATCGGCGAAGCCGTCGGTCGCATGTACGTTGCGCGGCACTTCCCACCCGAAGCCAAGGCGCGCATGGAGCGGATGGTTGAGAACCTGCTCGCGGCCTTCGGCGACGGCATCAAGGGGCTCGAATGGATGAGCGAGGAAACGAAGGCACGCGCCGAAGATAAGCGACGCAAATTCACATACAAGATCGGTTATCCCGACGAATGGCGCGACTATTCGGCGCTCGTCGTCGATCGAACCGATCTGGTCGGCAACGTGCGCCGCGGCACGGCCTTCGAGTACGACCGTGAGCTCGCGAAGCTCGGGGGACCCGTCGATCGCAAGGAGTGGAGCATGACGCCGCAAACCGTCAACGCTTACTTCAACGCGACGCTCAACGAGATCGTCTTCCCCGCCGCGATCCTGCAACCGCCGTTTTTCGACATGGCTGCGGACGACGCCGTCAACTACGGCGGCATCGGGGCCGTGATCGGTCACGAGATCGGCCACGCTTTCGACGACAACGGCCGGAACTTCGACGGTGACGGCAACATGCAGAGCTGGTGGAATGAGCAGGACGATGCGGCGTTCCGCGCGCGCGGCGAGCTGCTCGTGGAGCACTTCGGCCGCTACGAGCCGGTAACGGGCGTCAAGGTGAACGGCCAGTTGACGCTAGGAGAGAACATCGGCGACTTGACCGGCGTCACGATCGCTTACGATGCCTATTTGAAGTCGCTCGGGGGCGGCGAAGCGCGGGTCTTGGACGGGCTCACGGGTGCCGAGCGTTACTTCATCGGCTGGGCGCAAATTTGGCGCGCCAAAGCGCGCGACGAGCAACTGCGCGCGCAACTGCTCTCCGACAGCCACTCGCCGGCGGGCGTACGCGTCAATGGGCCGCTGGTGCACGTTCCCGCGTTCTACAGCGCGTTCGGCGTCCGCGAAGGCGACGCGATGTGGTTGCCTCCCGAGGCTCGCGTCAAGATCTGGTGAGCGGGCCCGTTGGCACGTTATATTTAATCGACAAGTATTGCCAGGACATCGGTTGGGAGTCGCGCGATGAGATTGAGTCGGTTCGGCTTTTGCGTGCTCGCAGGACTCGCCGTCGCAGGCCCGCTCGTCGCACAAACCGGGCACCCCGTCAAAGGCTCATGGCTCGGCTATTGGGGACCCAGCGAGTCGGAGCGTCATCGCATCCTGCTCGTGCTCGACTGGGAGAACCGCGAAATCACCGGCACGATCAATCCCGGGCCGAATGCCGTTCCCGTCGATCGCACCGAGATCGATTACTCGACGTGGGTCTTGACGATCGAAGCCGACATGCCCGTGGCAAGCGGCGGCACTGCGCGTTATGTCGCCACGGGCAAGATCGAGAATTTGGGCTCCTGGGTGAACCGGCGCTATTCCGGCACGTACCGGCATGGTGACGAGACGGGGACGTTTCTCGTCACGCTGAATTGACGCCGTTTACCGAAGGAACGATTTCCCGAGCCCAGTATCCAACGCTCCGAGTCGACGCAATGTGGATGCCAGTCATGAGAATGAGATTTACCGTTGCCATTGCGAGCGTCGTGGCGCTCGGCAGCTCGGTTCCGGTGCTCGCGCACCATTCCTTCGCCGCCGAGTTCGATTCCGACAACCCCATTGACCTGACCGGCACGGTCACGAAGATCGAGTGGATGAACCCGCATACGTTCATCTACATCGACGTAGAGAACGAGCAGGGTAAGTACGAGAATTGGGCGTTGGAAATGGGCAGCCCGAACGGCCTCATGCGACGCGGCTGGACGCGCAATACGCTCAAGGTCGGCGACGTCGTGAGCGTGACCGGCTCGCGTGCACGGGACGGTACTCTCAAAGGCAATGCGCGCGCGGTCATGCTCGCGAGCGGCGAACGGCTGTTCAGCGGCTCGAGTCAGCCCGGCGCCGAACCACAAGAATCGAATTGAGAGGATTCGCGGGATGAACAAATTCATCGCGACGCTGGCGGCCGCCGGCGCCGTCCTTGCAGCCCTTCCCGCCGCCGCTCAAAACGGCGCGGCTCACGAGCCGCACGCGTCGGAGCCGCCGACACCTCGGTTTCCCGACGGCACCGTCGACTTCGGCGGCGACGGAATCTGGGATCAACCCTGGATTACCGATTTCGGCAGGCAGCTCGTCGGCAGCGACGAGATCCCGTTCCTGCCGTGGACGAAGGCCATGTACGACTACAACAAGTCGACCAACGTGGCCTACGATCCGCAAGGCTTTTGTCTACCGCCCGGCGGCCCGCGATCGATGGGCACGCCGTATCCGTCCGAGATCATCCAAGACTTCGCTCACGAGCGGATCATCATCATTTTCGAGGGCGGCGCGCACGTGTGGCGCGAGATCCATATGGACGGCCGGCCGCTGCCGAACCGCGAGGATGTCAACCCGACCTACTTCGGCTATTCGGTCGGGCACTACGAGGACGACGGCAGCACGCTCGTCGTCGAGACGACGGGTTTCAACGAGAAAACCTGGTTGAATTTCAACGGCACCATGCATACCGACGAGCTCAGCACCACCGAGCGTTTCTCGCGACCCAACCGCGACACGCTCCATTACGAGGCAACGATCGACGATCCCGGTGCCTATACGGAGCCCTGGACGATCGCGTGGGATGTTCCGTGGGCCGAAGGTTTGGAGCTCGCCGAATACATTTGCCAGGAGAACAATAAGTTTCTCATCGATCTCGTCGACGAGCTCGGCAATCCGTTCTTCAAAAAGGTGCCGGTCGAATAGAATCGCGACGGGACGTCGCTCCCACAGAAGAATCGCGGCCGGAGGCCGAGAAGAATCGCGGCCGGAGGCCGCTCCTACACGAGGTTCAGAAATACCCAGGACTCGCCTGCGGCGAGACCCGCGAGCTCGCGTCCCACGGCTTGGTATACCGGCGGCGACGACGTAATGTGCTGTATCCCTGCGTGCATGTCGCGGAACAAGCGCTGCATCGTCCCGGCACGCAGTGCCGCAGTGCCGCCGCTCCGGTAGACGAAGAGCGCCACGTCGTGCGCCGACCAGGTGACGTTGGCCATCGCGAGACGAATCAACGAGTGCTGACGCACCGAGAGCTTAGCGCCGCGCTCGAGCGTTTCACGAACGTCGCGCCACACTTCGTAGACGAACGCACGCGCCGATCGGTATACGGCCTCCGCCTTCGCAAAGCCTTCCTGGAAGCTCGCGCTTCCGCCTTGCGGTCCTGCGCTGCCGCCGCGCGCTTGTACCACTCGCGCGAGCTCGTCGAGCATGCGCCGGCCGATGCCGCAAGCCCAACCCGAATGGCAGACAGCGGCGAGGCCGATGATGCCGAGCGTGTACAAGGCCCCGCCCCGCTTGGGAGTTTCCGTCACGGCAAAATGCGTATAGGCCTCGGGCACGAAAGCCGAATCGATCTTGTAGTCGATGCTGCCGGTGCCTCTCAAGCCCATGACGTCCCAATTGTCGACGAGCGTAGCCTGCTCGACGGGGAGGACGAAGATGCGCGGCTCGTTCGTGCCTTGAACGAGCCCGAGCGTGTGAATGTGCGTGCCGTGCTTGATCCCCGAGGCAAAGCTCCACGAGCCGCTGAGCTCGAAGCCCCCCTCTCGCGGGACCGCCGTGCCGGGCCGCGTGCCTTGGCCGGCGATCACCGGCAACCGCTTGCCGCCGAAAAGCGTCGCTACCGCGGAATCGCCGAGATACGCGGCCCCGCTGCCGATTGCGAGCGCCGCCGCCATGAGCACCCAGCCTGCGGAAGCATCGCCGTACGCGAGACTCTCGATGACTTCGAGCGAGGATACCGGGTCGAGCTCGGCACCCCCAAGTGAGCGTGGAACCCACATGCCGAGCAGCCCTTCGCGGTGCAAACCGTCGACGACAGGCTCAGCGAGCCGGCCGTGCAAGTCCCCGTACTCGGCGTGTTGGTCGGCAACTTGCGCGAGACGCCGGGCGCGCTGCGGCAGCCTCGCCTCCAGTGGGGCAACCCTCATGGTCTCTCCTTGCTTACTCAGTCGACAGCGCCCGCTTGAGCGCACCGTTGCGATCGGCCACGAACTGCTGCGCTATGCGCGACATCGGGGCGAACGCATCGAATGCGTGAAACGCGCCCGGATAGAGATGCAGCTCCGTGGGGACGCCGGCCGCGGTCAGGCGCTCGGCATAATCGAGGTTGTCGGGCATGAACATGTCGACGCCGGCTGCGGCGATGTACGCCGGCGCCAAGCCGCTCAAGTCGCCCGCACGCGTCGGCGCCGCATACGCGGGAACTTCGTCTCTTGCCGCGGCGCGCGCGAGATACGCCCGCCAACTGCGCAGCGCATTCTCGCGGCTCCAGAACGGATTCTCGGGCACATCCTCTTCGACCTGGGCGACGTTGCGGTCGTTCAAGGCCGGATAGATGAGCAGCTGGAAATGTAACGGAACCTCGCCGCGGTCGCGTGCCAAGAGTGCAAGCCCCGCGGCGAGCCCGCCGCCCGCGCTCGCACCTCCGACGGCAATGCGCGTTGCATCGATGCCGTGCGACCGGCCGTCGGCAACGAGCCATTTCACGACGGCATAGCAATCCTCGAGCGCTGCGGGATAGGGGTGCTCAGGCGCGAGCCGATACTCGACCGAGACGACGGCACACTGCACGTCCTTCGCGAGCTGTCGCGCCATGAGATCGTCGAGCTCGACGGTTCCCAAGACCCACCCGCCGCCGTGCATCCAAACGAGCACCGGAAGCGCTTCAGTCCGCCCCGCGGGGCGACAATGGCGAATCTTGACGCCGGGCGCGCCGGCGGGACCGGGCACGGTGCGATCGACGGCGACCACGCCCTCGATCGGCGGCACTTGGGCTTTTACGCCCGCGATCATCGCGTCGACCATCGCGCGCGTGGCGGGAATATCGCGCAGGCTGAAACCGCCGCCCGTGGCCGCCATGAGATTCTCGAGCGGTGGAACGAGCTCGGGGTCCAGGCGGTGCATCATGTCCATGATTTTATGATGACACATTTCAGTTACACGTGGCGATCGTGAGACCGCGCAGGTATTCTTGAGCGCTTGTCATTTTCACGAGGAGTGTCGGCCATGACGATCGCGTTCCGTGCGTCCCCCGCGAGTTTCGCCATTGCTTGCATCGCGGCAGCGCTGCTGCTCTGCGCAACGAGCGTTCAAAGCCAATCGTCATCGGGCGCCCCCGACCTCAATCTCGCGTACCAGCGTTTCGCGCTACCCAATGGGCTCACTGTTGTCGTGCACGAAGATCACAAGGCGCCGGTGGTCGCGGTGAGCATCTGGTATCACGTGGGCTCGAAGAACGAGCCCGCCGGCAAGACCGGTTTCGCGCACTTGTTCGAGCATCTCATGTTCAATGGCTCGGAAAACTACGACGGCGAATGGTTCGAGCCGCTTCAGCAAGTCGGTGCAACGAGCTTGAACGGCTCGACCTGGCTCGATCGCACGAACTATTTCCAGACCGTTCCGACACCCGCCGTGGATCTCGTGCTGTGGATGGAATCCGACCGCATGGGACATTTGCTCGGCGCCGTCACGCAGGACAAGCTCGACAATCAGCGCGGCGTCGTACAAAACGAGAAGCGCCAGGGCGACAACGAGCCCTATGGACGCGTGAATTACAACCTCTACGAGGGACTCTTTCCGCCCGGCCACCCCTACCGGCATTCGACGATCGGCTCGATGGAGGACCTCGATGCGGCATCGGTCGAGGACGTCCATGAATGGTTCCGCGATTACTATGGCCCGAATAACGCCGTGCTCGTGCTCGCGGGCGATATCGATGCCGCGACGGCGCGCGCGAAAGTCGAGCGTTTCTTCGGCGACATCCCGGCCGGTCCGGAAGTCGATACATTCGAGACCTGGATTCCGGTGCGCGACACCAACACGCACGAAATTCAGCATGACGAAGTGCCCGCCGTGCTCGCGAATCGCGCTTGGGTCGTGCCGCCGCGCTCCACGC
This sequence comes from Gammaproteobacteria bacterium, assembly GCA_036507635.1. GTDB lineage: Bacteria > Pseudomonadota > Gammaproteobacteria > Steroidobacterales > Rariloculaceae > DATBLZ01. Next base: position 14,605 of record DATCIQ010000031.1, read on the forward strand.
GCGAGCACGCGCTACTCACGCTCGCCGCGGCGGTGCTCGGCGAAGGCCGCAACTCACGGCTCTATCTCGACCTCATCTACAACCGCCAGCTCGCAACGACGGTCAACGTCGCCGCCGTGCCGTACGAGCTCGCGAGCGTATTCGACCTTTCCGTGGTCCTAAACCCCGGCGTCGCCGGGTCCGTGGCGGCGGAATCGATCGACCGAATCCTCGCCGAATTTCTCGCCACCGGCCCGACCGAGGAAGAGCTCGAACGCGCCGTCACGGGTATCAATGCATCGCTCGTGCGCGGTATCGAGCATGTCAACGGCCAAGCTTCGATCCTCGCCGAGGGCGAGCTCTACGCGGGCGATCCATTGTTCATCGAGCAATACCTCGAGTGGATCAACACAGCGACCCCGAGCGACGTGCGCGACGCCGCGCGGAGCTACTTGGACCGCGGCTGGCACCAAGTGGACGTCGTGCCCGCAGGTAGCTACGCGGCCGCCCCGGACGGCGTCGACCGCTCGACGGGCTTGCCCGAGATCCCGACGGATCTCCCAACCCTGAGATTCCCCGACATTCACTCGTCGACCTTGAGCAACGGCATCGAAGTCGTGCTCGCGGAACGCCACGCCGTGCCTGTCGTCGAGATGTCGATCCAATTCGACGCCGGCTATGCCGCCGACGCGGGCCGTAAGTTAGGCGTCGCGTCGTTCGCAATGTCGATGCTCGACACAGGCACGCGCGAGCGCAGTGCGCTCGAGATCGCGGCCGAAGCCGAACGGCTCGGCGCGAATCTCATGGCCGGCTCGAATCTCGACGCGTCGTCCGTGAATCTCTCCGCGATCAAGACCGAGCTTGCAGCGTCGGTCGACCTATGGGCGGACGTAACGTTGAACCCCGTGTTCGCCGATGAGGAAATCGAGCGACTACGCGGACGGTGGATCGCCAATATCGCGCAGGAAAAAGCCCAACCGTTATCGCTCGCGCTGCGCCTGCTGCCGCCCGCGATTTACGGGCCCGGTCATGCTTACGGCGTGCCCTTCACCGGTTCCGGCACCGAAGAATCGATTGCCTCGATCACGCGCGACGATCTCGTCGCCTTCAAGGATACGTGGCTAAGGCCCGACAACGCGCGAATCTTCGTCGCCGGCGACGTGACGCTCGAAGAGATCACGCCGTTGCTCGAGCGCGCATTCCGCGGCTGGGAAGCGCCGAATGGGCCGCCGCGGCCTGCCAAGAACATCGCCGAAGTCGCGTTGGCGGCCGCGCCGCGCGTGATCCTCATCGACAAGCCGGGCTCGCCGCAGTCGTTCATTCTCGCCGGTCACGTTGCTCCGGGTTTGGGCAGCGACCGCGATCTCGCGATCGAGGCCATGAACGACGTTTTGGGCGGCACGTTCACGGCGCGCGTCAACATGAACTTACGCGAGGACAAAGGTTGGGCGTATGGCGCGCAGACCGTTCTGCAAAGCGCCAGGGGGCCGCGGCCGTTTCTCGTCTATGCGCCCGTGCAGACCGATCGCACGGGCGACTCGCTCGCGGAGCTCATTCGCGAGCTCGAATCGATCACGACCACGCGCCCCGTGGCCGCGGACGAGATGGGCCGCGTGATCGCAGGCTCGACGCGCGAGCTGCCGGGACAATTCCAGACGGCGAGCGCCGTGCTCACGAGCCTCATCACCTCGGCACGTTACGGTCGACCCCTCGACTATGCGGCGACGCTGACGCAACGCTACGAAGCGCTGCGTCTTCCGGATCTCAACGGCGCCGCGACCGAGGTCGTGCATCCGCGGAGCTTGATCTGGGTCATCGTCGGCGATCTCGACGAGATTCGCGCCGAGGTCGAGGCGCTCGGGTTGGCACCCATCGAGATCTGGAACGACGACGGCGAACCCGTGACGTGAGGCGGCTCTCTCGCGGCGCGGCATTTGCGGCCGGCCTCCTCCTCGTCGGCTGCGACCGGAGTGGCCCGCCCGCGGGTGCCCTCGAGCACGCGGCAGCGCCGCGCTTCATTGGCGGCTCGAGCTGCGTCGATTGCCACACGCGCGAGGCCGCGCTGTGGCGTGACTCGCATCATGATCGCGCGATGCAGGTTGCCGACGAGTCGTCCGTTCTGGGCGACTTCAACGACGCCGAGTTCACCTACAACGGCGTCACGAGCACGTTCTCGCGCCGCGGCGGCCGGTACTTCGTACGCACGGACGCGCCGGACGGAGCGCTCGCCGAGCTCGAGATCACTCACACGTTCGGGGTCGAGCCCTTGCAGCAATATTTGGTCGCGTTGCCCGGCGGCCGCTATCAGGCACTCGGGATCGCCTGGGATTCGCGCGCCGCGTCCGTAGGCGGCGCACGTTGGTTTCATTTGTATCCCGATGACGAGGTCGATGCCCGGCATCCGTTGCACTGGACCCGCCGTGCGCAAAACTGGAACGCCGGCTGCGCCGAATGCCACTCCACGGGTCTCGACAAGGGCTACGCGGCGGCAACCGACAGTTACGAAACCACTTGGGTCGATATCGACGTCAATTGCGAGGCGTGCCATGGACCGGGCTCACGTCACGTGGCGAATCCCGCCGAGGCACGCATGGCGCTTGGACCGATGCCGCGCACATGGACGTTCCAGGACGCAAGGGCAATTGCCGTGCGCGTGCCCTCGCAGGCGACCGACGATGAGATCGAAACCTGCGCGCAGTGCCATGCGCGCCGCTCGCAGCAGAGCGAGGATTTCAATCCCGCGACCGGCGAATTTCTCGACGCCTTTCGGCCCGAGTTGCTCGAGCCGGGGGTCTACCATGCCGACGGGCAGATTCGCGGCGAGGTTTACGAGTACGGGTCGTTCTTGCAGAGCGCAATGCATGCGGCCGGAGTGACGTGCAGCGACTGTCACGACCCGCACAGCGGGCAGCTGCGCGCGGCGGGCAATGAGCTATGCGCGCAATGCCACGCGCCGGCGCGTTTCGATGCGCCCGAGCACCATCGGCACGCCGTCGGCGCTGCGGGCTCGCAGTGCGTCGCTTGCCATATGCCGGCGACGACGTACATGGTCGTCGATTCGCGCCGCGATCACAGTCTGCGCGTGCCGCGTCCCGATCTCACCGTCGGCCTCGGCGTGCCGAACGCGTGCAGCGCGTGTCACGACGACCGCACTGCCGACTGGGCTGCTCGGCAAGTCGCGGCGTGGTACCCCGACGGCCGACACACGGCGCCTCACTATGGCGAGGCCATCGCGGCGGGCCGCAACTGGGCGGCGGATCGCCATGAACGCTTGCAGCAACTGGTGTCGGACACTACGGTACCCGGCATCGTCAGAGCCACCGGGATCGAGCTCCTCGCGAGTCAGCTCGACGATGCGGCGATCACGTTGATCGCGACCGAGCTCGAAAGCAGCGAGCCGCTCGTGCAGCTCGCCGCGCTCGAGGCTTTGGGGAACGCACCACCCGCCATCGCCGCCGATGCAGCGCAGCGGTTTCTGTCGGATCCGTCGCGCGCGCGACGAGTGGCGGCGGCACGCGCGTTGATTCCGGCGCGCAGCTTGTTGAGCGAGCAGCGCCGCAATGACCTCGATCGAGCGCTCGAGGAATATCGCATCGTGCAGACGTTCCATATGGATCGCGCCGAAGGCTTCTTCAATTGGGGAACGGCGCTCGCCGCGCTCGGGCAGAGCGACGAGGCCGAGCGGAGCTTTCGCGCGGCCATCGAGCGCGATCCGTACTTCGCGCCCGCCTATGTGAATCTCGCCGACTTGGTACGTCGCCGCGCCGGCGAGGCCGAAGCCCAAGCATTGCTCGAGAGCGCGCTCTCGCTCGCGCCCGAGGTCGCGAGCCTGCACTTCTCGTTGGGTCTTTCATACGTGCGCTCAGGCCGCCTCGATACGGCCGTGGCGGCGCTGACGCGCGCCGTCGAGCAGGCTCCCGAGGTTCCGCAGTACGCGTATACGCTCGGCATCGCATTGCGCTCGACGCCGGCGCGCGAGCGCGGCCTCGAGGTGCTGCGCGAGACGCATGAGCGTTTCCCGGGACATGCCGAGACGCTCGTCGCGCTCGCGACGATGCTTCGCGACGACGGAC
>DATCIQ010000032.1:0-2984 GCA_036507635.1 Gammaproteobacteria bacterium
GCAGCCGCAAGCGCCACGAACGCGGGGCGTCGCCATCGGCTCGTCGGTGCGCTTGCTGCCGGCGCAGGCATCATCGGGATTGGTTCATAAGCGCTTCGAGCTTTGGCACGTACTCGGGGTACAACGTTTCGGCGCCGCCGAAAACCGCCGGAAACGGCAGGCCGAATTTCTCCGCGAACTCCTCGATGAACGGATTCTCACTGAGATAGTGCGGCACCTCGTTCTTCGGTTTCGGCACTTCCATCGCGTACTCGCAGTTGTAGAGCCAGTTCTGATTGCCGCGCGCCATGCGCACGAATTCCTGGCTGTTGACGTAGGGTTCCGTGAGATACACGGGGTCGGTGACGATGATGACGTGCGACAGGAGATCACCGTGCCGAATGTAATGCTCGATGAGCGTCGTCTCGTCACTGCTCGGAATGCCGCTGCGTCGATAGAACTCCTTCTTTATGTGGGTCGTGTCGACCGTGAGAATGTCGCCGTTCCATCTTCCCGTCGAGAAACCCATGAACGTGTGCGGCGCATAGTCGGGAGGATGGGTGCGGCCGTCCATCCAGATCGTGCGCCACTGCATGTAGGTGCCCAAATACTGGCGGTACGCGATGATTTCCTGCGTGGCGGGGTCTTTGTCCTCCCACAGGCGAAACTGCAACGGCCCGCGATAGATGTGCGCGACGTTGTAGGGTTGACACTGGTGCTCGAGCACGGCGACCCGGGTCACGTCGAAAGCCTCGGCATAGCGGCGGGCTGCGTCGTTGAGCGGAACGCCCGTGAAGTCGCCCTGGACATCGCCGGGAACTCGGTCGCCAAAATCCTCGTGGACGCGCGCGCTCCATTCCCCGACGAGGTTCACCTGGGCGTTGGCCGCCCCGGCCCCAAGCGCGAGCAGCAGCCAACCGGCCGAAGCTCGCATCCGGACCTTAGTTGAAAGTCTCACCGGGCCGCCTGCCCCAGTCGAATCCGTCCGAGTTGCGGCGCAGATATTGCAGGCGAATGCGGTGATCCGCGGGGTCGCGCCCGGGATTTCCCGCGATCGTGACGACGTCGCCGACGCGTAATGTTTGGTTCGTCACTCCTTGACCCGACAGTTGCCCTGCGCCGCCCCACTCGACGGCCCAGCGCTGCATTTGACCATGCTCATCCGGCGCTTCGACGTGGACGAACGTATGGGGATTACGAAACATGAACTGCAGCAGCTTGCCCTCTATCTCGATCGTCTGGTCCTCGAAATACGTCGCCGTGAAGGAGTGGTGCGCGCGCGCTTCGGCGCCCGCCATCAAGGCAAGCAGGATCGCAGGAACGGCGAGCTTGCAATTCGAGGCCATGGGTAAACCCTCCCGCGCTGTCTCGGCGGGATTCTACTACACGACGTCCGCCCGTTGCGGATGCGCTCCGTCGGGCGCGTCGATCGCCTCGCCTAAGAGTTGCTTTTCCTCGAGCAATCTTTCAAGTGCTGCGAGCCAGCTCTCGTAGTAGCCACGGCTGGGATTCTGAGGATCGTCGCGTTGCGCTTCGGCCACGGACTCGATTAGGCGCTGCTGGAACTCGCCCCAGTCAAAAATGCCTTGCTCCGCTAAACTCACGGCTATGACGAAGGGAGTCCGCTGTCGGTCGATCCTTCGCGTTCCCGCCGATCATAGCGCGATCTCGCGCCGAATAATGACTCCTTCCGAACTTGTTCTGGCTGTTAAAGAAGCGCGTTCACGTCGCTCCAGCGAGCGCGCAACGTCGGCCAGAACGCGACGTTGAGTCGTCAATTGCCCCCCGTAGCTTGGCTGGAGCGAGATCTTGGGTGACGCCACGCGCCCCAAACGGAGACGTCCCCTTGCATCACTGGTGGAACGAAGAGCAGACTCTTCAATTCGTACGAAGCCCGGGTTCTCCGATGACACGCAACGCAGCGCTCGGTCTGCTGGTACTGCTAGTACCGGTGAGCGCGTTCGCGCCAATCAGACCAGCCCCGGAAACCGCAACGGCGGAGGGCGTGTCGGTACACTTCGGTCCTGAAAATACCGCTTCGTTCCACCTTAGCGATGGAGCTGTGGTAAAGATCGATCTTCGCGCGCGCGGCATGGCCTACTCTATTTCGCTCGAGTGCGCCGGAGGCGCGCTGCGAGATGTGCGCTACGACACGATTACGCTGGTCTTCTCCGACGCATCGGACGGCGACGATGTTCCGAGTCGCGGCGCTACGCTCCTGTTCGACATGGGGCGCGAGGACGAGCGGCATCTCGGTTCGCTACCGCGCGTGCAAATCAGTTTCAGTAACGGTCGTCGGTCTGAGCTCCTCGTCGCGCGTCGAGCGACTGACTCGGCCACTACGTGGGAAAGAATCTGCGACAATCTGCCGACGCGTCCGCTATGCGAGCCCGGCGTGCCGCCGCCGCGAGCTTTGGAGCTAGCGGCAACACTCGTCGAACGGTTGCGCCCATTGCCGACACCGTTGCCGGCCACGGTAGTACACGGCGAACGCGCCGAAGCCGAACGAATTCGAACGGACACTTACGAGCGGCTGCTGGCGCGTGGAGCGGAAGCCGTCGCGGCGCTGGCTGCCGCGCTCGACGATCCAGACCTGAACATGAGGCGCAACGTCGCGCTCGCGTTCGGCGCGCTCGCTGGTGGCTGGTGGTCATTCGAATGCGGGCACAAGAGGCTCGAAATCGCTGCCGCTCTACCGGCGTTGGTCGCCGCGACGAACGATACAGATTCGAATGTGCGCGCGTGGTCCGCGCAAGCGATCGGCTACGTCGGGGCGGACGCAGCCGCAGCCGTTCCGGCGCTGATCAGCTTGCTTGACCATCCCGACGAGGGCGCACGCAATAGCGCAGCGCTTGCGTTGCGCGGAATCGGCCCGGCGGCGAACGCCGCGCTACCAGCGCTACGTGCTGCATTGTCCGACCCAAGCCCGGACGTGCGCCGGTTCGCGAGTAACGCGATCGAGCGGATCGAAGGACGCGAGCGCGAGTGACAGCTTAAGAACTCTT
>DATCIQ010000033.1:0-2244 GCA_036507635.1 Gammaproteobacteria bacterium
TGCCGGTATGGAGTCGAAGCTCGCAGCTCAGTCCAAGCGTTCGCTGCTCGCTGCTAGCCAGCGACTCACGCCTGCGCAGCGATTGGATGCTTACCTTGTCCACTGCCGATTGATGTTCGATCTCTACCATGCCGGGCAGCACGTTCGTGCCAGACCGCTGCGGTCCCGCGGATGAGAGCGCACAGAGCCGGTGAGTCGGCTCTTCTTCTGCTCGACGTCATTGATGTCTTAACGAGCGCGAACGTGCGGTACGCCGTAGTGGGAGCCATGGCGGCGTCGGTCCATGGGGTGGTGCGTGCGAGCATGGATGCGGACGCGGTTCTTGCTCTTCCGACTCACGAGGTCGCCACCCTGGAACGTCGATTGCAAGCAAGCGGCCTCCAAACGGAATTGCGGTACGGCGATCCAGACGACCCTATCGCGGCCGTTTTGGCAGTCAGCGATTCGTTCGGCAATCACGTCGACCTGCTCGTCGGGCTTCGCGGGCTCGATCCAGCGGCGTTCACCCGCGCGCTCGATGTCCCGTTTCAGGGAGAGCAGCTGCGCGTCGTCAGCCGGGAGGATTTCATCGCGATGAAGCTCTTCGCGCACGGCCCGCAAGATCTTGCGGATGCCGAGTTTGCGCTCGCGGCTGCGGATGAGTCTCTTGACGTGCCGCTTCTAGAGAGATTGGCGACACGTTACGGCTCGGAGACGCTCGAGGCGCTCCGGAAGCTCGTGGGGAAGCGGGCCTAGTATAAGATTCGTCGCCGATGGCCGTAACCCATGAGAATCCTTTAGAATCCTCATTGAGCCTGGTGTTCGACATCAATAAGAAGGGGGATGACTATGAAGATTAAGCTGGCACTGGCCGCAATCTGCGTGTCGTATCTGTCCGGGTGCGCGGAGCAGGATGCCGAAACCGTGATCGCAGACTCGCAAAGTGCGCAAACCGTGATCGCAAACGCGCAAAGTGCCTTGGGCGATCCCCAATCCATCACGTACTCGGGATCGGCAAAGTACGTCGCGTTCCAGCAGTGCGGAGCCAATGCCTCCGCGATGATCTGCCAGGGCACGCACGACCCGATGCGGCCGATCACGGACTACGTCCGCGTGGTCGATCTCGCGGCGTCCACGTCGCGTCACACCGGAGGCACCATGAACATCGGGCCCGGCGGTTCGACGACGGTGACCCCCGGAACGTTCTTCGAGCAGGTCACGCCGCAACAGGCGGATCTCTCGCAAGCGTGGGGCCAGTCGCTCGAGCTCTACATCACGCCGTGGGGCTTCTTGAAAGGCGCTGCGGAGAACGATGCGACCATGAGCAACCGCACCGTCGACGGCACGAGCTACACCGTTTTGAGCTGGAGCCCCGCGGTCACGGCGCCGTCGGGCAAGAGCTACGAGATCAACGCTTATCTCAATGACGACAATCTCATCGAGCGCGTCGAGACGTGGCTCGGCGAGAACATCATGGGGGACATGCACATCCTCGCCATCTATTCCGGCTGGAGGGACTTCGAGGGAACGATGGCGCCCGCGAACATCGTGCAGACGCGGGGCGGCTGGCCCTTCTTCGAAGTCGACGTGACGGCGGCCCAGGCGAATCCGCCCGACCTTGCGGCGCTCGCGCCTCAGCCACCGGCCGGTCCTGGCGGGCCTCCCGGCGGCGGCGGTCAACCGCAGCCTCTCACCGTCACAGCCGAGCAGCTCGGCGACGGCCTCTACCGGCTGACGACCGGCCAAGGCAGCTATGACTCGCTGATCGTCGAGTTCAGCGATCACATCATGATGCTCGAGGCCGGGCAGAGCGAAGCGCGTGCGCTCGCCTACATCGCGGAAGCGAAGAGGCTCGTCCCGAACAAACCGATCCGGTACATCATGAACACGCATCCGCACTCCGATCACACGGGTGGGCTGCCGGCGCTCGTGGCCGAAGGCGCGACGATCATCACGCACGAGAACAACCAGGAGTTCTTCGAGCGGGCGCTCAATACGCCACGGACGCTGCTCAACGACACGCTCGCGAACAATCCGAAGCCGGCTGTGGTCGATCCCGTCGGAGACATGAAGGTCTACACGGACGGGACGCGAACCGTCGAGATGTACCACATCTATCCCGCTCCTCACTCGAACGGTCTGATCGTCGCGTTCATCCCGCAGGAGAGGGTGCTCTTCCAGGGCGACTTCTCGCTGCCTCAACCGGGGCAGCCGGCGAACGATCACGTCAAAGCTCTCGTGCCGGCTCTCGAGCGGCTCAATCTC
>DATCIQ010000034.1:0-6601 GCA_036507635.1 Gammaproteobacteria bacterium
TACGAGCAACTCGAAGCTGCCGGTGATTAGCGCAGCCGCGCTCAACGCGCCGCCGATGCCGCCTGCGAGCGCGCCCAAGAGAAAACCGAAGCGCCGCCCGCGGCGACCCATGACGAGCGACGCGACCGGCACGGTGAACATCGAGACGAGCACAATCACGGAGACCGGCAGCGTCGCAAGCGCCTTGTTGTCCGCAAGCTGTGCCCCCGCGAGACCTCCCAGGATGATGTGCATCGGCATCTGCGCGCCGAGCACGGCTTGCGCGATGAACAATACGGCGACGTTGCGCTTCTCGTGCATGTGAGCGGAAAGATCTCGCGACGTAACGGGTTGCAATCCGAGCGGGCCGCAGTTTAGCACCCGCGGGTCGCCGCTCGATTTGACTTCGCCTCGTCAAACTGGGAAAAGAAACGCGTGGACGATGCGTGGAAGACCCACAGCCTCCTCTTGCTCGCGCTGCTCACGACGGCCGTGCTCGTCGCGGGCACGGTTGGTGCGCACCATAGCATCGGCGGCGAGTTCGACAATTCGCGCCAAGTGACGGTCGAGGGGATCGTCACCGAGTACAAGCTCATCAATCCTCACATTTACATCGTCGTTACCGTCGAAAACGCGGGACGCAGCGAGGACTGGACGCTCACCTTCGGGCCGGCGACGAAGCTCGTGCGGGGCAGCGGCTGGAATGCAACGACGCTCAAATCCGGCGACCGAGTCACCGCCACCGGCAGACCCGCACGCAAGGGCTTAGGTATGTATCTCTCGGCGCTCGTCAAAGCCGACGGCACGGTCCTCATCGACGAGCTCGAGGAGTAACGCGAGCGCCGGCACATGTTGCGACGACTTGAAGGCTTGAGCGTCGTCGTGGTGCTCGTGCTCGCGCGCACGGACGGCTCGGCGCAGCCCGCGTCCTCGGTTGCCGCGAAGCTCGCCGAAGGCGTCTGGGCCTACGTCGGCGCCGACGGCGAGGTCGTGGTTTCGGGGAGCTTCCTCGGCGTCCCGCCGGATTCGTTGTTGCTGCCCGATGCGCTCGCCGCCCGGCAGAGCTTCGACTTTCGCACCGACGACCCCGTCTTGGGGTGCGGCGCGCCCGGCATGCCGCGGGCGTTCACGGCGGGCAGCCCCATGACGTTCACGTGGAGCGGCAGCGGCAGCGGCGCCGACCTCACGATTACCTATGAGAGCATGGACGTCGAGCGCACCGTCGACATGAGCGGTGAGCCGCCGCGCGCCGACACGCCGCGCACGCCGAACGGTCATGCGATCGGCCGTTGGGACGGCGATACCCTCGTCATCGAGACGTCTTTGCTCGACGGCCGCGTCGTCGATCTCCTCGGCACGCCGAAGAGCGATGCCATGACGCTCGAGGAACGCTACAGCATCGACACCGACGGCAACGAGACGCACTTGCGCATCGACCTGACCATGACCGACCCCGAGATCTTCACGGCGCCATATCTGTGGCACTTCGATTTCGTGTTGCGGCCGGATTGGGCGCTCATGGAATACGACTGTGTCGAGCGCCCCATCGACCTCACGCCTGGCGTCGTCCCCGATTGAAGTTACTGCCGCACTCCGACGCTACTGCGGCGCGTCGACGACGCCCGGGTTGAATTGCAGGTGACAACCTTCGCACGGCGGATAAAGCACGTCGCCCGCGGCGAGCAGCGCTGCATGATCGCGGGCCCGAATCGCTTTGAGCGCATCGGAGCCGGCGCTGATCATCACCTCGTTGAAGGCCTTCCAGGCAGGCTGCTTGACCCACTCGTTGTCCATCGGTCCCGTGCCGCCGAGCGCGGTGACGTTCGCCGCTACGAGCAAAGTAACGGCGGCCTCCTCGAGCGCCGTCCATTGCTCGTCCGTGGTCGGGGGCTCGAAGGCGTTCCACAACGTATTGGTCGCGGGCGTGATGGTCTTCTCCATCAGTTCCTTGATAGTGACCAACGGGCGGCCGGCGGCGGACGCATCCGGACCTTGCGCACTTACGGGCAGGACCAAGAGCGTTACGCCGAATCCGATGCTCGCTGCGACGGGCAACAGTCGCGTGCGGCCCGCGAGCTTCGTGATTGACATTGCGGCGATGCTCATTGTGTCGTCGTCTGTCGCGCTTCTTCAGCTCTTGACGATGCGCACGGCCGGCGCTTCGTACGTCGGGATCGGCATCATCTCCGTCTCTTCTACCGAGATGTGATCCGGCGGCGCCGGCTCTTCGGCGGGCACCTCGTTGAGCTCCACCTTGAGGCGGAACTGCCCCAAGCTCACGACGTCGCCGTTGTACAAGAGGCTGCGGTCCACGAGCTTGCCGTTGACGAGCACGCCGTTGGCGCTGTTCAAATCGACGATGTAATAGTGTCCCTCGGACATCGGCAGAATCGCGGCGTGATGGCGGCTCAAGTAGCGGCTCGGAAGAAAGAGGTCGTTGTCTCTGTTGCGCCCGATCAGGATCCGGCCGTTGAGCTCCATCGTGCGCACGAGCTTGCCGTTGCACGACACGACGAGCCGGCCAGGCTTGGGTGTCGCGAACGGCCCCTCTTCCTTGAGCGGCTTAAGCTTGACGGTATCGGACAGAGACACGTTTTCTTTCAACGCAGCGAGCGCCGCGGCCGCTTTCTGCACCATGCCGGCATCGATGACGTCGGCCGGGTCGCGCTGCTGCTCCATGAGCACCACTTGGCAAACGATGTTGACGAAGCTGAATCGTCCCTGCGTCAAGCAGTTGATGAGACGGCACGCATCGTCCGAGAAAGTATTCGGAATACCGAACTGCGCGAGCCGCCAATCGATATAGCCCGCGATATCGTGATCGGTCGGCGCGGACAAGAAATGCACGGCTTCGATGGCGCTCGTGGCGCTCGCGTGCAGCAACTCCATGAGCGGCGAGCGAGCCGCATCCGCTTCCGTGCCGACGACGGCAAGCTCGACGATGGGCTTGCCCGCGAACTCGAGGAGCCGCAGGCGCTCGATCTCGCTCCACGCCGGCTCGGCAAAGCCCGAGACATTGTCGATGCATATCACGACGCGCTTGCCTTGGAGGCTTCGCTGTTGAACGAAAACCGTGAACAGGTTGCGTTGCTCGACCTCGGACAAGTTCCAAGGCCCGAGCTCCGCGGCGCTGAGGAGGCCCGAAAGTACGCCCGCCGCCGTCCTTTGCGGCCCCGAGACCAGCAGCACGACCGCGTCTTCGGCCCGGGCCCGGAACTCGCGCAGCAGCGTAGACTTCCCGCTCGACGCCGGGCCCAACAGGACTTTGAGCGGCGCCTTGCCCGAGAAATGATAGAGGGCCGCTTCCTGTTTCGGCCCCATCCAGATGACTCCACTTGTCGACCGCGCAAAAACCCTTGCCGGTGACACGTATCCCGCCTCGGCTGCCATGTGCTGTTTTCTCCGTAGTTACAGCAACTTATTCTTGACTTCTGAGAAATCGAATTATGGTAAGCGCGAGTCTATGCGTTCGCGTCGGTTATGTAAACTCCCCCCCGGCCGCTTCAGGCGGCGCGCGGCTTGCGGCGCCCTCGCCTAGACGATCGAGGGCCGATTCGGCTGCTCGTTGGGGTTCGGGCCTTGCGCCGGAAACTCACGGACCAGCAGCGCGGTCAGTGCCTCGATGCCGGCCACCGCGCCTTCCCGCCAACGCCGGTCCGCGAACGAGCGCTCCATGACGTCGCAGACGCGCTGCCATTCGCCGGCAGCGACGCGATCCGCGAAGCCGCGATCGGCGACGATCTCGACGGCCTGTTCCGCGAGCAGCACGTAGACCAAGACACCGTTGTGTTCGGCGGTGTCCCAAACGCGCAACTCGGCGAACACCTCGAGCGCTCGATCACGCGGCGTCTTGAGGCGCCACAATGAGCTCAAGTCGAGCGCGGTTTCGAGCGCCACGCGAATCTCGGCGCGGTGCCGGGTCTCCGAAGCCGCGATCGCCTCCTCGATTGCGGTGAGCGCGTGCGACGGAAATCGACGGCCGAGCACCGTACGCGGTAACAGCAAATGCTTGAGCGCGTTCATCCGCTACCATCCGCCCGACGCGCCGCCGCCGCCGAAGCGACCGCCGCCTCCGCGGAACCCGCCACCGAAGCCGCCGCGCATGGAACCTCCCCAAGGCACGCCGCCTGATGCCCAGCGACCCGGCCTCCCAAAGATGCCGGCCAAGGCAAAGACGAACACCATGCCGCCGATCAGGAGCGCCGCAACGAGACCACCGCTCAAAGCCCAAGCGACGACGCCGGCCCCGGCGCCGACCGCGAGCGATCCGAACAACGTGCCGAAGATGCCGCGCACGATCGGTGCAACGAAGAGCGCAATGAGCAGGACGACGGGCAGTGCTCCCCACGCAGACTCGGTACCTGACGCACCCGCGGGCGGCGGCAGCGGCTCGCCATCGATGAGCGCGATGAGTGCGTCGAGCCCGGCCGCGATACCGCCCGCGTAGTCTTCGACGTAAAACCGCGGCACGATGCGCTCGTCGATGATGCGCCGTGCCGACACGTCCGGAATCGCCCCTTCGAGCTCATAGCCGACTTCGATGCGCAGCCGCCGATCGTCCTTGGCGACCAACAGCACGACGCCGTCGTCGATCTCGCCGCGACCTATTTGCCAGCTTTCGGCGACGCGCAACGCGTACTGCTCGATCGCTTCGGGCGCAGTCGTCGGCACCATGAGCACGGCAATCTGCGCGCCCTTGCGTGCCTCGAATGCGGTGAGCTTCTGTTCGAGGGATTCGCGCTCGGTCGTCGCGAGCGTGCCCGTGAGATCGGCGACCCGGCCGGTCAAGGGCGGAATCGGCTGCTGTGCGTAAAGAGTCGCGGAAGCGAACCAAATGCCGCCGACCGCCGCCGTCAACAACAGCCGCGTAGCGGCGGAGCTACTCGGCATCAGGCGTGAAATCGACCGGCGGCGGACGTGCGAGCTCGGTCTCATTCTCGACTGTAAAGCTCGGTTTGGTATCGTAACCGAACAACATCGCCGTCAAGTTGCTCGGAAAGCTGCGCACGGTCACGTTATAGTCACGCACCGATTCGATGTAGCGATTGCGCGCGACGGTAATACGGTTCTCGGTGCCTTCGAGCTGCGCTTGCAAGTCGCGAAAGTTCGCGTCCGACTTGAGCTCGGGGTAGCGCTCGACCACGACCAGGAGACGCGACAGGGCACTCGAAAGCTCGCCTTGGGCCGCTTGAAATTGCTGGAACGCTTGCGGGTCGTCGATGAGCTCGGGGCCCGCTTGGATGCTGCCGACTCGCGCCCGCGCTTCGGTGACGCCGATGAGCACTTCTTGCTCCTGCCGCGCAAAGCCGCGCACAGTCTCGACGAGATTCGGAATGAGATCGGCGCGGCGCTGGTACTGATTCAGAACCTCCGCCCATGCGGCGGTGATGGTTTCGTCCTGGCTCTGGAACGTGTTGTAGCCGCAACCGGCGAGCTCTAGGGCCGCCAGCAAGAGCGCGAGCTTTCGCCAAATCATCGCGGATTCCTCCGTAGTTCGTCGAGCACCGTGCAGTGTAACCTGCATTATGGTGAGTCAGGGAACCATCCGCCCGCGAATGCCGTGTCTGCAAGTAGAGCTCAAAGGAGAAGAGAGCGATGAACAGAGTGCACGTACTTCTGGCGGTCGCGGCCGTGCTCGGATGCCCGGCGGCATTCGCACAGCAGGACGACGTCGAGGTTACTTTACAAGTCCTCGACGACGTCAGCGATGTCGAAGGTGTGGTCTTGTCGATCGAGGAAGAGTCCGAATCCGACACCGGCGATGCCGAAGCCCAGGAACAGGCGGGTGCCGAGGACCGCGCGTCTCGCGAGGAAGAGGAAACGGACGAAACCCCGGATCGCGAGCTCGATCGCGAGCTCGATCGCGAGGACGGGAGCGAAGGCGGCGTCGAGGATTTCGACGTTCAGGAAATCGTCGAGCCCGAGGAGCCCGAGGCGCCCGAGGAACCCGACGTCTAATACCCTTTGGAACCTGGATGCCGGGCGGCACCGGCTGACGTTTGGGGGCCCTCCGGGGTTCCCAAAGCTGTGAACGGTGTCCTGGTTGATCGTCGGGCTAAAACCTACAGTGAGCCGAATTGGGTATCCGGCAAATGCGATGCGCCGCCTCGCTCTTTCATTGATCTCGTTGCTGCTGTTGTCTGGGCTCGCCGTCGAGGCGCGTGCACAGCTCGACGGTCCTGCGCTCATGCGCGAAGGCAACGCCCTGTTTCGATCCGGGCTCTATCGCGGGGCTCTGTTGCGCTATCAAGAAGCGCGGGTACGCGGCCTCGACTCGGCATTACTCGATTACAACGTCGGCATCACCTACTACAAGATCGGCGAATACGGGGCCGCCGCCGAAGCTCTGACGGCGGCGCGACGTGACCCCGGTCTCGCCGCGCTAGCCGCCTACAATCTCGGGCTCATGCAACGGGCCGCCGGTCGGCCCGCGGAAGCCCGACAGTGGTTCGCAACGGCGGCGGAATCGGCCTCGAATCGTACGCTGCGCAGGCTCGCCCGCAATGCCGCGGAGAGCCCGACGGCCATCGTCGAGTCGGACCGGGGAAGAAGGGAGCGGAGCGGCGCTCGCACAGAGGCACGCGCACCGTCGTTCAATCTGACAGTGGATGCCGCCTACGGG
>DATCIQ010000035.1:0-11909 GCA_036507635.1 Gammaproteobacteria bacterium
TGCTCGGGGGCCGGAACGAGACCCCGCAAGCGCAAGAGCTCCCCCACGGAATCGACGACGCCGACGAACAGCAACCGGTCGCCGTCTTGTAGCTTTTCGGTCGGCGCGACGGCGGGTAGCACGGTCGCGCCGCGCTCGATCTCGGCGAGGAAGGCGCCGGGTAGTTGACGAAGGCCGGCTTCCTCCACGCTCTTGCCGATCATGGGACTCGTGCTTTCGAGCAGCATCTCGATGGCGTACTCGCGCGCTTCGCCGAAATCGGCGAGCGGCGGTTTGCGTTCCGGCAAGAGCCACTTTTGCATCGCGACGACGTAGAGGATCCCGATGATCGCGCAGGGCAACCCGACGGCGCCGATCTCGAAAAATCCCATGGGGCCGAGCGTGGTCTTCTCGAGGATGAGCCCGTGCACGACGACGTTCGTGCTTGTGCCGACCAATGTCAGCATGCCGCCGAGGACCGCCGCGTAGCTCAACGGAATCATGAGCTTCGACAGGGAGATCCGGCACCGGCGTCCCCACTCTTCGACGACGGGCACGAGCATCGCGACGAGCGGTGTGTTGTTCAAGAAGCCGCTGAGCGCTGCGACGGGCAGCATGAGCCTAAGCTGCGCGGATGCCGTCGACCCCGGCCGGCCCAGTAGCCGCGTGCCGATCGCATGAACTGCGCCCGTGTTCACGAGTCCCGCCGCGACGATGTAAAGCACACCGACTGTCGCGAGACCCGGGTTCGCGAGCCCCAGCAGCGCGTCGGCCGGAGACAGCACGCCCAAGAGCATCAACGCCGTCAGCGCGCCGACGAGAACGATGTCAGGAGAGATGCGTGTGCCGATCAGCACGCCGAGCGTGCATACGACTACGGTGAGCGTGATCCAGGCATCCACTCCCATACGAATCTCGCCGTGATACGCCGCGGCTTTAGCTCACGCGCTTCGTGACTTCGATCAGGTGGTAGCCAAACTGCGTTTTCACGGGTCCCTGAACTTCACCGACGGCCGCGTTGAACACGACTTTATCGAATTCCGGGACCATGACGCCGGGGCTGAACTCGCCGAGATCGCCGCCGCGGTGGCCCGAGGGACACGTCGAATGCTTCCTTGCGAGAGCAGCGAAATCGGCGCCGCCTTCGATCGCTTTCTTGAGGTCTTCGCACGCCTGCGAAGTGGCGACGAGAATATGGCGGGCAGTTGCTTTGGGCACGACTATTTCCTCCAAACGCGCGAGGCGACCTCAGTCCGAATAGCATAGTGCCTATGCCGCGGAACCCGGAGGACCGCGGTCACAGACTGCTCCTACCGAACCGATGCCGCTCCCGCAAAGGCAGGCGCGCCATCCGTGGCGCGAGGCGCTAAAGCGCTAGTAGCGGGGGCCGCGCGACGGACGCTGCTCGCGAGGCTTCGCCTGATTGACTTTGATGTTCCGGCCGTTGAGCGGAGTCCCATTCAGCGCCTTGATGGCCGCTTCCGCGGCGGCGCTGTCCGACATCTCGACGAAACCGAAGCCTTTCGACTGTCCGGTGCCGCGGTCGATGATGAGATTTACCGACGACACCTCGCCGAACTCTCCGAACGCGGAGCGCAATTCGTCCTCGGTGACGCTGTAGGCCAGATTTCCAACATAAATATTCATACGTGTGCTCGTTCAAAAAAGTGGATTGATCGAGATGACCCGACGAGCAACGCAATCCACACGTTGCTCACGGGTGTCTGCCCGCACGGGCAAATCCTTTAAGGGTATCGCTTCGTTTTGTTCCGCACGTTGCTCTGGCCGTCGCCGGGCCCCGTTCTGTGTCGGGCTCTATTTTTGTCGCCCCGCCGTCGGATTCGGCGTGCGCCAGGCTGTGCTCCGCTACGGTCTCCTCCGCCCTCATGTCGCGCGTGCGGCGCGCGGTGATCGGTCTCGAATCCCGGTACGACGACCTGATCGAGCTTCCGTCGGAGCAGCGCCTCGACGCTTCTCAGCAATATTAGTTCATCTGCGCACACGAGCGAAATAGCCGTGCCTTCCCGGCCTGCCCGGCCCGTCCGGCCGATGCGGTGCACATAGTCTTGCGGCACCTCCGGCAGCTCGAAGTTGACGACATGCGGCAGCTGGTCGATGTCCAGGCCCCGCGCGGCCAGGTCCGTCGCAACGAGCACGCGCACGGCGCCGCGCTTGAAGTCCGCGAGCGCTTTGGTCCGAGCTCCTTGGCTCTTGTTGCCGTGGATGGCAGCCGTATTCAGGCCGTCTGCTTCGAGCTGGGCGGCGAGCCGGTTTGCGCCGTGCTTGGTGCGCGTGAATACGAGCACCTGGCGCCAGCTTCCGGAGACGATGAGATGGGCAAGCAGAGCCCTCTTGCGCGACCGGTCCACGGGGTAAACCTGCTGCTCGATGCCGTCCGCCGCCTCTTGCTTCGGTGCGACAATGACCTCTGCGGGGTCCGTCAACAAGCTGTTGGCGAGCTGCTTGATTTCGGGCGGAAACGTTGCCGAGAACAGGAGACTCTGCTTCGCGCGCGGCAACGTTTTGAGCACGCGTCTGATGTCGTGAATGAAACCCATGTCGAGCATGCGATCGGCTTCGTCGAGCACGAGCACTTCGACATGAGACAGGTCGATCGTGCGTTGCGTGAGATGATCGAGGAGTCGTCCCGGCGTCGCAACGACGATATCGACGCCGCCGCGCAACACATCGATTTGCGGACGAATGCTGACGCCGCCGAAGACGGCCGTGGAGCGGAGCTTCCCGTACTTGCCGTATTCGGCCACGCTGCGCTGGACTTGGGAGGCGAGCTCGCGCGTCGGCGCGAGAATCAGGCAGCGAACGACTCGCCGGCCGCCCCGCTCTCCCGCGAGCGCCAGACGATGCAGGATCGGCAGCGCGAACCCCGCGGTCTTGCCGGTTCCTGTTTGGGCGCGCGCCAACAGGTCGCGGCCTTGGAGAATCAGCGGGATAGAACCGGATTGTACAGGCGTGGGGTGCGAGTAGCCCTGTTCCGTAATCGCACGCAACAACCCGGCCGACAGGCCGAGATCTGAGAATGACATGATGTGAGAAGCGCTCCTTGGCGGCCTCTACGGCTCGATGGCCGTGTTCGGTCCAGGCACAAACCTGTCAAAAACTGTATCGAGGCTAGCCTAGGAGGGTTACCGCGAGAGCCGGAATGCAGACCGATGTGCATTCGAGGTGCGCGCACGGTAGCAGATGCGCCGTAGAAAGCAAGTCCCTAGGATGCCGGATCAACGATTGAGCTTGCTCTGCCAGTACTTGGTTCCCGAGATATCGAGCTGCAGCATGAGGCCGGCTTCCGTGAGCTGGTAGACGGCGACGCCGTTGATGAACGTGGTGCCGGCATTGGCCCCCAGCGAGCCCGCGACGGCGTTCGCCGAGGCGCCGGCTTCCCACCCTTCATTGACGAAGGTCTCGAAGGATGCGCTGTCCTCGAACAGGAACACGAGCTCAAAGAGCTGACCTCCGGCGCCGAAGTTGAGCCCGCCGGTCCCCATGCGCATGTATGTACGTGCACCCGTCGCCTTGTTGACGGCCACGCCCTGACCGCCGCCGCCCGTGAGGCCCAGCGAGACTTTGATGACGTCGAAGGTGGCATAGCCGTAGGCGCTGTCGTAAAGGCGTTTTGCCTGGTCGCTTTCCTCGAACAAGCGCGCAAGCGCCGCTTTCTCGTCGGCATCGACTTGCGCGCGCTGCTCTTCCTTGCTCTCGAAAATGCCGGCCGAGGCGCTTGACGCGAGCAAAAGGTTGAGCGCGAGCAACGGCAGGACGATCAAATTGCGTCGCTTGAGCATGAGGCGGTTCTCCGTTCCGTGTGACGTCAAGAATAGAGTGCGGAGCGCGCGCTCAACGTGAAGGGCATCACAGTTGAACGAGGTCTTATGTCAATCGATGACGTTGCCCGTGCCGATGAGCTGCTGGAACGAAGTCTCTTCGGCGGGAATGCAATAGATTTGCTCGTCCCAGGCGCGAGCCTTGGCGCGGTTCAATTGAAAGCGCTTCGCGTCGCTCTGCCACGGCTCGCTGTAGATCTCGGGATCCGTGATCGTCACCGTGAGCTCCAATCTGTCGGGGCCGACGCGCCGGTAGCGCTCCTCGACGTGCATTTGCTCGGAGTGCGGATAGCCGAGCTTGTCGAGCCAACTCCGGTCGTCGAAGCCGACGGACTCGACGATGAGCGTGTCGCCGTCGATGCGACCGATCGAGTAGCCGTTCCACTTCGGGTAGATGTCTTCGGATGCCGGGAACGATCGGCCGTCCATCCAGATTTCGCGCCAATCGTGGCGGTACTCGAAGAACTGGAAGATTCGGCCCGGTGTCGGCACGATCTCGAACGTCGAATGCGGCGCCACGATCTCGACGTTCAAGTTGCGGACGAGGCCCATCGGCTCACAACGCCCCAACGGGTCGTTGCGCTCCATCTGCCGGCGTGGACCATAACCCGGCTTGTTGGCGTCGAATCGCGCGCGGCCCTCCGCCGTGAACGGTGCCTCCGTGTTCTGCGCAAGCTCGACGCCGCGAGTGCCGCCCGGCGTATTGCCGAACGATTCGAGAGGCGAGATGCGGTCCCAGTGCCCCGCAAAGTCGGCGGCATCGATTTCCTCTTGCCCCCAGAGCGCCGTCGTCGCGGTCGAAGCCGCGACGGCAGTTGCCAGAAACGCCGCTATGCGCATGAATGACCCCAAGCCCTCACCCCGAGAAGTCGACTTCGAGCGGCTCGCCGTTCACCTCGATGCTCACGATCGAGCCTACCGTCGGCGAGCTGACGTGCGGCAGATAGGTGGCGGTAACGGTGTCGCCGGGCGTGATCGAATCTCGGTTCCAACCGTGACTGCGCAAGATCGTCGGCGTCCAACGCGTCACCAGCGTCCATTGCGCCATCGTGCCGTTTGCGTCCACGACATCCATGAGGACCTGGACGTGCGGAAAGCGAAACGCGAACTCCGTGGCGATGCCCGTAATCGGGCCCCGTGCTTCTTCACCCCATTCGATGGCGCCGCCGTGGTGACTCCACGCCGTCGTTGCGAACGTCATGACGCTCGCCAAAGCCGCGAGCATGCTCGCCTTCCTGCCGACTCTCATCGCAGGCCCTCCGTGGGGAAGAGTAACGGCGCGACCTCATACAAGTAGCGCTGCCAGACCGGGAAGGTATGCGCGCCCTGCGTGACGCGAAACACGTGCTCGATGCCGAGCTCGGTCAGTTGCTCCGAGAAGGCTCTGTTGGAGTCGAAGAGCGTGTCCTCGATGCCGCAGCCGATCCACAGGAGCGCGAGCCGGCGGTTGATCTCCCCGCTGTCGGCGAGCACGGCGGCGAAATCGACGCCGCCCAAGTCGGGGTTCGTCGCCGCACCCATGGCCGAGCTGAACGCTGCGATGCGGCTGAACAAATCCGTGTGACTCAAGCCGAGCGCGAGCGCCTGAGCGCCGCCCAACGAGAGACCGGCGATCGCCCGATGCTCGCGGTCGGCGTGCACGCGATGGGTCGCCTCGACGAGCGGGATCACGTCCTCGAGGAAATCGCGCGCGAATCCATCACGTTGACGCTTGTTCTCTGCGGCGTCGCCGCGCGGGGCGCCGGGCTCGCGCGGCGACGCAAAGCCGAAAGGCATGACGACGACGAGCGGCTCGAGCTTGCCGTCGGCGATCAAGTTGTCGAGGATCACGTGCGCCATGCCGCGCTCGGTCCACGTGCGCTCGTCGCCTCCCGCGCCGTGCAGCAGATACAAGACCGGATAGCGCGCTGCCGAGCTCCCGTAACCGGGAGGCGTATAGACGACGATGCGCCGCTCCGTGCCGAGCGCCCGGGATGTGTAGGTACGCTCGTCGAGCGTGCCGTGCGGCACGTCGCGGATCTCGAGATACGCGGGCTCGTCCGTTTCCTGCGCAGGTGAATCGTTGCCGACGGTCGCGAGCGCGGGAATCGAAAGCAGGCACGCAACGAGCGTTCGAGTGCGCATGATGACTCCCCCTCTTGCGCCGATTATAGTCAGTTTACCGAACGGCCTGGCACGGTAGCCGCGCGGGGCGCACAATCGGCTTGGACTTGGGAGCAGGGGGGGCAGCCATGAGACTCGGGACGTCTACGTTCTTGGCAATCGGATTGGGCATCCTTTACGTTGCTGCGCCGGCCCGGGCGCATCATTCGTTCGCGGCACAATACGACAGCACGAAAACCGTGACGTTGACCGGCAAAGTCACGAAGGTCGAATGGATGAATCCGCACATCTACTTTTACATCGACGTAACCGATGAAGAAACGGGCGAGGTCACGCCGTGGGCGCTCGAGATGGGCGGGCCGAATGCACTGATTCGGCTCGGCTGGACCCGCGACTCGATGAAAACCGACGACGTCGTGACCGTCGAAGGGACGCTGGCCCGGGACGGCGGCAATTTGGCCAACGCCCGATCGGTCGTGCTGACAGCCACAGGACGCAAGTTGTTCGCAGGCTCGAGCGAGCAATGATGACTTCCTGTAGGAGCGAGCTTCGCTCGCGATCTTCGGGTCGGACGGGCGACAAGCTCGCCGTGTGCAGCCGGCACGCGGGGCTTGTGGCGCTCCTGGTTTTCGCCGTGTCCGCACCCGCGCACGCGCAGTGGTGGGAGAACGTGCCGCCCGCGGATATTCCGCGCACCGCGGACGGCGCTCCGGACCTGTCCGCGCCCGTGCCGCGACTCCCCGACGGCCGTCCGGACTTGTCGGGGATCTGGGAGCCCGAGCGCAACAAGTATTTGCGCAACATCGCGGCCGATTTGAATCCTGACGACGTTCCATTCCAGCCGTGGGCGAAAGCGCTCGCCGAGGAGCGCGCGGACGGATCGCACTCGCGCGAGGACCCGGACGCGAATTGCCTGCCGCAAGGCGTGCCTCGAATCGGCGCCGCGCCGGCGCCGTGGAAAATCGTCCAGACACCGGAGCTCATCGTCATCGTCCACGAGGCGTTCAATTTGTGGCGGCAGATCTTTCTCGATGGCCGGCGGCTCGCGGCGAACGTCAATCCTACGTGGTTGGGATACTCGACGGGCATCTGGGACGACGACACGCTCGTCGTTGAGACGCGCGGGTTCAACGGCAAGGCATGGCTCGACCAATTAGGCAAGCCGTCGACGGAAGCGTTGCATGTCATCGAGCGTTACACGCGTACGGACTTTGGACACATAGAGATCGAGATCACGATCGACGACCCGGGCGCATACACGAGACCTTGGACGGTCACTCAAGAAGTCCACTTGCTCACCGATACGGAGCTGCTCGAGTTCATCTGCAACGAGAATAATCGCGACTTGCCGCACCTCCCCGGCGAAGCAATTCTGTAGGAGCGAGCTCCGCTCGCGATCTTAGCTCGTCGTAGGTCGTCGAATGTCTATAACACCGATCTCGAGTCACCGCCAAGGAACCATCGCGTCGATCCTGCTCTTGACGTTGCTTTCCCCGACGCAGGCCCAGTGGTGGGAAAACCTGCCCGCCATGGATGTCCCGCGCACCGCGGATGGCGCAGTCGCCCTCACGGCCCCCGCGCCGCGCTCACGGAACGGCCACCCGGACCTGTCCGGCGTCTGGGAGCCGGTCAAGACCTACTCGCGCGATCTCGCCGAAGACCTCGTTTCTCCCGAAGTGCCGTTCCAGCCTTGGGCGCGGGCGCTCGCGGCGGCGCGTGCGGACGGATCACAGTCGCGCGACGACCCGCCCGCGAGCTGCCTGCCGCAAGGGATTCCTCGGCTCGGCGGGGCGCCCGCGCCATGGAAGATCGTGCAGACCGACGATCTCGTCGTGGTCCTCTACGAGGCCTTCACGCTGTGGCGGCAGATTTTTCTCGACGGCCGGCGGCTTGCGGCGGACGTCAACCCGACGTGGCTCGGTTATTCGACGGGCACGTGGGACGGCGACACGCTCGTCGTCGAGACGCGCGGATTCAACGGCAAGGCATGGCTCGATCAGGTCGGTAAGCCGTCTACGCAAGAGCTGCACGTTGTCGAGCGCTATACGCGCAGGGACTTCGGCAACATGGAGATCGAGATCACGATCGACGACCCCGGCGCCTACACGGAGCCGTGGACCGTAAGACAGCACGCGCGGCTGCTGACGGATTCGGAGCTGCTCGAATTCATCTGCAACGAGAACAACCGCGATCTCCCGCATCTGCCCGGCGAGTCACCCCTGTAGGAGCGAGCTTCGCTCGCGATCTTGGGCCCATCGCATGGCTTTGAGCCCACCGAGCCGCTATTCTTGGCGCAAAACCCAAGAGGTGCTCCTCATGTCGAATTCCGGCAAGGCGAAGGCAGCGCTCGCGGCCATCGTGATGGCATCGTTCTCTCGGCCGGTGCTCGCTCAACTCGTCGACACGTCCCCCGCCGAGCCTTCCGCGCTTCGCTCCGTCCCGGCGGAGACCACGGCCGCTGCCTACACGGATCCGAATTGGCAGGTTCCGCGCACTTCTTGGGGCCATCCGAGCCTCGAAGGCGTTTGGAGCACCGATGACATGCGCAGCGTGCCGATGAACCGGCCTGAGCGCTTCGGCACGCGCGAGTCGTTGACGCAGGAGGAGTTTCTCGAGCGCGCCCGTAACGACGAGGGCGGCCGCGACTTTGCCGTCAACATCGGCACGTTTCTGCGCCACGAGTGGGGCATTCGCAGCTTCGGCTACAGCTCGTTGATCGTCGATCCGCCGAACGGGCAAATGCCTGAGCTCACGGCGGCCGGCGAGGCTCTGGCAGCGACGCGCAACCGCGGGACCTTCGGCCCGGGTCCGTTCGACGATCTTAGCGACTTCACGCTTTACGACCGCTGCATCACGCGCGGCGTCATGGGCTCGCTGTTGCCCGTGATCTACGGCAACGGACTACGCATCGTGCAGAATCCGGAGGCCGTCGCCGTCAGCTACGAGATGATCCATGACACGAGGATCATTCCGCTCGACGGCCGACCCCATGCCGACGGCAACATCCGTCAATACATGGGCAATGCGCGCGGACATTGGGAAGGGGATACATTGGTCGTCGAGACGACGAACTTCACCGACAAGACGAACGTCGGCGTCAACGGCAACGGTGCGCCGAACAGCGGAGAGCTCAAGTTGACGGAGCGGTTCACGCGCGTCGACCCACAGATGATCGAATACACTGCCACGATCAACGATCCGGTCGCGTTCACGGCGCCGTTCACGATGCGGCTCATGATCACGGCAACACCGGGCTACCAGATGTACGAGTACTCGTGTCACGAAGGCAACGGCGCCGTCCGCAACTCGTTGAGCGGCGAGCGCGTCTACGAGCGGCAGGTCGCGCAAGCGCTCGCGAAAGGTCTGCCCGCTCCCCCGCGTGCCGTGCGACACGAAGAGATCAGAAACGGACCCGTGGAAGGCGAGCGGCTCTTCAACATCAACGCGGGCGAGTGAGCTAGATCTCGACGCGGCCCTCAAAACGAGAAGGTGACCTTGACCGAGGCGCTGCGCTCGATCTGGTTCGCGCCGTCGCGGAACTCCAGATGGCGGCTGTCGTTCAAGTTTTGCACGGCGATCGACGCGCGCATCCGCTCGCGAGCTTGCCAAGCCAGGTTGACGTCTACGGCCGTGTAGCTTTCGACTGCCTGGTTCGGTAGCGCGTCGACGTACCGGATGCCTGTGTACAGGCTCAAGTTGCGTGGCAACTCCGCAAACGCGTAGACGGCGAGCTGATCCTCGGGGCTGTTGCCCGTGAGGTTCGGCCTCGCCTGATCGAGGCTGCCCGGCTCGGTCTCTAAGTCCAGATCGAAACGCGAGTACTGGAAACGCAAGCGCCAGCTCGAAGCCGGTTGCCAGTTCGCGACGAAGGTCGCGCCCGAAGATTCGCCGGCCATGCGGCTGTCCAGCAGGTTCGGGACCAGCGCGTAGGGCAGCGGCGGCACTGCCACGATGACGGGCGGCTGCGGCTCGACGGTCTGCAAATCCTCGTAGTCGTTGTGAAAGACGGTCACGTCGAACGACAGCCTGTCGCCGGCTTGGATGCGGTAGCCGGCCTCGTAGGCGACTAGCCTTTCCGAGTCCAATTCGGGATTGCCTGCGACGGTGACGTACACCGGAAACGGGATTCCGGGAATCGGGAAAGGCAGCGTCAGCCGCAGGTCCGTGTCGAGGCGCGATGGGATCCGCACGGCGCGGGAGATCGCGGCCCAAAAAGTCCGGCGCTCGTCCATGAGCCAGCTCAGACGCGCATTCGGTTGAGATTCGAAGCCCGTGTAATCGTTGTCCTCGAATTTCGAGCCCAGCGTCAGGTACAGCCGTTCCGACAATTCGATCTTGTCCTGGAAGAATGCGCTCCAAGTTTGATCGTCACGGTTCGCGGGCTCGAAGCTCGCGAATAGCGTGTTGTCGAGCTCGTCGCTGCTCTCGCGAAAGCCCACACCCCACAGGACGTCGTTGCGATCGCCGAACGCCCAGTGATGCTGAAAATCTATATCGACGGTGTCGCGGCTCTCCTTGTATGTATTCGGGATATCGCGCCGCGTGTAGTCGTAATAGATCTGCAACGTCAAATCGCCGTTGTCGAATTCTCGATCCCACCGGCCGAGCACGTTCGCTCCCGCGACGTCGGTCTCGCCCTCGGTACCGGCGGGCAGGGTGCCGAGCGTAAACGAGTCGCGGAATACGCCGGCCGAAGCACCACCGTAGACGTCGCCTTGCAGCGTGAACAGACTCGATTCGCCGGATTCCCGCTCCATACGGAAACCGGCTTGAGCCAGGTGCGAGTCGTCGATCCCGTCGCCGCCGCCGATTTCCTTGGACGAATCGCGGTCGAAGTACTTGACGTATGCGCGCGCCGCGATGTCGTCGCCGAGGGTTCCCCCGTAGCGCAAGCCGGCAAAGCCGCGTTCCTCGTTGCCGCCGCCGAGCTCGACGAACGCCCCCTTCGTGTCGGCGGCGGAGCGCGTGATGATATTGATGACGCCGTTGACCGCGTTCGCTCCCCAGAGCGTTCCACCGGGACCGGAGATGACTTCGATTCTTTCGATGTCCTCGAGCAGCGTGTCTTGCACGTCCCAGAAGACTCCGGCGTAGAGCGGCGAGTAGACGCTGCGGCCGTCGATCAACACGAGCAGCTTGTTCGCGAGGTCGCTGTTGAATCCGCGGATCGTGATCGACCACTCGTGCGTGCTGCGGCGCGCGACCTCGACGCCGGGCGCGAGTCGCAAGGCTTCGGCAACGCTCATGACGCCGGAACGCCGAATCTCCTCAGCGGTGATGACGAATACTGACGCCGGTGCGTCCGAGAGACTCTCTTCCAGCCTGGAGACGGACGTCACGCGGAGCGTCGCCAGTTCCTCGATGCTCAGGTCGAGCAGATCGGACACGTCCTGAGCCGAGGCCGCGTGGCATGCGGCCAGACAGCCGATCGCGGTGATCAGACCACCCTGCTTGGCTCGAGTTCGCTCCGACACTGCCGTAGCCGCCGATTTGAGAGGGTTCCGCCAACGATAGCCGCGTACCGTCGGTACCGACCCGACGTGCGTCACGTTTCGGCAACGCTGCTTCGAACCGCTAATTAGTGCGGGCCGCCGGTCTCGTCACCGCGGGAGGGTGGGTCTCAGCTGCGGTCAGATTCTCGCGGGCGCACGCGTGCGCAGCGGGCTCGACCAGTAGCCGTACAAGAAATACAGCACGATCGCGCCCGCCATGAACCACGCGAAGAACACGAGAACTCTCTTCTCGACCTGGGTGATCAATAGTAGGCACGAGATGATGCCGAGCACCGGCGTGATCGGATAGAACGGCGTCTTGAAGTGCCGCGGCAGGTCCGGGCGCACGCGCCGCAGCCACATCACGGCCATGCATACCATCGCGAACGCGGCGAGCGTGCCGACCGAAGTCAGGTCGCCGAGCGTGTTGATGTCGAATACGGCCGCCCCGAGAGCTACCACGACGCCGACAATGAGCGTATTGATCCATGGAGTC
>DATCIQ010000036.1:0-11139 GCA_036507635.1 Gammaproteobacteria bacterium
GGCGTCGTCACGGAATTCACCTGGGCCAATCCGCACTCCTGGATACACCTCGACGTGACCAGCGAGGCCGGCGCCGTGGAAAGATGGAGCATCGAGATGAATCCGCCCACGTTTCTCGTCCGGGGCGGATGGAAATCGACGACGCTGAAGCCCGGCGACCACGTCTCGGTCGTCTTCAATCCGCTTCGCACCGGCGAGAAGGCCGGCAAGTACGTATCGATCACACTGCCCGACGGGCGCGTTCTCGGCGAGCAGCCGGCCGTGCTCGGCGAGGGCCCGCCCCGTCCATAGCGCGCAGCGTGTCGAGCATCGGCTCGGGAATGTACGTATTCCCGCGACCGGCGGACGCATCCAGAATCCGAGCGTGGACGGTCAACAGGAGCCATCGTTAATCCACGCGCTGAGCGACCCTGCGCGCTACGATCATCGCGTCGACAACGTGCAACTCGTCGAGACCCATATTTCGTGGGTTCTGCTCGCCGGCGAGTATGCGTACAAGATCAAGAAGCCCGTGAGCTTGCCGTTCGTCGATTTCAGCTCGCTGGAGCGACGCAAGCGATTCTGCGACGAGGAGCTCAGGCTGAACCGCCGTCTCGCGCCGTCCTTGTACTTGGACGTGATCCCGATCGGCGGGAGCGCCTCGGAGCCTGAGCTCGGACAGGAGCCGGCCATCGAGTACGCCGTGAAGATGCAGAGGTTTGAAGCCGACGCGCGTGTCGACGGCCGCCTCGCACGAGGCGACGTCACCGTCGATGACTTGCATGAGCTCGCGCGCGACATCGCCAAGTTTCACGGCAGCCTCGAGCCGGCGCCGGCCGATTCCCGTCTCGGCAGCCCCGCGATCGTGATCCGCAATGCGCTCAGCAATCTGCGCGAGCTCGAGCTTACCGTCAGCGATGCGGATCTCGATGCAGTCACCGGGTTGCGCGATTGGACGGCGAGCCGCTGTATCCGTCTCGAGGAGGCTTTTGCGTCCCGCAAGAGGAACGGCTTCATTCGCGAAGGTCACGGCGATCTGCATTTGCAGAACTTAGTCTACATCGACGGCCGGATCACGGCGTTCGACGCGCTCGAGTTCGATCCGGAGCTGCGTTGGATGGATGTCATGAGCGAAGCGGCGTTCGTCGTTATGGACTTGATGGCCCACGAACGCTCCGACCTCGCTCACGAGTTCTTGAACCGCTATCTCGAGATCACGGGCGACTATGGTGGACTCGAGGTCTCGAGGTTCTACCTCGTCCACCGGGCCCTCGTTCGTGCCAAGGTTGCGGAGATTCGCAAGCAGCAGCTCAAATCCCCCGAAAGCGACGGTATCCCGTACCTCGAGCACGCCGTGCAGATGACCGCACGCGAAACGATTCCGCTGCTCTTGATCACTCATGGCCTGTCCGGCAGCGGCAAAACCTACGTCACGGATCGGTTGGTCGGCGGATTGCCGGCGATACGCATCCGCTCCGATCTTGAACGCAAGCGCCTGCACGGTTTCGCCGCGGATGCCGACACGGCGTCGCGTATTGGCGAAGGTCTATATGGCGGCGCCGCGAACAGTGGAACTTATGCGGCCCTCGCGCGCTATGCCGCGCTCGGGCTCAAAACCCGCTGGAATATGATCGTCGACGCTGCTTTCCTGCGCCGCGCCGAGCGCGACATGTTCCGTGAGCTCGCGGAGCGCGTCGGGGCGCGGTTCGTCGTGCTCGATTGCACTGCGCCCGAGAGCATGCTGCGCGAGCGCGTCGCGGAGCGCCGCCGACGTCACCGTGATGCGTCGGAGGCCACCACCGACGTGCTCGACTATCAGCTCCGTCGCGTCGAGCCGCTCGGCAGCGACGAGCAGGAGCTTGCCGTGCAAATCGATACGAGCCGGTCCATCCTGCAGTCCGCGCTCTTGAGCCGTGTCGCTCGACGCGCCGCCTGACATAGCCCATCCTAAGCGGATCGCCGTCACCGAGGTACGACTCATGGGCACTGTTGCGGAGCATTACGAGCGGGTCTTGTCCGATGTCTATTCATGGATGCACGGCGGATTCGAGGTTGCGCTCGAAGGCAACCGCGAGTTCTTCGCCGAGCGCGATATTCGACCCATGAATTCCGGACGAGCCGTCGACCTCGGAGCGGGCTGCGGCTTCCAGTCCATCCCGTTGGCCGAGCTCGGGTACTCCGTCACGGCGATCGATCTGGACCGCAAGCTCCTCGATGAGCTCGAGGAACACGCCGACAGCTTGCCGATCGTCACCGTTCAGGACGATCTCATGAACTTTGCGGCCCACGTGAGCGGCCCTGTGGAGCTCGCAGTGTGCATGGTCGATACGCTGACGCACCTCGAGTCGCGCCAGAAAGTCACCCAGTTGTTCGCGAGCGTCGCCGATCGCCTCGAGAAAGGCGGCCGGTTCATCGTGACCTACCGCGACATGTCGCAAGAGCTGCGCGAGCTCGATCGATTCATTCCCGTGCGCTCCGACGACGATACCGTCTTCACGTGTTTCCTCGAATACGAGCCTGCGACGGTCAAAGTGCACGATCTCATCTACCGCCGCAGCGGCAAAACGTGGACGTTTCACAAAGGCTTCTATCGCAAGCTTCGGCTGGCGAAGGAGTGGGTCGATGCGGAGCTCGCGAAGGCCGGCTTTGCCGACATCGATTCGACGGCCGACAAAGGATTCATTACGGTGGTTGCGAAAACAAAAAACGCGTGACGATCGCTTATCGGTCGGTCACGCACTCGTAGGGCAAGAACTCCATGCCGGGACGCCAACGGAACGTCAGATAGCCTTCCGCAGTCACCGTCCCGACGAAGGTCTCGGGATCGGTCGCGGCAAGATCGTAGATGAGCTCGCGGTCGCGCGGGCTCAAAGTAAAGCGCTCGACGATTTCCATGCGCGCGCTTTGCGGGACGCCTTCGAGGCCGTAAAGGTCAAACAGCGGCCAGTCGATCCCCGTGGTCGTGACGACCAACGCCCCGTTCTCCCAGCGGCCTGCCGAATGACCGAGCGGTTGCGGCGCTCGATCGCGCAAGTCCTCGTGCGCGCCCATATGGATCACGCGCTCCAAGCCGAAGTATTCGTTCTGTAGGACGATGTTGCCGTCGCGCTTCGTGAAGTGGATGGGATGGCCGCCGCTGCGGGAGATGACCCGCGGCATGCCCGGCGGCGCGCAATCGAGCATGGGGTCGTCGCGAATCGGATCGTAGGCTTCGTGGGCAGCTCGTGCCGACGCGGTTAGCGGCGGATCGGCGGCCCATTCGGGCACGTTGCGGCCCGCGGGCACCCAGATGCGAAATATCCCTGTGGAGCGATCCGCCGCGGCGCGCGCGGGATCGATGACGATCTGACTGCTGCTCAAATAGCGCTCCGACCAGCGCGGCTGCGCTCCCGCGCGCAGCAGAATCTCCGTGCCGTCCTCGAGCAACAGGTTCGTGACGTACATGCGGCGCTCACGGCGCGTCGACGGACTGCCGGCGAACCGCACAGTGTCGCCGGCTTGGACGAGATCGCGCGGCACACCCGCCCGATCGAGGCGCATGACATCCATGCCCTCGAGCAGCCAATGTCGAGTTACGCCGTCGATATCTTCCGTGCTGACCGAGATACGCACATGCGGGTTGCGCCACAAGACATCGACGACGCGGCCCCGCCCCTCGATGACGCTGCGAACGTCGTATTCGGCCGTCGAATGATGCGCCGAGCAGAGGCAAGGATGCGCAGCGAAACCGACCATGGCGAGCGTCGCGACGCCTGTGACCCGCCGTTTCGTGATTGCGCCCTCGCTCTGCATCGCCGCGAGACTATAGACCTTTCGCGCGGCGCCATCTATCGAAGGCAGGTTGCTCCGCGCTAGACTCGCCCGGCGATGGGAGACCTGTCCGCCTGGCTCGATGACTTCCGCACGACGATAACCGATGCGTTGCGGAGCTTGGCCGGCTACCTGCCCTATCTTTTCGCCGCATTGCTGCTGCTCGTGATCGGCTGGGTCGTCGCGCGAATTCTCCGTGCGCTCTTCATCCGCTTGGGCAGCGGCTTGAATCGCCTACTCGAGCGGGTCAATCAGCCCGCCGGGATGAGGCGCTTGCGGTTGTCGCAGCCCGTCCTCACGCTGATCGGCAACGTCATTTTCTGGGTCGTCATTCTGGTCTTCGCGGCCATGGCCGCACGCATCGGCCGGCTCGATGCGTTCACGTCGTGGCTCGACCGCATCGTCGAGTATCTGCCGACGCTCGTCGCGGGCGGCCTCATCGCGCTCGCGGGTTACCTCGTGAGCACGCTCGTCCGCGACGTCGTAACGACGACGGTCGCGTCGACGGGGTCGAATCAGGCGGAACTGTTCGGGTTCGCGACACAGAGCGCGGTATTCCTGACGGCAGTCGTCATCGGTCTCGACCAGATCGGCATCGATGTCACGTTTCTCATCACGCTGCTCGGCATCGTCGTCGGGAGCCTTTTGCTCGGCATCGTTTTCGCTTTCGGTTTCGGCGCGCGCGCGTTCGTCGGCAACTTGATTGCCGCCCAGCAAGTTCAGCGCATGCTCGAACCCGGCACGGTCGTCGAGGTCGGCGGGCAGCAAGGGCAAGTTCTCGAGATCAACGCCACGACCGTAGTCTTGATCACGGAGAAGGGTCGGCTCGTCGTGCCTGCGAAAGTATTCCAAGAGCAGACGATACTGATCGTCGCCGATTACGAGAATGAGTAACAGCGCGAAGTTGACGCTCGCGTACCTCGAGCATGCGCCGGCGGCCGCTGCCAAAGTCCTCCACGAGATCGGCATCAACGACGCCGCGGCGTTTCTCGAAACCGTCCCTGCCCGGCTTGCCGCGCCCGTCGTCAACAACATGATTCCGGCTGCGGGGGCGCGCTGTCTCGAGCGTCTCGCAGCGCCCCAGAGCGCCGCGATCCTCCGCAATCTGGCCTATCACGACGGGGCGAGCCTCTTGAGGCTCGTGCGCGTGGAGCTGCGCGAATCGATGCTCACCGAGCTGCCGACGTCGATCGCCAAGCGCCTGCACCGCTCGCTGCAGTACTCGATCAACAGCGTCGGCGCATGGATCGACCCCGACGTTCCGCTGCTTTCTCCCGAGCACACGGTCGAAGATGCGCTTCGATACCTGCGCGACACCCGCACCGCGAGCCATATTTTTCTCGAATCCACGAGCAACGGCCGGTTCCTCGGCGCCATCAGCGTGCATGAGCTCCTGCGCAGCGAGCGCCTGGCGCCGTTGGCGCAGCTGCCGATCGAGGAAATCGCGCCGATCTCGAACCGTGCCGCGCTCGCAACCGTCGCGTTTCTTCCGGCGTGGGACGATTACCTCATGCTTCCCGTGGTCGGGCGTCGGCGCAACGTGCTCGGCGGTCTGTCGAGAATCGCCGTGCGCCGCGGCGTGCACGAGCAGCACGTCGGCACGCACGCCATACCGAATTCGGTCCTCGCCAACCTCGGCTCGGCATTGCTCTTCACGTGCGGAGCGCTGCTGCGTCTCTTCGTCCAATCCGGTTCGCTGCTCTCGGACCATCGGAGACCAACCTATGGCCGTTGATCCCACGCATGTCGCCGTGCTGCTCAACCGGCGGTTCTTGCTCGACTACCCGTTGAACGCGGCCCACCGGCTCGAAGCGATGGAGCCCGAGGATGCGGCCGACGCGCTCGCCGAGCATCCCGCATCAGTGCTTGCGCCGGTGTTCGTCAAGCTTGCGCCCGACGCCGCGGCCGCGATCCTCCGGCGTTTGCCCGTCGCGTTCCAGAAAGCCCTGCTCGAGGAACTGTTGCCGAACGATGCCGCACGTTTGCTCGGGCAGTTCGACGGCGAGGGGCGACATGAGTTGCTGGCCGCCCTTGCGCCCTCCGTTGTCGCCGAGATCGAGCGGCTCATGACGTATCCCACGGACAGCGCCGGACGGCTCATGGAGCCGCGCATCGGCTACTTTCGCGGCGATTCCACGGTCGAAGCCACGATCGACCGGCTGCGGCAGACGCGAGCCCAGGCCGCGCGGAGCCTCTTCATCGTCGACGCAAACAACAAATTGAGCGGCCGCGTCAGCATTCAAGAAATCGCCGTTGCGCCGCCCGGCACACGTTTGCAGGAGATCGCGCAGCCCCTGGCCGCCACCGTGAGCCCGATTACGTCGCACGAGGAAGTCGTCGAATTGCTCGAGCGCTACAAGCTCGTCGATCTCGCCGTCGTCGACACGGAGGGGAAGCTCCTCGGCATCATCTATCACTCGGCGCTGATCCAAGCCATTCACGAGGAAGCTACGGCGGACATACAGACTATGGTCGGCGCGAGCGCCGAGGAGCGCGCGCTCTCGAAGCCGATGTTCGCCATCACCAAGCGGCTGCCGTGGCTGCAAATCAACTTGCTTACGGCATTCGCCGCCGCCGCCGTCGTCGGCTTGTTCGAGTCGACGATCGCAATGTTTACCGCGCTCGCCGTCCTCCTGCCCGTCGTCGCGGGCCAATCCGGCAACGCGGGCGCCCAGGCCCTCGCCGTCACGATGCGCGGGCTCGCTTTGCGCGAGATCACGCTGCGCCATTGGCTCGGCGTCACGCTCAAGGAAGTCAAGGTCGGCCTCGTCAACGGCATCGCCGTCGCCGTCACTTGCGGTATCGGCGTGTATCTCTGGAGCGGATCGATCGGGCTCGTGCTCGTCATCGCGCTCGCTATGGTCGTCGCGATGGTCGCCGCCGGCTTCGCCGGCGCGATCGTGCCGATCGCGTTGACGCGCGCGGGTCAGGATCCGGCCCAGGCTTCGTCGATCATCTTGACGACCGTCACCGATATCACGGGCTTCCTCGCGTTTCTCGGCATCGCCACGCTGCTCACCGGCTTGCTCTAGGAGCGCGCCGTCCTCGCCAACTTCTGGCGGTATTCGCCATGGGTTAGCGGCCGCGCAAAATCGCCCGCGCGCCCGCGATGAAGCGACCTTTTTTTAAATCAACATCTTACGTACGGATCGCTCGCATGGCACGGGACCTGCAATGCCGGTGTGCGCTCGTCGGGAAGTGGTCGTCTGTAACCTTCGGCGATCGGCGACAGTCTCTAATCGAGTACCGGGGGGTTATTCGTTCGACCGTGCAAACCTTTTCAGCTCTTGTCGCATCTTAAGCCAAGGGCCGCGTAAGAGAAATTAATGCTCGAGCAGCGAACAGAGAGCACCGACCTGAGTAAACTGTCACCGGTTTCGGTTCTTCCCCGTATGGCCATCTCCGACACCTCCGGCCAAGACATCAGCCTGCCGCCGCCATCGCGGCGGCGGCGCTGGCTCATCGGCGGCACGGTGGCCGTCGTCGTTCTCGGCACGGGAGCGGCGCTCGCGCCGCAGGCGATTCGTTGGTCCCAAGCGGAGGTCAGCGTGCCACGCGAGCGGTTGCGGCTCGCCACGGTTCGGTACGGCGATCTCGTGCGCGACGTTTCCGTGGAAGGCCGCGTCGTCGCGGCCGTGAGCCCGACTCTGTTCGCCTCCGCCGACGGCACGATCACGCTGCTCGTCGAGTCCGGTGCCCAAGTCGCGCTCGGCAACGAGCTTGCGCGCGTCGACAGCCCCGAGCTCGACAATCGCTTGCAGCAGGAGCAATCGACGCTCGAGGAGCAGCGCGTCGAGCTCGACAGGCAACGCATCACGACTCGCCAACTGCAACTGCAAAGCCAGAAGAACGTCGACCTTGCCGAAGTCGCGCTCATCGCGGCGCGCCGCGAGTTACGCCGCGCCGAGCTCGCCTTCGAAACGCGCGCGATCCCGGAGATCGACGTCGAAAAGGCCTCCGACGACCTGGACAACGCGGAGCTCGGCCACGAGCATGCGCTCAAAGACATGGAGCTCGACCGCGAGCGGCTCAATTTCGAGCTCCGCACGCGCGAGCTCCAGGTCCAGCGCCAAGGACTGCTGGTTAGCGATCTCGAGCGGCAGGTCGACGAATTGACGATCCGCTCCCCCGTCACGGGCATCGTCGGCAACCTGCAAGTCGATCAGAAAGCCGCCGTGACGCGGAACCAAGCCGTCATGACCGTCGTCGATCTCACAGCCTTCGAGGTCGAGGCCGAAGTGCCGGAGAGCTACGCTGACGATATAGGCCTGCAGATGCCCGCCGAGATTCGGTTGGGCACTGCCATGCACGGCGCGGTCGTCGTCGCCGTGTCGCCCGAGATCGTCGACAACCAGGTCACGACGCGGCTCCGCTTCCGGGACGCGCCGCCGGCCGGGCTGCGTCAAAACCAGCGCTTGACGACGCGCATTCTGCTCGAGGAGAAACCGAACGTGCTCATGGTCGAGCGCGGTCAGTTCCTCGAGTCCGGCGCCGGCCGCGTCGCGTATGTGCTCGCCGGCGGTATCGCGCGCCGCACGCCGATCGAGATCGGCGCGCGCAGCTTGAGCGTCGTCGAGATCTTGTCCGGGCTCAATGACGGCGACGTCATCGTAAGCTCGAGCATCGACGCATTCGAAAGCGCGGACACCGTGCTCGTCACCAACTAACTCAAGGTACAGGCCCCCATGCTCACGATGACCAACGTTTCCAAGACCTATCGGACCGATACCGTGCAGACGCATGCGTTGCGCGACTTCTCGCTCGGCATCGACGAGGGCGACTTCGTCGCCGTAACGGGACCGTCCGGCTCCGGGAAGACCACTTTTCTCAACATCGCGGGTCTACTCGAGACCTTCGACGGCGGCTCATACGAGCTCGATGGCCGCAGTGTCGCGAATCTCCCCGACCACGAGCTTTCGAAGCTACGCAACGAGAAGATCGGCTTCATATTCCAGAACTTCAACTTGATCCCCGACTTGAGCGTGTTCGACAACGTCGACGTGCCGCTGCGTTACCGCGGGTTCGGTGCAGGGGAGCGCAAGCGGCGCATCGACGACGCCTTGCAGCGCGTGGGCTTAAGCGGCCGCTCCAAGCATCTGCCCTCGCAGCTCTCCGGCGGTCAGCAGCAGCGCGTCGGCATTGCGCGGGCGCTCGCGGGCGAGCCGCGCTTCCTGCTTGCCGACGAGCCGACTGGCAACCTCGATTCGCAGATGGCGCAGGGTGTCATGGAGCTGCTCGAGGAGATCAACGCGACGGGCACCACGATCGTCATGGTCACGCACGATCCGGAGCTCGCGATACGCGCGAAACACGAAGTGAAGCTACGCGACGGTGTCGTCCAAGCGGGCGAAACCCCTTAAGGCCGCCGGCATGCTCAAGCTCCTCGACTACAACTTCAAGCTCGCGCTCAAGAACATCCGCCGCAATCCCGTGCTGAGCGCGCTCATGGTCGCCGCGATCGGCATCGGCATCGGCGCGAGCATGTCGATGGTGACGGTCAACTACCGATTCGGAATGAATCCAATACCTCAAAAGAGCGACGTGCTGCATTACGTGCGGCTCGACAGCTGGAGCGCCGATTTCCCGTTCAATGACGGCCAAAGCCCCCCGAATCAAATGACCTATCTCGACGCAACGGCGCTCATGAAAGCCAAGCGCGCATTCCGTCAAGCCATGATGTCGCGCTCGACGCTCGCCGTCGAGCCGGAAAACCGCGAGGAGCGCCCGTTTTTCGTCGAGGTCCGCGCGACCACGGGCGATTTCTTCCCTATGTTCGACGTGCCCTTCCGTTACGGCGGCGGGTGGTCCGCCGACGCCGACGAGGCGACCGAGCAGGTCGTCGTGCTGAGCGCAGCGACGAACGAGCGTCTGTTCGGCGGCGAGGACTCCGTCGGCCGAACAGTCACGCTGTCGGGCGCGAACTATCGCGTCGCCGGCGTGCTCGACGAGTGGGCGCCGCTGCCGAGATTCTATGAGCCTAACGGCGCCTTCAACGCGGTGGAGGAAATCTTCATACCTTGGCAGCTCGTCGTCGCCAAGGAGCTGCCGCGAAACGGCAACACGAATTGCTGGCGGCCACTCGACGGCGACGGCTTCCAGGCGTTTCTGAACTCCGAGTGCATCTGGATTCAGTTCTGGGCGGAGCTGCGCAACGACGCCGAACGCGGGGAGTACGAGGCATTCCTCGACGCCTACGTCAGCGAGCAGAAAGAGCTGGGGCGATTTCCGCGTCCGCTCGACAACCGCGCCACACCGGTCATGGACCTTCTCCAAGAGCTCGAGATGGTTCCTGACGAGGCGCAGGTGCTGCTCGGCCTGTCGCTCATGTTTCTCGTCGTCTGCCTGCTCAACACGATCGGGCTTCTGCTCGCGAAATTTCTCGGCAAAGCCACGGAAATCGGCATCCGCCGCGCGCTAGGCGCGAGTCGCCGCGTGCTGTTCCAGCAGTATCTCGTCGAGGCCGGCCTCATCGGCTGCGCGGGCGGTGTGCTCGGCCTCGGTTTCACGTGGCTCGGCCTCAAAGGGATCGATGCGCAGTTCGAAGACGAGGTGGCATCGCGAGTCATGACGATGGATTGGAACATGGCGCTCGCGGCCGTAGCGCTCGCGATCGTCGCAAGCCTCGTGACGGCGATCTACCCGACGTGGCGCGCGTGCAACGTGCAACCGGCCGCCTACCTGAGCGCAAACTAGCGGAGACAGCGATGGAATTCGGACCCATTTGGCGCGCGGCGCTGCGCAACAAGACCGGCATCCTCCTCATCGTGCTGCAGGTCGCGTTTACGATGGCGATCGTCATCAACGCGATCGCGATCGCGCAGGAACGCGCCGAGCTCATGGGGAGGCCGAGCGGCGTCGACGAGCCCAACATCTTCCATCTCAACAGCGCAGGCTTCGCGGCGGATTTCGATCCGAAGCTCACGGTCGAGGAGGATTTGCGACAGGTGCGCGGCCTGCCCGGCGTCGAGGCGGCCGTGCAAATCAACGCGATTCCGCTCGGCGGGAGCGGGTGGAGCATGGGCCTTAAAACGGTTCCCGGGCCGGAAGTCGAAAATGTCCCAACCGCGGTCTACTTCGTCGACGAGCACGGCATCGACGCGCTCGGCGTCGAGCTCGTCGCCGGCGAGAACTTCGCGCCTTCCGACGTGACTTGGCGCGAGCCCGCGACCCGCGACTGGTCGGCGACAACGATTCTCTCGAAGGAGCTCGCCGCGACGCTCTTTCCCGACGACCCGACGTTCGGCGTCGGCAAAACGGTCTACATCGCCGATACGGAGCCCATGACCATTGTCGGCGTCGTCGACCGCCTCCAGTCGCCGTGGAGCGGGTGGACCGAAGCCGTCGAGCGCG
>DATCIQ010000037.1:0-12098 GCA_036507635.1 Gammaproteobacteria bacterium
GAATCCCGCAGCGACGGTTCAACCGACGAGCTCGCACAACCGGTTCGATCTGTTCGGTAACTGGTCGATGCGGGAGAACATGGAGCTCAGGTTCGGCGTCGACAACCTGTTCGATACGGATCCGGAGATCGTCGGCTACGACCCGGGCGTAACCAACGCTCTCGGCTCGACGAATCAGGGCTACTACGACATTCTCGGCCGCCGGTATTACGCTGGACTGAAGTTCAGCTTCTGAACGCGGGCGCGGAAGGACCGGTATGAGCCCGATTCTTCCGCGCCGTGCGCGCCGGCGAGCAGAAGAAGATCGTCTCGATCAGCTCCTCGCACGGCTCGGTCACGGTGCCCCCGCTCGTCGAGGGCGCGTTCTGGTACGGCATGAGCAAGGCGGCTCTCAACAAGACGATGGCGACGCTGTCGTATGTGCTCGAGGAAGAGGGCATCACGGTGGTCCTGCTGCATCCGGGCGCCGTGTTGACCGAGAAGCAGGCGCATCTCGAGTTCCCCGGCATGATCGCGACGATCGCTGGGCTGACGATTGCGGATACGGGCAAGTTTCTGCAATACGACGGTTCCCCGCAGCCATGGTGAGCGCGCGCTCGTCGCTTTTTGCTTTGGCGGTGTCCACGGTGCTCGCCGGTTGCGAGCGCGCACCGACGCTCGAGGAGGATCTCGCCGCGATCCAAGCGATCAACGAGAAGATTTTGCGGGGCTTGAACGAGGGCGACCTCGAGCTGCTCAATTCGACGGTGGCCGAGAGTCACATCATGATGATTCCGAATCGCCCGGAGCTCGCGGGCAAGGAAGCCATCGAGGCCGCGAACGAGAACCTCATCGCGTCGTGGGATAACGTC
Source organism: Gammaproteobacteria bacterium (assembly GCA_036507635.1). Taxonomy (GTDB): domain Bacteria; phylum Pseudomonadota; class Gammaproteobacteria; order Steroidobacterales; family Rariloculaceae; genus DATBLZ01. The sequence continues at coordinate 852 of DATCIQ010000037.1, forward strand.
GAAATCTGGACGCCTGCGGAAACCGTCGTCGCGGGCGACTTCGCCTACCAGCGCGGTGCTTACGACATCACGCTGACGCCGAAGCGCTTAGGCGTCGAGCCGATCAGGAGCGTCGGCAAATACATCCACATTTACGAGCGCCAGGACGATGGATCGTGGCTCATGATTCGCGATATCTTCAACAGCAATGGCCCGGAATAATGTCCTGCTCCTTTTGCTCTCGCTCGTCGCTTCCGCCCCCGCGTCCGCGCAACTCTTAGTCGGCCGCGAGCGGAGCCCTCCCGATCTCTCGGGCGAGTGGCGCCTCGAGAGCGACGAGGACCCCGGCCAGCCGCCGCTCGGCGATTATCTCGGGATCCCGTACAACGACGCGGGCCGCCAGCGCTCCGACACGACGGCCGAATCGATCTGGGGCACCTCGGAGTACCGGTGCCGGCCGCATTCCGCGCCGCATCAATGGCGCGGCTTGGGCGGCGCGCGCATCCTCAAGGAATTGGATCCGCTGACGCGCGACGTCAACGCGTACCACGTGCAGTTCTGGCGGTCCCTCGATCGGCCCATTTACTTGGATGGGCGGCCGCATCCGCCCGCGTATGCGCCGCACAGCTGGACCGGTTTTTCGACGGGCGAGTGGGTCGGCAACACGCTCGTCGTGACGACGACGCATCTCAAGGACGGCTTTTTGAAGCGCGGCGGACCGCAGACGAGCGACATGTATACGATGACGGAGTACCTGACGCGCAACGACGACTATCTGACCGTCGTCACGATCGTCGACGACCCGATCTACATGGATGAGCCTTACGTGCAGTCGACGACCTACGAGTACGACCCGAATACGATCGTGCAAATGGAATCCTGCGTGACTTCGGCTCTCGGCGAGGCCGGCGGCACCGATCCGCATTTCGTGCCGCACTTCTTGCCGGGCCAAAACCCGTACTTGACGGAGTGGCTCGGCGAGCAGGACTGGATCCCCGAAGCCGCGACGCGCGGCGGGGCCGAGACTCAGTATCCCGAGTATGTGCTCGCGTCCTCGTCGGGCACGCGCCGCGCACCGCTGCCGCTGTCGCGCTCGGCGCTCGACGTCGGGCGCATGATCGCCGCGCAAAGTCCGCGCGACGGCGAGGTCCACGTGCTGCCCGTGCAGGGCAACATCTACATGCTCGTGGCCGACGGCACCAACATCACGGCTTCGGTGGGCCCGGACGGCGTGCTGCTCGTCAACACGGGCACGGTCCTGATGGTGAACAAGGTGCGCGCCGCCGTCGACGCGCTCGCGGCCGAAGTCGCGGCGGCTCCGCGGCCCAATCCTTGCGCCGGCGCGAATTGCGCGGGGAACCCGCACGGTTGGGCGAGCCCGGCGATGAACGCGATCGTGGCGTCGCCCGCGGCCGCGCGCCCGATTCGCTACATCATCAATACGAGCGCGGCGCCCGAGCACACGGGCGGTAACGCGAAGCTCGCCGTCGAAGGGTTCTTCGCGAGGCGCGGCGGCACGAACGTCACGGGCGCGGCCGCGAACGCTTCCGTGATCGCTCACGAGAATGCGCTCGCGACGATGAGCGCGCCGCCGGGCGACGCAGCGCCACTGCCTCCCGAGGCGTGGCCCACCGACACCTATTTCTACGACTTTCAGAAGTTGAGCGAGTACGTCAACGGCGAGGCGGTGATCGTCTATCACGCGCCGGCTGCCAGCACCGACGGCGACAGCATCGTGTTCTTCCGGCATTCGGAGGTCATTAGCGCCGGCAATCTGCTCTCGACGGTGAGCTATCCGTTCATCGACATCGACATCGACGGCGGCGGCAGCGTGCAAGGCGTCATCGACGGCTTGAATCACATCTTGGATCTCGCCGTCGCCGAGTACCGCTCGCAAGGCGGGACCTGGATCATCCCGAGTCACGGACGTCTTGCGGACACGGCCGATGTCGCCTCTTACCGCAACATGATCACGATGATCCGCGACCGCGTGCGGCAGATGATCGACGACGGCATGACGCTCGAGCAGGTCATCGCCGCGCGGCCGACGCTCGATTTCGATGGGCGTTACGGCTCGACGCAGGGCGCATGGACCACGGACATGTTCGTCGAAGCCGTGTACGAGAGTCTCGCGCGAAGATAGCGAGATCGAAGGAGGGAACGATGAAGCAAAGGGCCGGTTTTGGAACGTTGGGGCTTCTTGCGGGCGTTGCATTCGCCGCGGGTTTTCCGGTGCACGCTCACCACTCCTTCGGCGCGACCTACAACTTGAAGACCGAGATCACGCTGCAAGGCAAGCTCGTGCAGTTCATGTTTCGCAACCCGCACTCTTTCGTGCACGTCGAAGTGCCGGACGAGCAAGGCGCCGTCCACCGCTGGTCGGTGGAGTGGAGCGCCGCGGGGGCGCTCACGCGGCAGGGCGTGGATCGCGGCACGCTTCGCGTCGGCGACGAGGTCACGATCACGGCCTATCCCTCGCGCACGCCCGGCGAGTTTCGCGCGCAGATGCTCACGCTGCGCCGGCCGCTCGACGGCTTGACGTGGGGTGAGCGCTCGGGCGAGGTCGTCGATTGAGCATGTGGGAGCGAGCTTTGCTCTTGTGGGAGCGAGCTTCGCTCTTGTGGGAGCGACCTTCGCTCTTGTGGGAGCGAGCTTCGCTCGCGATCTTCTCTTGTCTGGTTCTAGCCGCCGCGTCGCTCCCCGTGGCAAACGCTCAGCCCGCCGCGCCCGCCCCGACGCCGCGCGCAGCCGCGGCCCTCGATCTCACGGGCTACTGGGTCGCCGTTGTGACCGAGGATTGGAAGTTCCGCATGGTCACGCCGAATGCCGGCGCGTACGCGGGCATCCCGCTCAATGCCGCGGGCCGTCGCGTCGCCGACGCGTGGGACCCGGCGCGCGACAAGGCGGCCGGCGAGGCCTGCAAGGCGTATGGCGCCGCGAGCATCATGCGTGTGCCGGGCCGGTTGCACGTCACGTGGGAAAACGATGCGACGTTGCGCATCAACACGGACGCCGGCGAGCAGACGCGCCTATTGCATTTCGACGCGGCGGCGACGCCCGGTGAGGCGACGTGGCAGGGGCATTCGGTCGCGAAGTGGCGGCCGGTCGTATGGCGCGCCGCGGAGGACTCGCCGAACGGCGGCGGCCTCGAAGTCGTGACGACGGGCATGCGCAGCGGGTATCTGCGTAAGAACGGCGTGCCCTACAGCGAGAACGCGATGCTGACCGAATACTTCAATCGTTTCACGGCGCCGAACGGCGACGAGTGGCTCGTCGTCACGACGATCGTCGACGATCCCACTTATCTCAACCGGCCTTACGTCACGAGCTCGAACTTCAAGCAGCTCCCCGACGCAGCAGGTTTCAATCCGACACCTTGCTCGGCGACTTGAAGGGAGGACCGCCGCCGCTGCCCGGTCTACGCGCCACCGCGCTGCCGGCGAGTAACGGCACCAAGTAAACGAAGGGGAACGCGAAAACGCCGCCCACGATCCAGTACCAGGAAAGGGCGTATACGAGCTGCGCGAGAAACGGCCAGGCGACCCAGCTCGCGAGCCAAAGAACGACGAGCGGAGCGCTGCCATTCATCGCGCCCGTCGATGCCCATCGCCCGAGGATCACACCGGTCAGAAAATTCGTGGCGACGACGGCCGAGACGACGCGGATCCAGAAACCGAGCGGCGCCGCGCTCAGGCTCGCGTCTAGATCGGCGGGATCGAAATATCGAAGGAAACCATACAAGCCCGTGATCGCGAGCAGGGCCGCATAAATGCCGAGCCACAAGACGAGCGCGGCGCCTCCGAGCCACAACGAGCGCCGCGGCGCCGCGCGAACGCTCTTCAAGCACAACGCGAACGCCGTGCTCGAGATCTGACGCCAAAACCAGCTGCGGCCGCGCGCGCAAGATTCTTCCGTCAAGTCGCCGACGATCGACTCGGCGTGGGCGGGCTCCGTAAAGAGGGACAAAAGCCTCTGTGCAAACGATGCCTCAGACATGTGAAACTCCGGGAATCTCGAGACCGTCGAGCAGACGGCGATAGGCGCGTTGCGCTCGCGCGACCGCTTTGACACCCGCCGCAGTCACTTTGTAGTAGCGCTTGGCGCGCCCGCCGCGCTCCGGCGTCGGCTCGCCGATGCGCGACTTGACGAAGCCCTTCTCCTCGAGGCGCTCCAGCGTCGTGTACAGCGCACCGGGCGCGGTCTCACGCCCGACCCGCCTCGCGATCTCGGCACGAATCGATACACCGTAAGCTTCTTGTTGTAGACGCAGAATTGCGAGCAGGGCGATCTGCTCGAATTCTCCGAGACTCTGACCTCTCGACATATAAATCACAATGTAGTTTATATGTCGGCAAAGTCAAGCCATTCAGTATACTGCCCCCGGTTTACAAGACGGAAATCTGGCAGAAGCTCGAGCACGGGCTCCGGTAGTACACTGTCGGTCGGCCGGCAGAGAGGTAGCACCATGATCGAATTCACATTGAACGGCACACCGACGCGATTCGAGGTAACGCCCGACACACCGCTGCTGTGGGCGATCCGCGAGCAGGGCGGCCTCACCGGTACGAAGTTCGGTTGCGGCATCGGCGCGTGCGGCGCCTGCACGGTGCATATCGACGGTGTCGCCGTGCGGTCCTGTCTCGTGCCGATTGCCGGCGTGGCCGGCCGCGCGGTGACGACCATCGAAGGACTGGCTTCGGGACTTGAGCTGCACGCGGCCCAAGCCGCGTGGATCGAGCACCAAGTGCCGCAGTGCGGCTACTGTCAATCGGGCATGATCATGGCGATTGCAGCCCTGCTCGAAAGCAACCCTCGACCCAGCGATGCAGAAATTGATGCGTCCGTGACGAACATTTGCCGCTGCGGCACGTACGAACGCATTCGGACGGCGATTCATTCGCTCGCGGGAAAGGCGGAGGTGTCGCATGGGTAAGTGGACACGCCGCGCGTTCATCGCAACCGGCAGTCTGGTCGGCGGCGGGCTCGTGCTCGGCGTCGGCGCGATCGCCCTCGCGCCGAACCGCTTGCGCATCGTGCCGAAGCGCGCCGACGGGCACGAACGCTTGACCACGTGGATCAAAATCACGCCCGACAACGAGGTCGTCGCGGTGATTCCACATTGCGAGATGGGCCAGGGGGCCCTCACGGGCGTGGCCATGATGCTCGCGGAGGAGCTTGAAGCGGATTGGGGTCGCGTGCGTATCGAAGAAGCGCCGGCCGAGGACGTTTACGCCAACGGCTACATGCTGCGGGGCTTCGGCGCGGAGATGGGCATGGAAGTGCCGCGTTGGCTCGAACGCGCCGTCGACTACGGGACCTATAAGGTAGCGGACTTCGCAGGCTTGCAGATCACGGGCGGCAGCTCGAGCACGCGTTCGACGGGACAGCTCGGCATGCGCGTTGCGGGCGCGGCTGCGAGAGAGATGTTGCTCGAAGCCGCGGCTGCGCGCTGGAGCGTGCCGGTCGGCGAGCTGAGCGCGCGGAGCTCGCAGGTCGTGCATGGACCCACGAATCGCAGCGCGACTTACGGTGAGCTCGCAAGCGACGCCGCCGCGATCAAACCGCCGCTGCACCCACGTTTGAAACCCCGCGATCAATATCGGCTCGTCGGCACGCCGCAATTGCGGCACGACATTCCGAGCAAGGTCGACGGCACCGCGCAGTTCGGCATCGACGTCGTGTTGCCCGAGATGTTGTATGCGGCGATCGCTGCGGCGCCCGTGCCGGGCGGCAAGCTCGCGGCCGTCGATCCCGAGCCCGCGAAAACGGTGCCGGGCGTGCGCGAGGTCGTGCGGCTCGACGATGCGGTCGCCGTCGTTGCGGACGGCTATTGGCAAGCGCTTCAGGCGCTGCGCGCCTTGCAGCCGCAGTTCACGGATGCCGGGCGCGGCGCCATGGATAGCGAGCAGATCTACGCGGCGCACGCAGCCGCGCTCGATGCAGTCGGTTCGGGAGACGCACCTGCAGGCGGCGCGAGAACGATCGCTGCGGAATACCGCGTGCCGTACCTCGCGCACGCGACGATGGAACCGATGTGCGCGACGGCGCGATTCGCGGACGGGCGCTGCGAGGTCTGGGCCGGCACGCAAGATCCGCTCAACGCGCGGCGCGTCGCCGCGGCCGCCGCTGACGTCGACACCGCTGACGTCGTCATGCACAACCTGCAGCTTGGCGGCGGCTTCGGCCGCCGACTACCGGGCGCGTTTGACTACGTCGAGCAAGCGGTGCGCGTCGCGAAAGCGCTGACGCCGCGGCCCGTGAAGTTGATCTGGAGCCGCGAGGAGGACATGCAGCACGACTACTACCGGCCGGCAGTGGTCGCCCGCATGGGCAGCGCTTTGGATGCCGAGGGCCGCCCCATCTCCTGGACGAGCTACTTCACCGGGGCCGGTTTCTTGGACGCGCCGGCGGCAGCCCCGATCTACGGCATCGACGCTCCTGACGTCCGAGTCGTGGACGCGCCGATGCATCTGCGTACGGGCTCGTGGCGCTCGGTCGCGTCGTCGCAGCACGGCTTTTTCATGGAGTCGTTCATCGATGAGCTCGCGCACGCCGCGGGTCGCGATCCGCTCGGGTATCGAATCGCACTCTTGAGCGGCAAGCCACGGCATCGCGCCGTGCTCGAGCGCGCGGCCGCGATGGCCGGCTGGGGCCATGCCGTGCCGGAGGGGCGCGCGCGCGGCATCGCGATCGTCGAGTGTTTCGGCACGAGAGTCGCCGAAGTCGCCGAGGTCGGCATCGACGCCGACGGCGCGATCCGCGTTTATCGCGTCGATGCCGCGGTCGATTGCGGCCTCGTCGTGAATCCCGATCAGGCGCTTGCGCAGATTCAAGGCGCGATCATCTTCGGCTTGTCGGCGGCGTTGTTTCACGAGATCACGGTGGAGCGCGGCGCCGTCGTGCAGCGAAGCTTCCCGGATTACGACATGATCCGCCTCGCGAACGCACCGCGCGTGAATGTCGAATTCCTCGAGTCGGACGCGCCGATGGGCGGGCTCGGCGAGCCCGGCGTGCCGCCGATCGCACCGGCTGTCGCGAACGCTGTCTTTGCATTGACCGGGCAGCGCCTGCGCAGCTTGCCGTTACGGCTCGCCTGAGCCGCGTCTCTGATGACTCTGCGTGCGATGCGCTCTATCGCGTTGCTTGACGCGCCCGCTCGTAGCGCGACGTCGTGATGAAGTCGCGGAGCGTGTGGTTGTCCTCGTGGCACGCGTATTCGAACATCTCGTAGCTCGGATCGCGCCGCCATGGGTAGGCGGCTTCCCACGGTTGCGTGAGGACCTCGGGGTCCTCGATGCTGATTTCGTATTCGATCGTATCGTCGGACGTACGCGTGAACCGCTCGACGATGCGCATCGATTCGCTCGTCGGCAGCAGCGCGCTGTATCCGGGCGGCCCGTGAATCATCGGCGTCTGCCCGTTGAAGTTCGTCGTCTCGACGACGAGCGCAAAGCCTTCGAAGCGGCCGCGCGGTTCCCCAAGCCACTGGCGCACGGCGGGCGCGAGCGGCGGCCGGCCGTCGACGGGAATGACGCGCGTCTCATGAATCAGCTCGAGCCGCATGACGACGTAGCCCGGTGCTTGGATGATCTCGATGCCGTTGTTGTACATGAACGGAAACATCGACGCCGGCAAGCCGCGCGAGATGCACCGGTCCACGGCGCTGAAGTCGGCGACGCTGTCGAACTTGTCCGACAAGCCGCTACTCCGCATCACGGCGGACCGGCGTTGACCTTCAGCGGTCAGCGCCGGAATCCTGCCGTTCGCGGGCTCGCTGACGAGCGACGTGAGCCGGTTCGGGAGCCCGAGCTCGGCCCAGTGCCCCATGCCCATCTTGTTGGTCGCGATCTCCTGATCGTAGCGCCCGTTGAGCGCCGCGAGGCGCGTCTCGCGCTCCGCGAATTCCTCGTCGGTCAGAAAGCGCCGCTCGCCCAAGGCCTCGGGCCGCTCTATAGGCGTGCCGTTCATGTGCTCGATCGGCCACCGGCCTTGCAGATCGGGGTCGCCCCAGGCCGTCATGGGATGGCGCCATTGCGCGCCGGCGTCCGGATCGGCGCAACTCGCGAGCGCGAGGGTCGTTGCGAGAATTAAGGAGATGCGATTGGCTGCTGCGATCATCGGTCCTCTCGTCACACGCAAAGTCACTGCTGCTGCGGCGGCTAGATTTTCAAGATGCTCCCGATACGGGTCAAATGAATCAAGCGGGGCGCCTTTGGGCGGAGCTTAAGCGCCTACTCCGATACGCTCAATTGCTGCTGGCATTTCGTTGTAAATTCGGCCGTTCAGCTTTCGGCCTGTCAGATCCTTCCGCACACCACCCCACTGCTTAAAGAAGAAGGCGACCGAAGCGCTGCGGCACTGATGGAGAATCGACGTAACCCACTCCGGCTGCATCGGCCGGGCGCGGGGTCCGGACTCTCCTCCGACGATCACCCAGTCCATTCCTTGGAGGCACAGATTCTCTAGTGGCCCGATAAGTGGTTCCAACGACAGAAAACGTACGGCCGCAGGCACGGTTCGTAGCAGATTGATCCGCGAGGAAACGCGTGCGTCTTCGACACTGACACCCATCCACACATTTTCGGGCCAAGGCAGCGACTGCGCGATCTCTGCCAGTCGTTCAGCGCGCTTCGTTAGTACTTGAAACGTGTGTTGGGGACACGCTTTCATTGTGTCGAACACGCGTCGGATGTAGGCAACCGGGACCTCCTCATGAAACAGGTCGCTCATCGAATTGACGAAAACAATCCGCGGGTGACGCCACTTGCGTGGAACGTCGATGAGATCGGGATGTAGTGTGACGTGGAAGCCATGAACATATCGCGCGCTACCCATCGCGTGCAATCGCTTTGCCATGCGTTCCGCATAGCAGTTCTTGCAACCTTGACTGAGCTTCGTGCAACCCGTAACAGGGTTCCATGTCATCTCAGTCCACTCGATATTCGATCGTGTAGGCACTCGAAAGTCTCCGAATGGAAAGTACTCTATCGCGGAGTGATGATCAGTCGAAAAGCCGCGGTTGAGACGATACGTTTGCAATCGCCTTCCAAAGCTTGTGTGCAAGCTCATGACGGGCGACGAAGACGAGCCAGTACAATTCCGAGCGCTTGCTGTTCTCCACCGCTTCAACACAGTCATTGGCGGTGGTGCCGAGGCCCTTAATAAGTGACTTCCAATGTTCAAAGATTGCCTGCCGAATGCGTTCCTGACGTTGCTTCGCGTCGACGGCTCGGCGCCACCCTGGCGCGAATCGGTCGAGGTGATTCGGACCCTCGGTGCGGAGATAGTTCGGCAGATCGCGCTTCAGATCCATCGCGCTCACATGGATCAAGAGGTCCATGCGCTTCACTTCTGCCAGCTTCTTGATGACGGAGAATGGAAGATCTCCGAGGTTATACGGATCAAGCAGGGCAAGGTGCAAACCTGACGGATCGAGACGAGGGATCACCTCGTCTACAACATCCGCTGCGTCCCCGTGAAACGTCCGTGCATTGACGCCGCGCGTTGCCAGGCGTTGTTTGGCCGCATTTAGGTACTCACGACTTGCATCGGCGAGAAAGAACTCCGTGAATTGATCCCCATGACGCCCGCCCGCCTCATACGCGACCAGGGGACTTCCGTCAATGTGCTCGTCGGTCTCCCTGATCCAGGATCGGCCGGGGCCACAGTAGAGATCTATGTAACTTCGATGAGGGAATCGGCGCCTCGCCCCATGAGCCGCATCGACATACTTCCGCAGGCGCTCATGTTTGTCGAGCGTCCATATACCCACTTCGCTAGCGGGCAACCCATCAATGTCAAGTTTGTCCATGGATCTCTCTGATGTGGATATTTATACAGTAGTTCGATAACTCCTGCCATAGAGGGCCCCTGCGCAGCTATATTTACGCTTCGGAACAGACGTTCCCCGTTGAGAAACAACAAACAACTGTCGGATATGAGGGGGTTGATCATGCAAACTTCGTTGACCAAGGGCGAGTCCGGCCGCGTCATTGTCTCGCTCGCGGGTGTCGCGGCGCTCGCACTGTTTTCGCTGTCTGTGCGCGATGTTTCGGCGCAGCAAGCGGCGCCCGCGGTTCCCCCGCCGCCCTGCGGTCCTGCCGCGAGTCTGCCGGCGGATCTCTCGCGCAACATCGCCCAGGATTCGCGCTGCTTTGAGCTCCGCATGTATACGGTCGATCCGACGCGCGACGGCGTCGATCAGTTCAAAGGCGGCATCAATGAGCTGCATCAGCGCTTCCGCGAGAAGGAAGTCGAGATCTTCAAGAAGCACGGCGCGGAGATCATCGCCGTGTGGCAAAGCTTGGACAACCCGCTGACGCTGGTCTGGATGCTTGCCTATCGCGACCGCGCGCATCGCGAAGAGGTGTGGGCCGCGTTCAACGCCGATCCCGAGTGGACGGAGCTCAGGCAGAAGTACTTCGTGCCGATAGAGCGGCCGAACGTGACCATGATGAGCGCCACCGACTACTCGCCGCTCAAATAGTCCCGGCGCGAAGCTCGCTGATGCCGCTTTCTCGAGGGCCGATGCGGGCGGCATGCGCCGCATTGGCTTGCGGCGTCGCCGCCGGCGGCGCGATGTTCGCGGCTCCGGTGTCTGCACAGCCGCGTGTCGACGACGCCGCGCTCGGCGCTTCGCCGAATCGCGAATGGCTCACGTACGGCGGCGACTATGCCGAAACCCACTTCAGTCCTCTCGATGAGATCGATCCCAGCAACGTGAGCCGGCTCGCGGTCGCGTGGACGTTCGAGATCGCAGGCACGGACGGCAATCTCGAGGCGACGCCGCTCGTCGCGGACGGCGTGATCTACGCGACCGGCACGTGGAGCCACGTCTTCGCGCTCGACGCGGCGACGGGCGCGGTCAAGTGGCGCTGGGATCCGGGCTTGGTGCGCGGCGGGCGCGCGAACGGTGGGCCGAGCGCGTGCTGCGGTCCCGTCAATCGCGGCGTCGCGCTCCACGGCGACAAGGTCTACGTGGGCCTCCTCGACGGCCGGCTCGTCGCGCTCGATCAAGACACGGGGCTCGTCGTTTGGGCCGTGCAGACGACACCCGCCGGTTCCGACTACTCGATCACCGGCGCGCCGCGCGTCGTCGATGGCAAAGTCATCATCGGCAACGCCGGGGCGGAGTTCGGCGTGCGCGGCTACGTCACGGCTTACGACGCCGCGACCGGTGCGGAGGTTTGGCGCTTCCACACGGTACCCGGTAATCCGGCGGACGGCCTCGAGAACCCGGCCATGGAGAAAGCTGCGGCGACGTGGACC
>DATCIQ010000038.1:0-6708 GCA_036507635.1 Gammaproteobacteria bacterium
CTCGGCGCGGGTGCCTCGTGGGCGGTGAGCGTCATCATCGTCAAGCGCATACCGGTCCGGGACCGCGAGGATCTCTTGTCGCTGACGACCTGGCAGATGATCTATGGGTTCGTGCCGCTCGTCGCCATCGCGCCGTTCGTGCCGGAGCGCCCCATCGAGTGGAGCGGCGCTTTCATCGGCGCACTGGCCTACAACGCCGTCGGCGGCATGGCGATCGCGACCGTTCTCTGGCTATACATTCTTCAGCGCCTGCCGGCGCTCTTGAGCGGCTTGAGCTCGCTGATCGTGCCGATCGTCGGCGTCATCGCCGCCTGGCTGCAACTCGGGGAACGGCCGAGCCTCGCCGAAGGTGCCGGCATCGTGCTGATCCTGACGGGGCTCGCCTTGGTGCTGCTCGGCGGAGCGAAGCCTTCGGCGAGCTGGAGCGGCACGTAACGTTCTCTTGTAGGAGCGAGCTTTGCTCGCGAACCGGCGCGCTCGTCGGTTGCACGCACGAAATGTGACACAGCTCACGTTGACGACGGACTTTCGTCACGTATTGTGCCTGACAGGCGCCGCACAATCGGCGCCATACCGAGTCCGATAAAGGCAAAGCTGCCGAAAGGCAGTGACGCAAAGCTCCGGGTCTAAGGCGACATAACGCTATGGCGGCTGAGTTACCGAAGATTCGGGTTACAGGGGACGCGTTCCCCGTGTTGCCCGCTATCGGACTCCTTCAGGGTTGGAAGGTAAGAAGGAGACGACCTATGATCGACAAACGACATGGCCTTGCGTATGCATTCGTCGCGCTCGGGCTCACCGGATTGAACGTGCACGCGGCGCCCACGCAAGCGAACATCTCGAGCACGGCGGAGATCACGTTCGAATGGGACGGCTCGGCTGGCGTGAACATTAGCGCCACCAAGGACCTCTCGCATGTGACCGTTCTTTACTGCAACGGCGTGAGCATGAAGTACGATGATCTCGAAGTCGGACCCGAGGCCTTTTTCGAGGGCGAGATTCACTCCGTTTCGGTCAAGGCGGGAACGACCGAGGTCCTAGCCATGAACACCAATGGCTGCCCGTCGAGCGAGGAACCGTCGGAAGAGATCCTTCGGTGACTTCCCGGGGATCCGCGTCGTTGAGCTGGGGCGGTACGTAGCGATCTACGCTCGGAAGCGCGCCCTCAACTGACGTAAGCGCTGTGCGCGGTTGTGCGCGAACAGCGCTTGGACGTCTCCGCGGAGACGTTGGACTGAGCTTCAACTGCCGCTTCGATGGCCTTTCTGACCAAAGTGCCGACTTCCGGCGGCAGGCGCACGTAAATCAGCGGCGAGTCGTCATCGTCGTACGCGAAGCGCAGATAGCGGTGGAAGTGGCGATCGCTGGCGCGCTTCGCCTCGAGGCGCTCGGCCCAACAATACTTGCGCACGAGCTTGTCCATGTGGGCAGTCGTGCCATGCTCGGCGACGTTCGATAACGCCGCTTCGTTCTCCGGCGTGGCGATCCGCGTCATCGCGCGCGCCTTGGAGTAGGAGATCACGCCGCGCCGACATGCGTCGGTCGGGGATCATCACGTGATCGGTTCACGAGATATTCAGCTACCTGGCGGCACCATATCGTATGACCGGCTTGCGCGTCGTAGATGTCGATTCGCAGCCGCGCCGCACGACTAGCAGTTGAGTAAGGAGTGAATTACACATGTCGTGGACCATCACAGCCGAGGCGGCACGCGCGATCGGAAGCCAAGCATCGTCGCCGCAGCCGCGATGGCCCAGAATGTTGATCGGAGGCGTTCTGCTGTGGCGCGCGCTGTGCGTTGCCGCAATCACCGATTCGGCTGATGTGCTGGATTCCCGATTTCTCGGCGAGTGGTCCAGCCCCGGCCTCAACCGCTCGGTCAGGCTGACTTTCACAAACTACTGGGACGCGGGCGTCCCGCAGACCGAGAGTCGGCGCGCGGGGATCAGTGCGTGATCGCGACTGCCTCGCCTCGGATCAACCCATCGAAACGCTCGATCAGCATCAAAAGTGTGCGCGAGTCGTCGAGATGCTCGAAGCAGTCCTCGGCGTAGGGGTGGATCGCGCTCCGCGTCGGTAGGCTACCGTCGCCCGCAAGGATGCCGCGCATCCGCGGAATCAAGAGCCACTGCAGCCACTGTGATAGCGCGAGCGTGTCGAAACAGAACGGCTGAGCGCTCGCCAGCATTTGTTCGCTCGGCGGCTCGGGTTCCCATAGCTGCATCCGGCGGAGCTCCGCCTCGAGGCCGTCGACAACGGCCATCAATGCGCGTTCACGCTCATTCGCTTGCATCGCGACGATTGCACCTCGACCTCACGCTTCCTTCTCCATGAGCTTCTCGACGAGACCAGCCGGAACGTCGGCGTAGTGGTCGAACTCCATCTGGAAGGTCCCACGCCCGCTCGTCGTGGAGCGCAGGAAGTTGATGTAGCCGAACATTTCGGACAGGGGCACGAACCCCTGGACGTACACTTGCGGTCCCTTCTGCCCTTGATCGCTGATTTGTCCGCGGCGCCTCGCGATGTCGCCGATGATACCGCCCAAATACTCCGCCTCGCTCACCACCTCGATGCGCATGATCGGCTCGAGCAGCTTAGGCCCGCTCGCTTTGTGCGCTTCGCGAAAGCATGCACGGCCGGCGATTTCGAACGCGAGCGTCGAGCTGTCCACGTCGTGGTACTTGCCGTCGAGCAGGCGCGCCCTGAAGTCGACGACTTCATAGCCCGCGACCTGCCCGCGTTTGCATTCGCTCATGATCGCCTTTTCGACGGCGGGAATGAACTCGCGCGGAATCCGGCCGCCGACGACTTCATCGGAAAACTCTATGCCGCTACCGCCCCCGAGCGGCTCGAAGATCATCTTCACTTCCGCAAATTGTCCGGAACCGCCCGATTGCTTCTTGTGCGTATAGACTCTCTCGACGGTGCTGCCGAACGCCTCTCGAAAGCTCACTCGAGGACGGCCCATGGTGGCTTCAACGCCGAGCTCCGTACGCATGCGGTCGATCGTGACTTCCAAATGCAATTCGCCCATGCCCCGCAACAAGGTTTGCCTGGTTTCCTGGTCCACTTCGAGGCGCAGGGACGGATCCGCCTTGGCCATCTTGTAGAGCGCGGTGGACAGCTTGTCGACGTCGGCGCGCGCCTTCGGCTCCACCGCAACACTGATGACGGGATCCGGGAAACGCATGCGCTCGAGCAGCGCAGGCTTCTCGGGGGACGAGAGCGAATCGCCGGTCTCCGTTTCTTTCATGGAAACGAAGGCGCAGATGTCGCCGGCGCGCGCTTCCTCGACGTCCTCCGCGTCGGCGGCGTGGACTTCCACGATGCGGCCGATGCGTTCCTTCCTGTCGCGGGTGACATTGAGCAGCGTGTCGCCCTTCTTGATGACGCCCGAGTAGACGCGCACGAAAGTGAGCGTCCCGAACTGGTCATTGATGACCTTGAACGCCAATGCGCGTGCGGGAGCGTCGTCCCTGACCTCTTGAGTACCGATAACCGTGCCGTTCAAATCGACGATCGAGATGCCGCCGTTCTCGCCCGGGTATGGCAGGTAGTCGACCACGGCGTCGAGCATCTGCTGCACGCCCTTGTGCTTGAACGAGGAACCGCAGAGTAGCGGCACGAGCGCTCCGCTGATCGCGCCCTTGCGGATGCACTGCTTGAGCTGGGCGGGGTCGAACTTTCCCGATTCCACGAACTCGAGGAACGCGTCTTCGTCCTGCGCCAACGCGTGCTCGAGCAGCTCCTGGCGGAGCTCCGGAATGCGCGCGATCCAGTCGTTATCCCGGGTGGTGGCGAATTTGAAGCGGCCTGGGATTTGGTCAAGCGGTATGGTCTCCCACTCGGCGTCCTTGTCGTCCGAATCCCAGATATAGCCGCAACCCGCGACGAGATCGGCCATGCCGACGAACTCGTCGGAGCTGCCGAACGGCACGTGGCAAAGCAGCGCGTTGGCGCCGAGCCGCTCCTTGATGCCTTTCACGCAGTGCGCGAAGTTCGCGCCTATGCGGTCCATCTTGTTGACGTAGCAGAGGCGCGGGACATTGTACTGGTTGGCGAGGCGCCAATTGGTCTCGGTCTGCGGCTCGACGCCGGCGACGCCGTCGAACACGACGACCGCGCCGTCCAGCACGCGCAGACTGCGGTTCACCTCGATCGTGAAGTCCACGTGCCCCGGAGTATCGATGATGTTGATCTGGTAGCCTTTCCACTCCGCCGACACCGCCGCGCTTTGGATCGTGATGCCGCGCTGGCGCTCTTGCTCTAGGTAGTCGGTCGTCGTGCTCGACTTGCCGTCCTTGGTGTCGTGCACTTCGATGATTTGGTGCTTCTTGCCCGTGTAATACAGCACGCGCTCGGTAGTCGTGGTCTTGCCCGCGTCGATGTGGGCAATGATCCCGATGTTGCGGTAGAGCTTTAGTTCTTTCTTCCTGGCCATAACGTAAGTCCCGTCGATTCGAAGTCATGCCGGGGCGCCGGCCCGGCGAAGCGGGCACTATATAGATTTATCGCGATTCTGGAAGGTGTGAGGTCTCAAAAAAAGCCGCTGGCGTCCCTCTTCTCGATCGATTAGGAGATAATCGGAACGCTCAGAACCGTGCCCGGCGTGGAGGCTAGATATGGCGTTCGTTCTGACGGTCAACGGAGCTTCGCATTCGGTCGACGTGGATCCGCAAACACCGCTGCTTTGGGTGATCCGCGATCAAATCGGGCTCACGGGCACCAAGTTCAGTTGCGGCATCGGGCAATGCGGCGCGTGCACCGTCCACGTCGATGGGCAGCCGACCCGCTCGTGCACCTTCCGCGCGGACATGGCCGCCGGAAAGTCGATCACCACGATCGAAGGTCTTTCGCCCGACGGCAACCATCCCATCCAGCTCGCCTGGAAGGAATTGGATGCGCCGCAATGCGGCTACTGCCAGTCCGGCATGATCATGAGCGCGCTGGCTCTGTTGAGTAGGAACCCGAACCCCTCTGACGCCGACATCGACGCGGAGGTGACCAATGCCTGCCGCTGCAGTAGCTACCACCGCGTTCGCAAGGCCATCCACCTCGCGGCAGACTTGATGAACGCCGAGCGCGGAGGAAGCGATGAATAGGTCCGGCATGGACCGCCGTGAGTTTCTCGCTGCGACCTCGGCCACGAGCGCAGCCTTCGTGCTCGGTTTTTGGGTGCCGCCGCGAACGGCGAACGCGCAAGTTCCGCCCACGGGCGCCTCTTGGTACGAGGATCCCAGTACACCGGAGATCAACGCCTGGATCGTCATCGCGCCCGACGACACCGTGACCATCCGCATCGCGCAGACGGAGCTCGGCCAGGGCGTTTGGACTTCGAACGCCATGATGGTGTGCGAGGAACTGCAGTGCGACTGGACCCGTGTCCGGCCGCAATACGCTTCCGCGAACCGCGATGCACGCGAGATGGCCCCCGAGTGGACGCTCAACGTCATGGGCAACGGCGGCACCGACCCCAACGGCGGCGGCGAGCCCGGCTTCGGCAATCGCGCGCGCACCGGCGTGCAGGGCATTCCCGACAGTCTTTATCGGCGCATGCGGACCAACGCAGCGTCCTCGGTGAAAGACGGCCGGTATTATCTGCAGCTTGCCGGAGCCGAGGCTCGCGAGCGGCTGCTGCTGGCCGCCGCAGAGCAGTGGAGCGTGCCGGCTGCGGAGCTCAGGGCTATGGACAGCGTCATCACGCATGCCGCGACCGGCCGCACGACGACCTACGGTGCGATCGCGCATCTTGCCGCGGCGACGCCGCATCCTAATCCGGAAGCGATCACGATCAAGCCGCCGGACCAGTGGAGGCTCTTAGGCACCGAGCAGAAGAATCTCGACGTGCCGATGAAGGTGACCGGCGAGACTATTTACGCGATCGACGTCCGCGTTCCCGGCATGAAATGGGCGGCCGTGAAATCCTGCCCGGTCTATGGCGGCGACGTGAGGAGCTACGACTTCGAAGCGATTCGCGATCGTCCCGGTGTGCGCTCCGCCCAGCAGTTCCCGATTCCGGATCCGGCGCTGACGCGCGGCCGAGTGTTCAGCGGCGGCGTCGCCGTCATCGCCGACACGTGGTATCAAGCGAAGACCGCGCTCGATCAGATGCCGATCGAGTGGGAGATTCCGCAGAAACAAGCGGCGTTCAACACCGCGAACATGCACGAGGCGCTTCTCGCTGCGCTCGATGAGCCGGGTAGGGTGCGCGTGGACCAGGGCGACTTCGATGCGGCGTTCGCGGGCGCCGCCAAGGTCGTCGAGGCGACGTATTCGACGCCTTATCTGCCCCGCGCCCGCATGGAGCCCGGCAACGCCACCGTGTTAGTTACCGACGACCGCGTCGACATTTGGATCGGCGATCAGAGCCCGCAAGAAACCCGCTTCAGCGCGTCGCAGATCACCGGCATCCCGGAGCAGAACGTCTACCTCCACATGTGCCACTTGGGCGGCGGCTTCGGCCGCAATGGCAACGGGCCCCAGGCCGAGCAGGCCATCATGATCGCGAATGCCAACCGCGGAACACCGATTCATCTCTTGTGGACGCGGGAGGAAGATTTCATCGGGACGACTTATCGCGCCATGAGCGTCGCGCGCCTGCGAGCCGGTCTCGATGCCGACGGCTGGCCGATCGCGCTCGACGTCCGTATCGGCATGCAAGAGGGCGGGTTCGGTCCGGATGCCTCGTTCAATGTGACGTCGCGATAC
>DATCIQ010000039.1:0-9321 GCA_036507635.1 Gammaproteobacteria bacterium
CGCCGCTCGCCGGGCTCTGCGACCACGATCTCGCCCGGATGATCAGTCGCGCCTTCGCGCCGGAAAATGCTGCGCACGCGCGCGTAGGCGTATTGCAGATAGGGCGCCGTGTCGCCGTCGAGCGCAAGTATCTCGTCCCAATCGAACACATAGTCGCTGATCCGATTCTTGGCGAGGTCTGCGTATTTAACCGCGCCGATGCCGACGGCCCGCGCGATGCGGCGCCGTTCGGCCTCTGCGAGCGTCGGGTTCTTCTCCGAGACGAGCTTGAACGCGCGCTGCTCGGCCTCGCTCAAGAGGTCGCCGAGCTTGATGGTGCCGCCCGTGCGGGTTTTGAAGGGCTTGCCGTCCTGACCCATCATCGTGCCGAAAGGCAGGTGTTCGAGCACCGTATTCTTGGGCACCCAACCCGCCGCACGGGCGACCGCGAACATCTGCTGCAAGTGCAGTTGCTGGCGAGCATCGACGAAATACAACACGCGCTCGGCGTGGAGCCGCCGGACCCGGTGGCGCAGGGCGGCGAGATCGGTGGTCGCGTACAGATAGCCGCCGTCCGATTTCTGTACGATCACGGGCAGCGGCTCACCGCCCTTGCCGACGAACTCAGGCAGAAAAACGCACTGCGCGCCGTCGGACTCGACGGCAAGCCCTGCGGCCTTGAGCTCCTCGACGAGCACCGGCAGATCGGCGTTGTAGGCGCTCTCGGGCATCACGTCCTCGTGCTTGAGTGTCACGCCGAGGCGCGCGTAGATCGCCTCGCAGTGGCGCAAAGATTCATCGATGAACGCCTGCCACAGGGCGCGGCACTCGGCATCTCCGGACTGCAGCCGCACGACGTACGCTCGCGCGAGCGCCGCGAACGCAGGATCGTTGTCGTAGCGCTGCTTGGACTCGCGATAAAACGCCTCGAGATCCGCGAGCTCCGTCGCAAGATCGCCGCCGTACCGGGCTTTAAGCTCCACCATGTGCGCGATCAGCATGCCGAACTGTGTGCCCCAGTCGCCGACATGGTTCTGCCGAACCACGCGGTGACCCAAGAGCTCGAGCGTCCTCACCACCGCATCGCCGATGATGGTGCTGCGCAGGTGCCCGACATGCATTTCCTTGGCGAGGTTGGGCGAGGAATAGTCGACGACGACTGTCTGCCGCCGAGCGGCACGGCGCACGCCGTGCCTCGGATCGCGTACGGCGCGCGTGAGCTCCTGCCCCAGCCAATCGTTGCGTACCGTGATGTTGATGAATCCCGGGCCCGCCACCTCGACCCGAGCCGCGACGTCGGCGAGATCCAAGCGGCCAACGACTTCCTGCGCGAGGCGTCGCGGATTTGCTTTGAGCTCCTTGGCGGCGGCCATGACGCCGTTCGCTTGGTAGTCGCCGAATTCCGGTCGCGCCGCCGGGCGCACGGCCGGCGCACTGCCGGCGGGTGCACCGGCGGCGCGCAGCGCGGCTGCGATGCGTTCTTCGAGCAGTTCGCGTAAGTCCACGGTTCATTCTATGCATTTGGCGACGCCCAAGGTTATCCTTGAAGGCAACAATGAGGCGCATAATTCGATTCATTCTCGCAGCCGCTGTCGCCGTGCTCGCGCTCGACGCGGCGGCGCAAGATCCCGTCAAAGTCGGGCTCATCGTGCCGCTCTCCGGGCCATGGGCGCGCCAGGGACAGGTCATGCGCATCGGCGCGCAGATGGCGATCGAGCACATCAATGCCCAAGGCGGCATCGAATCGCTCGGCGGCGCCCCGCTCGAGCTCGTCGTGTTCGACGCCGGCGACAGCGTCGAGCGCGCCAAGAACGCCGCGCAGCGCATGGTCGCGGAGCATCCCGATCTCGTCGGCGCGACGGGCTCGTACTTGAGCTCCTTCACGCTCGCAGTCTCGGAAGTCACGGAGCGCGCCGAGCTGCCGTTGCTGACTTTGTCTTACTCGGACCTCATCACGGGACGCGGCTTCCGTTACATCTTCCAGACTTCGCCGACCGGCGTGCGCCAAGCCGAGGACGCGTTGCCGATTCTCATGGACCTCGCTCGGCGCGCCGGCGCACCGCTGCCGACGCGCCTCGGCATCGTCATGGACAGCACGGCCGCCTCGGTCGCATTCGTCAAGCCCGTCAAAGAAGGCGATACCCTGCGAGGGCACGGTCTCGAGCTCGTTGTCGACGAAGTGTTCACGCCGCCGCTCGCGAACGCGACGCCTTTGATCCAGCGCGTGCGCGCGACGCGCCCCGATCTATTCTTGCTGCTGCCGACCGCGGTCTCGGATGCGAAGCTCCTGCTCGAGAAAATGAACGAGTTCGGTCTCGGCCGTGGGCGCCTGCCGACCGTCTCAAACGGCAGCGCCATGGGCGATCCCGACCTGCGCGCGAACATGAGCGCGGAGCTCCTCGAAGGCGTGATGTCGATCGTTGCCAACTGGAACGTCAAGGGCCAGGAAGAGTTGAGCGCCGAGTTCAAAGCGCTGAGCGGCGAGCCATGGCTCACGCAAAACCCGATCTGCGCCTATGGCCACGTGTGGATACTCAAGACCGCGCTCGAACAGGCAGGCGCCGCCGATCGCAACGCCGTCGCTCGGGCGATTCGCACCATGGACGTCACCGACGGACCGGCCCGATTCTTCCCCGGCGCACGCATTCGCTTCGACGAGCACGGCCGGCGCATCGATGCCGAGCTTCTCGTAGTGCAGTGGCAGAACGGCGAGCCGAAGACCGTCTATCCGCCCGAAGCGGCGCTCGCCGCGCCGATCTGGCCGACACCGTAGGAGCGAGCTTCGCTCGCGATTCTTCGGCACATTCATCACTTGTACCGAGCACACGAAGGAGATTTCCGCAATGAACGATGAGTTATTCGAACGAGGTCTTGCGATCCGCAAGTCCGTATTGGGCGCCGAGTTCGTCGAGAAGGCCATCGCCTCGGCCGACGACTTCAATATGCCGTTGCAACGCCTCGTGACGGAGTACTGCTGGGGCGCGTGCTGGGGCCGCGAAGGCTTGCCGAAGAAGATTCGCAGCCTGCTCAACATCGCGATGATCAGCTGCTTGAATCGCAATCATGAGCTCAAGATGCACGTCAAAGGCGCTATTCGTAACGGCTGCACGAAGGAAGAGATTCGCGAGGTGTTGCTGCAAGTCGCCATCTACGGCGGCGTACCGGCCGCCGTGGATTCGTTCCGCGTCGCCAAGGAAGCGCTCGCGGAGCTCGAGAAGGGATAACGCAGTGCGCAAGTACCAGATGCTCATCGACGGCGCCTGGGTCGATGCGACGTCCGGCGAGCACTTCGAGTCGTTCAACCCGTTCACCGGTAAAGCGTGGGCGCTGATTCCGCGCGGCACGCCGGCCGACGTCGATCGCGCCGTCACGGCGGCGCGCGCGGCGTTCGTGAATCCCGCATGGCGCGATTTGTCGGCCACGCAGCGCGGCGCCCTGCTCCATCGGCTCGGCGATCTCGTCGCCGCGCGCGCCGATGAGCTCGCCGAGATCGAGACTCGCGACAACGGCAAGCTCATCAACGAGATGAGCACCCAGTTGCACTATATGCCGCAGTGGTTTCATTACTTCGCGGGGCTCGCCGACAAGATCGAAGGCCGCGTGATCCCGATCGACCGCCCCGGCATGCTCAATTTCACCTTCGAAGAGCCGCTCGGCGTCGTCGCCGCGATCACGCCGTGGAATTCGCCTCTGATGCTCGGGGCTTGGAAGCTCGCACCGGCGCTCGCGGCCGGCAATACCTTCGTCTGGAAGCCGTCCGAGCACGCCTCGGTATCGGCGCTCGAGTTCGGCAAGCTGGTCGCCGAAGCCGGCTTTCCACCCGGCGTCGTCAACGTCGTGACGGGTTTCGGCAACGAAATCGGCGAGGCGCTCGTCGCGCACAAGCACGTCGCGAAAATCGCCTTCACGGGCGGGGACAAAACCGGCGCGCACGTCTATGCGACCGCGGCCCGCGAGATCAAGCCGGTCACGCTCGAGCTCGGCGGGAAGTCGGCCAACATCGTGTTCGCGGACGCCGATTTCGACAACGCGGTCAAAGGCGTCGTTTCGGGGATTTTCGCGGCGACGGGCCAGACATGCGTCGCCGGCTCGCGCGCGTTGATCCAGCGCTCGATCTGCGACGAGTTCGTCGAGCGCTTCATCGCTTTTGCGCGTACGGCGAAAATGGGCGATCCGCTCAGTCGCGATACTCAAGTCGGGCCCATCACGACGCGCATGCAATATCAAAAGGTGCTCGACTACATCGAGATAGCGATTGAGGAGGGCGCGAAGTGCGTGCTCGGCGGCGGCCCTGCAAAACGTTCCGAATGCGGCGACGGCTGGTTCATCGAGCCCACGGTGTTCGTGGACGTGAAGCCCGACATGCGCATTGCCCAAGAAGAGGTGTTCGGACCCGTGCTCTGCATCATTCCGTTCGACGATGACGAGGACGCGATCCGCATCGCGAACGACTCCCTCTATGGCCTCGCATCGGGCGTTTGGACCAAAGACATCGGCCGCTGCCTTACGATGGCCAAACGTCTCGAAGCCGGCACGGTCTGGATCAACACCTACCGTGTCTCGAGCTACATGTCGCCGTTCGGGGGTTACAAGCGCTCCGGCTTCGGACGCGAGAGCGGCTTGTCGGCGATCCGCGAGTACTTGCAGGAAAAGAGCGTCTGGATCGACACGAGCGGACAAACCGCGAATCCGTTCATCCCGCGCTAGGACGACAACGCCATGAACGAGTCGAGCTACGAGGTCTACGCGATCAAATACGCGCAGCTCGCCCGCAAGGCCCATGCGAACTTCATCGACGGCGACCCTCACGAAACAGCGGACATGCCGCTCAATTACTACGTTTGGGCCATTGTCGGACGCGGCCGCACGATCGTCGTCGACACGGGCTTCGGCGCCGCCGTCGGCAGAAAACGCGGTCGAACGATCACGTACCCCGTCGACGAGGGTTTACGCGCCATCGGCGTGCAACCGCAGGACGTTCAGGACGTCGTCATTACGCACATGCACTACGATCATTGCGGCAACGACGACCTGTTCACGCGCGCACGCTATCACTTGCAGGATCTCGAGATGGACTATGCGACGGGGCGCTGCATGTGCCAGCGGGAGATCAGCAAAGCCTTCGAGGCCGACGACGTGGCCCGCATGGTGCACCGCGTATTCGACGGCCGCGTGCAGTTTCATGCGGGCACCGACGAGATTGCGCCGGGCGTGAGCCTGCACCATATCGGCGGCCATACGAAAGGCCTCCAAGTGGTGCGCGTCGACACCGATCGCGGCGCCGTGGTGCTCGCTTCCGATGCGACCCATTTCTATGCGCACATGGAGCAGAACCGCGCCTTCCCGATTCTCTACAATCTCGCCGACTTGCTCGAGGGTTACCAAACGCTCCGCAAGCTCGCGAGCTCCGAACGGCACGTGATTCCCGGCCACGATCCGCTCGTCATCGCTCGTTACCCGGCCGCGAGCGCGCCGACCGAAGGCTGGGTGGCGCGCCTCGATGTCGACCCGGAATCGTGATCGGCCACGGCACCGTAGCCGCGCCGATTTGGGTTTATGTAAAATGTGCGCCGGTCGAGAGAATCGACCCGCAACCCGTGCCATCCTGTCAAACTGATTGAACGTATTGAGCGGGGATTCGTCGTGTCGTTGCATGGGCCTGATCCGGACGCCCCGGATCTCGATGACACCGCACGCAGCGTTGCCGCGTTTCGGTTCTCTCCACGCGCAGAGGCCGAGTACCGCGACAACTGGCTCAAGCGCAACCTTCCGCGCGCGCGCGTCTCGACGACGATCTATCTCGCGCTGGTTCTCATCGTTACGGCCATCAACACGCTCGGCGCGGCCGCGCCGCTGCCGGCGGCGACGCTCGAGTCGATATTCGCACTGCGTATCGGCATCGCGTGCCCGGCGTTGCTGCTGATCCTATGCGCGACCTGGTGGCAGCCGCTGCGCCGTCACTACGAGCTCGTCGTGGCAGCGGCCGTTTGCGTCGTCGGCTTGAGCGTCATGACGATCAGTGCGCTCGCGGCCGCGTCCGGGTTCCCGCAATTCCAGATGGGCGACGTCTTGGTGGTCGCCTACGCATGCCTTTTTCTTGGCCTCATGCAGCGCACCGTGATGGCAGTCGGCGGCGTGCTCGTCGGCGGGTTCTTCGCGATCGGCTTCTACGAAGGCGTGCCGCCCACCGACCTCGCGTTTGCGGGCGCAGTGATCGCGGCGACGGCGCTCATGGTCGTTCTATCCGCGGGTCGCGTGGAGCATCTTGCAAGAACGAATTTCATCGAGACCCGCCTGCTCAACGAGCGAGCGGAACGCGACGGGCTCACGAGTTTGTACAATCGGCGCAAATTCGACAACTTGGCGGCAATCCTCTGGGACCAGGCACGCCGCGACGGCCAGTCTCTTCAGATCGTGCTCGTCGACATCGACTGCTTCAAGCCCTACAACGATCTGCACGGTCACCAAGCCGGCGATGACTGCATCCGCGCGGTCTCGCGCATCGTCGCCCGCGCGGCGCGGCGGCCGTTCGATTTCTGCGCCCGTTACGGCGGTGACGAGCTCGTGCTCGTGCTCTACGGTCCTTCCATGGACGATCCGTCCGCGGTCGCGGAACAGATCCGTACCGAGGTAGAGCGGCAACGAATCCCCCACAAAGGCTCGCTCGTCGCCGAATACGTCACGGTGAGCGTCGGGTCCTCGTCCTCGAGCCCTGAATCGGGACGCAGTCTTGCAGGCCTCATTCAACGCGCCGACGAAGCTCTATACGAAGCCAAGCGGCTGGGGCGCAACCACGCCGTACACAAGGATTCATCCACGGCACGCACCGGCGCGTTCAAGGTAATTGCCGGCTGATCTCGAGCAGGGCGTTGTCGAGGCGGCGATCGATCTCCTCCCATAACGCCCGGTAAACCTGCGCCGCGTCCCCCTTCGGCGAAAACACCTCCACGGGCGCGCGCCGGACCGCGACTTGCTCGAACGCCGCGCCGTACGGGACTTCCGTGTCGAGAATGACGGGAAACTCCGCGCGCAGTCGCTCGGCCGTCTCCTTGTGCAGATTCCGGCGTCGGTCGATCATCGAGAAGAACGGCAACAGCTTGAGGTCCGACCACTGGGTTCGGTCGAGGAAATCTAGGAGCTGGCGCAAAGTGCGTGCCGACAGGGGCGACGGCGTCAGCGGCACCACGAGTGCATCCGCGGCGTGCAGCACGTTCTCGGCCACCACCGAAATTCCCGGTGCGCAATCCATGATCAGACACGCATAGGTGCGGTGTAGAGGACGCATAAGCTTCAGAAGTTGCTTCGCCGGATTCCTTTTGTCGACGAAACGCTCTTCCATGCGCCGGTATGAGAAATCGGAAGGCAACAAGTCGAGATTCGGATAGTCCGTCGGCGTGATGAGGTCGGCAGTCGAGGTTTCGCCACGCGCAAGATCCTTGAGACCTCCTTTGATCTTCTGCTTGCGTCGCAGCACATAGGTCGCGGCACCCTGCGGATCGAGGTCCCACAAGAGCGTCCGCCACCCGTCCGCAGCCGACCGATATGCCAGATTTACGGCCGTCGTGGTCTTGCCGACTCCGCCCTTGATGTTGTAGACGCCGAGAATCTCCACAGTGCGTAACCTTTCGGTAACATTCATCCATGTGACAATACCAGTGTCTCACACCGACACCCTTAGGCCTTCAATGGCGACGCATAATCTGACGATCGATGGCCCGCTGATTTTTCTGACAAGACGGATTCTCAAGACGGAGCTCGAGTCGTTTCGATCGTGTCTCTTGAGCGAAGGCAAAACTCCGGGTCCGAGCGACATTCATCGCGCGCGCATCGCGTTGCGGCGCATTCGCGTCGCCCTACGTTTCGTCGTAGACATCATGCCTGCCGAAGTCGAAGAGTTCCGCGCTGGATTCCGTTGGGTGGGTCGCGCGCTCGGCGAGATTCGGGAGCTCGACGTCTACGCCGAGAGCACGGCGGCGGCGGACGCCCACGACTCTTCCGCACCGGCCGCGCCCGGCGATCTCGAGAGAAGCATCAGCGCCGAGCGCACCAAGGCCTGCAAGAAGTTGAACGAACTGCTCGAAAGCAAACGGTTCGCGAAGCTCGAGTCGACGTTTGCCGAATTTGTCGATCGCGAACCCTCGCCGCGCATGCAACGCCGGTGGCAATCGCTGCGCATCGGCGATGCTGCGCGCGGGGATGTGCGCGAAAGCCTAAAGAGGGTTCAGAAGCTCGGAAAAAAGATCGACTCCGACTCGCCGCCTGAGATGCTGCACAAGTTGCGTATTCGCGCCAAACGTCTGCGTTACGCGGCCGAGTTCTATGAGGATTTCTTTCCGCAGCTTCGCGCGCTCGCGCGCGCGGCGAAGAAGCTTCAGGACGTGCTCGGCGCTTACCGCGACGCGTGCGACGCGGCGGCTCGGCTGCGCGAGTTCGCGCAGCAAGACGAGCGCGAGATCGATACGGATCCGGAGGCTGCCATCGGCGAGCTTTTGCGGCGACAGAACGAGCGCGCGGCGGCCGCCCGGCGCGAGTTTTCGGGGGCGTGGCCACGATTCCAGAAAGTCGCGACGAAGACCAAAAGCGCCGGCAAGCCGTCCTAACCCGCTGCGTTGCGCGTGTCCACGACAGCGCATGAGCGCCGTATTGGCTATCATTAGGCGAGCCATGCCGATGACACCCAAGCTCAAGCTCGCGCTCGCTGCCGTCTCGCTCGCCGGCATCGCTGCGTTCGCGATCTCAAGCCATATCGAAACGGCCGATGGACGCGGGACACCGACCGTCGACGTCATCGCGGCTTATCCGCACGATCGCAACGCGTTCACGCAAGGACTCGTCGTGCACGACGGTCGATTGCTCGAAGGCACCGGCCAGTACGGCAGCTCGTCGCTACGGCGCGTCAACATCGCGAGCGGGCGCGTCGAGCAGCTCGTGCCGCTCGGCAGCACATACTTCGGCGAAGGCATCGCAGTGCTCGATGGCCGCATCTTTCAGCTCACGTGGCAGAACGGCGTCGCGTTCGTGTACGACGCCGAGACGTTTGCACTCGAGCGCACGATACGCTACGACGGTGAAGGCTGGGGCTTGACGACCGACGGCGAATTCTTGATCTTGAGCGACGGCAGCGCCTCATTGAGCTTTCTCGACCCGGAAACGTTCGGCGTCGAAAGACAGGTCACTGTTCGCGAAAACGGCCAGCCGGTCGTGCGGCTCAACGAGCTCGAGTACATCGACGGAGAGATCTGGGCCAACGTCTGGTACGACGACCGCATCGTGCGCATCTCGCCCTCTTCCGGCGAAGTGCTCGGCCGGATCGATCTCAGCCGCTTGTACCCGGCTTCCGGG
>DATCIQ010000040.1:0-6607 GCA_036507635.1 Gammaproteobacteria bacterium
CCAATCATGACGGTGACAAGGCCGAAGCGCGGCGACGCGACGACGGTGTTCAGCGGTCGCTCGGGGTGCGCCGAGCGGCCGTCGCCTCCGTTGTATTGCAGCAAGAACGCGCGGACCTCGGCGAAGTGCTCGGCACCGCCCGTAATCGTGTGCAGTGGCTCGTCGGCGCCATGGCCCGTGCTAGCGCCGTAGAACTTCATGACGTGGGCAGCGACTAGCGCGTGATGGTCCTTCGCCGTGATCGTGTGGAACGGTCGCGGCAGCGCCGAGCCGTCGTTCTCGTGCCCGCCGTAGTGGCGCGCAAGGAACGCCGCGACGAGCGCGCCCTGGCTCCCGGCCGCGGTCACGGTCGGATACGGCCGCTCGATGTCGCGGCAGCGCGGATCCTGCCCGGGCCGCTCGCCGTTGCGCGTGTTGATAAGCGTCGGCACGACGAGCGCCGTGTCGGCCTTCGCGGTGATCGTGTGATAGGGCGCCGTGACCGACCGTTCCGGTGACTGCCCCATCCGGCCACCGACGCCCGCGAGATACGGCGTGACCATCGCGAGTTCGCCGCGGTGCGCGCCCGTGATCGTTCGAAACGGCTCGTCGATGCCGTGCACGCGTACGTCGCTCGGGTGCGTGACCGGCACGATGAACGGCTGCGGATTGTTGACGACGTACCGCATGATCCCGCGCGCGATCCGGCGCAGCGTGGCCTCGGCCAGCGGACGTTTGCGTTCGAAGATAGACGGGCACGGGATCGACCAGTCGATGCACTCGGCGGCCGTGCGGTACGGCGTGAGGCCGCGCGCGCTCCCGTGCGTCGCCTCCGGAAACACGATCTCGGCGCCGTCGGCGCGCGCGATCACGAACAGCCGTTTGCGAGTCGTCGGCGCGCCGTAGTCGCACGCGCGCAGCTCGCGCATGTCAATGCTGTAGCCAAGGTTCTCGATCTGCCGGTGCCAGCGACGGAATGTCATGCCGCGGCGCAGCGGGCACGGGCGGCCGTCTAGTAGCAGCGGGCCCCAGTCGGAAAATTCTTCCACGTTTTCGAGCAGGATCACGCGCGGTCGAACCGCCTTGGCCCAACGCACGACGAGCCACGCGAGGCCGCGCACGCGCCGCGCCCGATTGCGATCGCGGAACGGCTTGCCACCGCGCGCTTTGCTATGGAACGTGCAATCTGGCGAGAACCACCCGAGGCCCACGGGACGGCCAGCGGCGAGTGTCACTGGGTCCACGTCCCACACCGATTCGCAGAAGTGACGCGTCTGCGGATGGTTGGCGCGGTGCATCGCGATCGCTTCGGCGTCGTGGTTTATCGCGAAGTCGACCGGGCGGCCGAGCGCAGTCTCGATGCCGAGCGAAGCGCCGCCGCCGCCTGCGAAGTTGTCGACGATCAGCTCGCGCATCACTGATCCTCACTCCCCACAACCTGCCAGCACGGCGTGCGGTGCCGCGTCAGGCTGTCGATCCATCGGCAGACGTAGACGCCGCCGTCGAGGCCGATTGCGATGCGGTGAGCGACGCCGGACTTCGTGAACATCACGGCGATCCCTCGGCTCTCGCGATAACGGCGCGGATTCCCTCGCAGTCTGGACAGTCGACGTGCTCGGCCTTTGGCCCGAGGGTGTAACCGAGCCCCGAGCATTCCAGGCACTCGCTCGCGTACTGCCGGGCGAGCTCGAGCAGATCGGGCGCGGCGGCGATCAGACGAGCGTTCGCCAATTCCTCGCCGTCCTTCGGCTGCGGCGTGACTTGCGCAATCGTGTCGAAAAGAGCATCGGCAACGGTAACGGAGTAGCCTTCCTCGTCGTCTTCGTCCGCTGTAACGAGCCACTGACCAGGCGTGTGCGTCGCGCTCACTTCGCCGCCCGATCCGACAACGCATACGCCAGGCTCGTCAGCTCGGCGCGCAACGCCTTGCGCAAGCGGCCGTCCGGCTCGGTCATCAGTTGCGTCAGGATCGCGATGCCGCGGACGTGCAGCTCGTGCGCCGTCAGTTTGACCGGCGGCTCGACCTTCTCACCTTGCACGCGCAGTTGCTCGCGGCGATGGCCCATTTTCGCCTCGTCGGTGAAGTACTCGCGGCGCAGCTTGCCGGCCAGCTCGGCGCCGGCGCGCGTCATTCCTTGCGGATACGATTCCTGCATTGTCAATGCTCCGTTGAACCAAGAACCTTGCGGTCGATCTGCTCGCCGAACGTGTCGATTTCGGCCTGTATGTCCGCCATGAGCCGCTCGTCGGCCGGTTGGACTTCGTCGCCTTCTGAGACGCCGAACTGCAACGCCGTGAACAGGATCGCGGCACCGGCGAAAAACGCCTGCCGCGTCTCGTTGACCTGCACGTCGGGCGCATCGGCCGGCACGACCATGCGCAGGTATCTCTGCCACGAGCGCTCGATCCACCGCTTCCGGTCGCGATTGCTTACGGGCGGTGGTGGCGGCGGGCCGAGTATCGTGCTCATGACTTCGCCCCCTCGCCGAACCGAATGACGTTCGTCGGCAGCACAGGCGCGCGCTTCGCCTTGACCGTCTCGCGCCACGCCCACGCGGAGTTGCGGTGGATCTGCTCGCGGTTCGCCTTGGCAAACCGTTGGCACAGATCGGCGGAGCGAAGGTCAACCATCAGCGGCATCTTCAACGTCCAGCTCGCGTTCTCCGCGATGATCTGCGTCAGCCTCTTGTCGAGGCGGCGCATCAGTCGGGCGCTCCGGCGTAGTCGTCGTCATCGGCGTCAGGCTCGAGCGAACTGCGCCGCGGCAACGCTGGCTGTGGTGCGTTGTCCTTCAGAAGCTGCGCGACGTCGTACACCGACACCGGACGCTCTGTCGACCGCTTCGCGAACTCGCGCGCGATCGCCTCGTCGGTCAGGCTCATCGAGTAGATCGCGCCCTTACCGAATAGCTGCGTGTGATAGCCGTCGCCCTCGGCGTGCGGCACGTCAACGCGGATGAACGTCTCGCCGCCGATCGTTTGTTCGGTGATGCGGCCGGCGATCTGTTTGTGGCCGAATAAGGCAACGATGCCCCAGGCCTCGAAGCGCTGTGTTTCGTCGCTCAAGCTGCGACCTCCGCGGCCTTGACGCGGCCGTCCTCAATCAGAATGCCGGTAGGCGAATCGCTCGACACTTTTTCAAGCCACACTTGCATGCCGTTCGTTTCCGCGAACGCCCGCAGCAACTCCATGCTGTCCTCATCGAGCAGCGAGCCGTCGTGCACGAACATGACCTTGAGCTTGGGCGACATCGCCGCCGCAATCGCGCACGACACGCGGATCTTCTCGGCGTGTGACGACTGCGCGAACGGCAGGCCGTTCATCAGGACTTCATCGTCGGCGAAGCCAAGGCCCTCGACGGGCAGCTTCGCGGCCGCGACCGCGTCGACCGCTTGCTTGTTCCGCTCGTCGATGCGCGTCGTATAGGTCGCGGCGCGCTCCACGGTTTGGCTGATCTCTGCGGCGATTCGTTCGCGGTCTGCGATGACGCGCTCGCGCTCGTCGACGGCGCCGTTCGTCTTGCGGGCCGCGTCGATGCGGGCGCGCAACGCGGTCGTGTCGGGCGGCAAGTCCAACGGCGGAAGCGCCTCGATGTCCTCTTGCATGGTCTTGGCTTGCCCAACGAGACCGACGGTGCGCAGGCTGACCGCAGTTCGGCGCTCCTTCGCCTCGGCGAGTTGTTCCTCGAGATCGCTGATCGTGCGATCCCAATGGATCTCGTCCGCGCGCGAGGCTTCGGCCTGCGAGGCCAGCGCCCGAAGGTCGCGCATGGCGTCCTGCCGGCTCGCGCGTTCCTTCTCGATCGCGGCGAGTTTCTGCCCGGCCTGCTCAAGCTCGGCCACGAGCGCCGCCTCGTCGACGCGCTGCTGGCGCGGATCGCCGGGGACTGCCAGCGAGTCGAGACGCGCCTTTGCCGACTTGGCTTGCCGGTTCACGTCTGTGCGCCGTTCGAAATCGCCGCGGTTCGCGAGCTCGATGGCCTCGAAATCCACACCAGGAACGAATCCACGAAGCTGCTGCAACTGCTCGCGCGGCTTCATGCGTGTAAACGCGAGCGGGTCGAACGTCAGCGCGCCGAGCAGATCGTCGAGCAGTGTTTGAGGCTTCGCATACCGCGCGCCGTCCGCCGCCTCGACGACAAGCTGTGTCGTGTACCCGCCATCCTCCTTCGCCGCGAACGTGCGCGTCACGATCAGCGTCGGCTTGTCGTCGCCGAGCTTCACGCGGATGCTCGCGGCCTTCTCGCCCTTGCGGATCGGCTTGCTCGGGATATGGTCGCCGCCAGCGAGCGCGACCAGCATGCTATCGAGCGTCGAGCTTTTGCCGGCGCCGTTCTTTCCCGCGACCTCAACCACGCTGCCTGTCGGCGCTACGTCGATCGCGACGAGGCGCATGAAGTTAGCGACGCGAAGCTCCAAAACGTGCATGACTATTTCGCCTTCTTGCCGAACTTGGGCTTCGTCTCGTCATACGTACCCTCGACCGCGAGCGGAATGTCGCGCACGGCCTTCTCGTGGAACGCCTGAATCTGAATCCACGCGGCGTTGAGCTGCTCAAGCGTCTTCGCCGCCAGTAGCGATTCGATCGCCTTCGGCTCGTCGAACGCCTCCGCGTTGCCTTCGATGACTTCGCCGGTCTGCGGATCGACGCCTTCCGGCGCACCGCTGCTGTTGGCGTCGGCCGCTGCCGCATCGTCAGCATCGGGCAGGATCGGCAGGCCGAGCATCGCCTTCGCGGCGTCCCGCCCACTGCCGGTGCCGAGCCGCTGCTGGTTCAGGTCGTAGAGCTCGTCATCGCGACGCACGACGGCCTCGAGGTCCGTGCTCATCGGCAGACGCTTCGACAGACGCCGGATCACGGTCTTGCGCGCCATCTCGTCGTACCAGCCAACCCACGGCCCATTGTTCTTCGACTTGCTGACATTGCGGACCTGCTCGATCTGGCTGCGGCTCATGACCTCGACGTAAACGCCGCCGTCTTTCGTTTTGGCGATCGAGTAGACCGCGATCAGCTTGCCGCGATCCGGCGCGATGACGTTCGGCTCGTGCAACACGTGCTCGCCGACGTCATCGACGAAGTAGCGAAACTGGTCGTGCTCGTAGACGACGTTCGCGACGATCGAGAGTAGCTCGCCGGAGTTGCGGACCTTCTTCAAGATGCCCGCCACCATGGGCATGTACTGCGCTTTGCCGGAGAACATCACGAGCGCGGCTTCGCGTCCGTCCGGGACGAGCCCGTCGGTGGCGCACTTCACGCACGCCGTGAGCAGTGCGCGCCGATCGCTGCTGCGAAGATCGGGCGACTGCGCGATCGCCGTCGTCACGACGCGCATGAACTTCTCGGCCGAGACGTGGGCCGGCAGCACCTTCGCGAGCTCGGGCTTCAGAACCTCGAGCTCCTTGCCGAGCGCAATGTGCTGTTCGGCCGCGGTGGAGACTTGGTGTGATTGGGCACTCATCGTAAAAACCTCACTTCAAAAGTAGGGGTCGTGCCCCGGGTTGCTGGTACTCGTATTGCTTCATCAGGTCGGGCATGTCGGCGACGGCGCGCTTGACGTCGTACTTCGTTGAGGGCTTGTTCGTGCGCCAGGTTGCGAGCTTCGTGCCGCTCGAATCGACGAGTTCCGCCGCGTCCTCCATGAACTTCTGCAACTCCGCTTTGAGCGAGCCCTCTTTGAGTTCGGCCTCTTTGAGCGCGAGTTTGGCGCCCGCGAGATCCCCGCAGAGCTGCTCGATCTCGGGCGTAGCGATGACGACGCGGCCGACGCTCTTTGGCCATAGCAACTTCACGTCCTCGGGTGTCGCGGGCTCCGGCGGTCGACGCTGTTCGACGTGCGGCCAGAATTCGCGCACGCCGGCAAGCACTGCGGCCTCGATCTGCGGATCGCGCGGGATGCGATAGACGCGGAAATCGTTGCCGCCGATCAGCACGGCCAAGTGCCACGTGTCGGCATTCGTCAGCGCCATGTAGCCAGCGCACTGAACGAGGTATCTGACGGGCACTTGGTCTGAGCCAGGCTCGCCGAATTCCTCCGCCTCGTACTTGTCAGCGCACTTGATTTCGACCCCTTCGGTGAGCGCGGGAATCCAGCCGTCCGGGTGCCCGACGAGCGGCGCGTCAGGGTGAAAGAGCGTTTGATGCGGGACGATGACCTTCTGGCCGATCGTCTCGGCGAACGCGTCGCGCACGGTAGCCTCGAGCCGCGAGCCCCATTTGACGCGCGGCACGTCGCCGATGTCGGGCTCGGGCAAGTCGCCGATCTTTCTGAGAAACAGCTCCAGCCTCGAACAGCGAGAATCTTTGCCGAGAGCCGCGAGCAGCTCTGATGCCCCAACCCCTTGCCGTCGCGCAGCTTTTTGTGATTCGGTGAGGCTCACGGCACGTCCCTATACGTCCGGCGTGAATGGCAATCTTTCACGGCCGTCCAAGAAACCCCGAGGCGCTTAGAAATGGCGAGCAGCGATTCGCGCGATGAACGAATGTCGTGGACTTGATCGATCGACAGAACGCAGCGATTTGCGTGCAAGCCCGTGGCGCGCGGGAACCGCATAATCCCTTTCGCTGCTGCGTCGAGCATATTGTCGTGGTGCGTACCGACGAAGAGATGGACGGCGTTGAAACATGGCGGG
>DATCIQ010000041.1:0-2150 GCA_036507635.1 Gammaproteobacteria bacterium
GCGACGCTGCGACACTTCCATGGGGCGCAATTGAGTGTTGTTGACGAGGTTCGTCTCATTCGCGCCGGCGTCGAGCGCAATGCGCAAATCCCGCACGCCGGGTCGGCCGACGTCGAGATCGATCCACCGCGTCGTCACTCCTGCCTGATCCGGCAATTGGATGGCTTGCGACGCAAGGATCGCTTCGCCGTCGTAGACTTTGAGTTGAGCGAGCGCACCGCGTCCGTGGCGGATGCTGACCTGCGCGCTGACCGTCGACCCCGGCATGCCCTGCGGCGGGAGCACCACGTCTTCGAGCTCGAGATCGCCGGGAATCTCCTCGGGTCCCACGCCGAGCGTATGCACGGGCACGCCGAAGGCCGCGATTTCGGCGATGCGCGCCGCATCGAGC
This sequence comes from Gammaproteobacteria bacterium, assembly GCA_036507635.1. GTDB lineage: Bacteria > Pseudomonadota > Gammaproteobacteria > Steroidobacterales > Rariloculaceae > DATBLZ01. The sequence goes on from DATCIQ010000041.1 coordinate 392, forward strand.
TCACCTGAATTGTCGCCGCCATCGCTGACGAGAACGATCGCGGCGAGTGCGCCCGCATTGGCGCCGCGCAACACCGACAACAAGGCCGACCCGATGTCGGTCGTCGGCCCCGGCGCCGGAACGGCCGCAAGCGATTCGAGCGCGAGCGTGTCGGCGGCGAAACCGAAAAACTGCACGTCGAAGGCGCTGTCGAGATCGTCGAGCGTCCCCTCCCCGAGCGCCGCGACGGCCTCTTGCAGACGCGAACGATCCGCATCGCCGTAGCTCATGCTCGCGGACGTATCGACCAGCAACGCGATCGAGTTCTCCTGCGGACGCAACGTTTGCGTCAAAAGCGCCGGTTGCCACAAGAGCGTCAGCAATCCCGCCCAGAGCAGCGTTTGCAGGAGCCCGAGCGTGACGACGCGAGCCGGACCCAGGCCCTGATTGTTGCGCGCGAGACTGAAGCCGACGCCGGCCGCGCCGAGCGCGATCAAGACCGCGAGGAGCCACATAGGCCACCCCGTAGCGAGCAGTAGCTCGCCGCGTTCGAACGTGGCACGAGAATATTTAAAGAACAGCTCGAACAACGACTGCCCTTAGGTGTAGTAACCCAGTTAACCTATGTGACCGTGGCAACTCCGACTAGTGCCGCAGCGGCACTTTCGAGGGAGATTGCCACCCTCGAATAGTATCATTGGCCTCGCATGAAACTCGACGAGAAGAAACGGGTCATTACCGACTTCCTGACGCAGTGCAACCGCTACGCCGAGGGGAGGCTTGCCGAGTACCGCGCCGAGCTCGTCTCGGCATCAGGACGCCGCGCTTTGGACCTCAAGGACAAAATCGCACACTGGACCGCGTATCGCACCTTCAACGAGCACACGATCGCCGAGCTCAAATCGACGACACTAGACGAGTGGTTCGCAGAATCGGGTCCCGGAGCCGGTTAGACTTGCGCCGGGACGCCCGTCGGCAGGATCATCAAATGGTTGAGACTTTGAGACCTAAACGCATGAAGCACCGGCGCTCACTGACGGCCTTGATCGCAGCCGGCGCTACTGCGCTCGTCGTCACGGCGTGGGCCAACAACTATGGGCTCGCGCCGAACTGGCCGACGTCCGAAATGCAGTTCGCGCGCCTCTACTATTCCGAGCAACGCGGTTACGGCTACGGCGGCGGCAGCTGGCGCGTCGACTATCCGGACGCCGAGTACCATTTCACGGAGGGCGTGAGCCGGCTCACGCGCGTGGACATTCGTGGCAACGGCGTCATCGTGCGTCTCACCGACGATACGATTTTCGACTACCCGTGGCTGTATGCCGTCGAGGTCGGCTACTGGAATCTCACGGACTACGAAGCCGAGCGCCTGCGCGAATACCTGTTCCGCGGCGGCTTCCTCATGGTCGACGACTTTCACGGCACTTATCAATGGGCCGGCTTCATGGAATCCTTGAAGCGCGTGTTCCCGGATCGCCCCGTGCTCGACATTCCCGAGAACGACGAAGTGCTGCACGCGCTCTACGACCTCGATCAGCGGATTCAGGTTCCCGGCATACGCGCATTGTCGATGGGCCAGACCTACGAAGACGACGGCTACGATCCTCACTGGCGCGGTGTCTACGACGACGAAGGCCGGCTCATGGTCGCGATCAATTTCAACATGGATCTCGGCGATGCTTGGGAGCACGCCGACGATCCTTGGTACCCCAATCCGATGACCGCGCTCGCCTACCGTTTCGCCGTGAATTACGTCATCTACGCGATGACGCATTGAGGG
>DATCIQ010000042.1:0-10405 GCA_036507635.1 Gammaproteobacteria bacterium
TCGCGACGGTCGGTTGAAGATCGCGAGCGAAGCTCGCTCCTACGAGGACGAAGGCCGCCGCGACCGCGGGTGCCGCAGTTGCACGGCGGTCTTGCGGCCGTCGGCGGCGGGTTGATACCAGACCGAGAAATCGCCGATGGCCGTGCGGAACTGCCCCAAGGGATCGTCGCTCTCGATCTCGAACGCATCGAACCCCGTGCGCACCATGAAAAGGAGCTGCTCCATGAGCACGTCGCCGACGGCGCGGATCTCCCCTTTGTACCCGTAGCGCTCCCGAAGGATGCGCGCATACGAGTAAGCGCGGCCATCGCGGAACTTTGGAAACTCGAGCGCGACGAGTGCGAGCCGCGGCAGATCCGAGGCTACGAGCTCGGGCGATTGGTCGCTGCGTAGCCGTATGCCGACGGGGGCACCGCGGGCGAGCAGTGTCTCGCGCCCCGCCTGCCACTGCTCGAGGCCGACGAGCACGGGGCCGTGCGCGGGTATCTCGGCGCCGTCCGCGACATGCGCGAACTCATCCGCGACGAGCTCGTTGCCCCTGATGAGCGCCATCAAGCAACCGCTTTTTTGACTTCGGGCCCGTAAACGGCTTCCTTGAAGGGCTCGATACCGACGCGGCGGTAAGTATCGAGAAACCGCTCGCCGTCCGCGCGCAGCTCTTTATATGCAGCGACGATCGCCGCGATCGCCGTCGGCACTTCGTGCTGCGGCAGTCCCGGCCCCAAACGCTCACCGAGCGATGCGTTCTGATCCGACGAGCCGCCGAGCGTGAGCTGGAAAAACTCCTCGCCGCGCTTGTCGACGCCGAGAATTCCGATGTGGCCGACATGATGATGCCCGCAAGCGTTCATGCACCCTGAGATGTTGATCGTGAATTGCCCGATATCGGCCGCTTCATCGATGTCGATGAAGTGCCGCGCGATGTCCTGCGCGACCGGAATGGAGCGCGCGTTCGCGAGCCCGCAGTAGTCGAGTCCCGGGCAGCAGATGATGTCGGTGATCGTGCCGATGTTGGGCGTTGCGAGCTCGAGCGCCTGTAGCTCTTTCCACAGAGAGTGCAAATCGTTTTGCCTGACGTCGACGAGCACGAGATTCTGGCGATGGCTCACACGGATCTCGCCGAAGCTGTAACGGTCGGCAAGATCGGCGACCGCGTCCATGACGTCGGCCGAAATGTCGCCGGGCGGTTTCCCGGGAGCCTTCAACGAGAGATTGACGATCGCATACCCGGGGACCTTGTGCGCCACGACGTTGCTCTTCATCCAGCGATCGAAGCTTAAGTCGCGGCTGCGCAACTCATCGAGCGACGCCGTGGCGTCCTCGAGCTGCTCGTACGGCGGCGACGCAAAATAGGCGTGAATCCGGTCGATCTCTTCCTGAGGAATCTCGAGAGGGCCGTCCTTGATCCGCTCCCATTCCTCGTCGACGAGCGCGCGATACTTGTCGATGCCCATCTGGTTCACGATGATCTTGATCCGCGCCTTGTGAATGTTGTCGCGGCGGCCATGAATGTTGTAGACGCGCAAGATGGCCTCGACGTAAGACAGGATATGCTCGGGCGCCACCCATTTGCGGATCGTGTGGGCAATGTACGGCGTCCGGCCGAGCCCGCCGCCGACGAGCACTTCGAACCCGGGCTCGCCCACGTCGCTCAAATGCATGCGCATGCCGATGTCGTGCACCGCGACGGCCGCGCGATCGTTCGGCGAGCCCGTGACGGCGATCTTGAACTTGCGCGGCAGGTACGAAAACTCCGGATGCAGAAACGAGTACTGGCGCAGCAGCTCGCAATACATGCGCGGATCGGCGATTTCGTCACGAGCCCGGCCGGCATACTGATCCGAAGTGATGTTGCGAACGCAGTTCCCCGACGACTGAATCGCCGTGACCTCGACCTCCGCGAGCTCGGCGAGAATGTCGGCCGTCTGCTCGAGCTTGATCCAGTTGTACTGGATGTTCTGGCGCGTCGTGAAGTGGCCGAAGCCGCGGTCGTAGGTGCGCGCGACATGCGCGAATTTCCGCATCTGCTTCGACGCCAACGTGCCGTAGGGCACGTTCACGCGCAGCATATAGGCATGCAGCTGAAGATACAGGCCGTTCATGAGCCTGAGCGGCCGGAACTGGTCCTCGGTGAGCTCACCGAGGAGCCTCCGGCTCACTTGGCGGCGAAACTGCGCAACGCGTTCCGCTACGAGCTTGTGGTCGAATTCGTCGTAACGATACATGTCACTCTCACACGGTCGGCCCGAAGGCGCGGATCTGCTCGCGGATGCTGGTGGGCCGAGGCCCATTCTCGCCGACGACGACATCGATGAGGATCGGATCGATGACGCGGCAGCTCGCCTCGTGCGTCTTCGCCGTCGCGAGCCAGCGCTCTTGCTCGGCTTCGTCTTCGAGAATCAAGCCGTCATTGATCGACCGGACCCAATCCTCCTTCGCGGTCAAAAACACCACGGCGCCGTCGTGCAAGCGATTGGCGATGATCATCTGGGCCATCGAAAAATCCGGTCAAGCAAGCGGGGCCCTAAGGACTCCCGAGGGTGGCTATTCTACACGCGGCTCCCCGGAGCCCTTATAAGAAAGCCGCAGTAAGATATGGGGAAATCGGAGTGCGCCGACCTGTGAGCGCCGCGGGAAGCTAGGACCGCGCGCCCTGGCGAGCGCCGCGCTCGGCAGCGACCATCGCGACGATATCCGACCCTTGCCCACTCGACCATTTGCGTACCCACGCCGCAAACTCGGCGGGCTTCAGCGGTTTCGAGATGAAGAAGCCTTGCGCATATTCGCAGCCCAAGGTTTGCAGCCTTTCCAGCGCTTGCCCACTCTCGACGCCCTCGGCGACGACGCGTAAGCCGAATTGGTGGGCGAGCTCGATCGAAGTCCGGACGATGGCTTCGTCGTGCCGATCCGCCATGTTGATCACGAACGATTTGTCGATCTTGAGCTCGTCGACGGGTATGCGCTTGAGTTGCGCCATGGCCGATTGCCCCGTGCCGAAATCATCGATCGCCACGCGGAACCCGAGCTCGCGCATGCACGAAATGACCGCGAGCGACATCTCGATGCGATGCATGATCGCGCTTTCGGTGACCTCGAGCGTGACGTCCTCGGGCTTCAGCGAATAGCGCTTCGTGAGATCCAAGAGATAGTACGGCAGGTACTCGTCCACGAGATCGTCGACCGAGATATTGACCGCAATCGCGACATTCACGCCGTGAGCGCGCCAATCCGCGCACTGCTTGAGCGCGTGCCGCAATATCCAGCGCGTCAAGTGCGCCACGCTGCCGGCCTGCTCGATGGCCTCGATGAATTTGCCGGGAGGCAAGAGACCGAGCTCCGGATGCCGCCAACGCACGAGCGCCTCGGCCCCGACGACTGCTCGCGTGCCGCAATCGATCTTGGGCTGAAACTCGAGCTCGAGCTCGTCGTTCTGCAGCGCTTGCGAAAAGTCGCCGACAATTCTGATCAGTTCCACGGCCCGGTTTTCCTGACCGAGTCGGTACTCGACGATCGGCTCGTGCCGATGCTGCGCGTCGTTGCGCGCAATGGCGGCGCAACGCATGAGCGCGGCGGCGTCCATGCCATGCTCCGGAGAACACGCGATGCCGGCGCGCGCCTGCAAAGAGATGTTGGCGCCCTTGACCACAACGCCGGCACGCAGCATGTCCGCGAGCCGCTCGACGAACTGGGTCGCGCGCTCGATGCCGAACGACGGCAACACGAGAATGAACTCATGGTGATTCAGATGGCCGAGCGCTTGTCCTTCCGTCGTCATGTTGCGCAGGAGACCGGCGACGAGCTGTATGGCCTCCTCCGCCGTGCGGTGCCCCAAGGACGACACGATGCCGTCGAAACGGCTCAACGCGAAATTGACGACGGCGAGCTGCGACACCTGTGTCATCTTCTCGCGCAATTGGCTGACCACGAGGTCCCGCGTCGGCAGACCCGAGAGGCTGTCATGATGCGCGATGTGGTAGATACGCCGCTCGCGATCGGCGATGGCTTCCTGCATCGCGTTGAAGCCGGCGGCCAGCTCGCCGAGCTCGTCCGAAGAATCGACCGTGAGCGCTTGGGTGTAGACGCCCTCGCGCATGCGCCGGGCCGCCGCGGCCAGATCCTGCACGGGACGCGTCACCATGCGCGCAACCCAGAATGCTCCGCCGACGGCCAATAACAGCGAGGCGCTCGTGATCAACAACAGAATGTTGCGAGTCTTCCGGTAGGGTGCCGTGGCCGCGCGCATCGATAGTTGCAGCGCGACGTAGAGCTCCGCCGGTTCCTCGAGAAACGGGCGCAACGAAGTCAAATACGCCTGGCTGCCGATCGACGCTGTCGCTGCCTCGGCGTTGCCTAAATGGATGCCGGATACTGCGGCGTTGCGCTCCTCGTCGGGCACCGTCGAGGCGAAAACTCGCACGCTATCGACTGCGAAGCCGACGAAGCTCGCGTGCAATCCCGTGAGGTCCTCGATGTCGCCGGCCAATTGCCGATCGATGGGAAAGCCGAAAGTCGCCCAGGCGATCGTGACGGGTGCGCGGATCGGCACCGTAACCGTTTGGTACGGCACTTCGTTGATGATCGCGACGGAGTGATAGACGTTGTCGTGATCGGGCAAGTGCGTGAGCTTCGGCAGCGAGTCGGCGGCCCGGCCGCGGATCGCTTCGCCGGCCGTCGCCATGATCTTGCCGTCCAAGTCGAACACGATCGCGATGGCCGCCCCGGCTCGAGCGGCATGGTTGGCGAGCACCGATTGCGGATCTTGGAGCGCCACGGCCTCGCGAAACGGAAAGTCGGAGGCAACGGCTTCGACCGTCGTCGACAGCTGCGCGGTCCGATTACGCATGAATTCGTCGGAAACCACGCCCGCGAGGCTCACGGACCGGCGCGCTCGAGCTTCAACGTCGTCCTTGATCGCGCGCAGCACCGGCACCAGAGTGCCGAGTTGCAGCACGATGACGAGCCCGACCGCGAGCAGCAGGACTTTCTGCCTGAAACTGAGTGGCTTCATGAGTCTCGCGAGCGCGGCGGTTGCTTCTAAGTTACTGATATTACTTCGCTGTTTGGCCGTGTATTGTGCGTTGGGTCACGGATGGCGCAACCCGCGAACCGTACGATAGAAGCTCGTCTGCAGGCGATCGTGAGATGGCCAATGCAAATAGTTAGCAAGCGTCGCTACTGCGTTGCCGGACTCGCAATCTGCGCGCTGCTCGACTTATCGGTGGCGAGCGCCGACACGGGTCGTTTCGTGATTGACGTGTCGGACCGCGACGGACTGCCGGTACCGGATGCGGCCGTGTACGCGTTGCCCGTCGAAACCACGCCGGCGCCGCCGGCCACACTGCCGCCGCACGCGTTCATGGACCAAAAGGACCGCACGTTCGTGCCGCACATACTCGTGGCGCAAACGGGCACGGCCATCGACTTTCCTAACAGCGATTCGGTGAGCCACCACGTGTACTCGTTCTCGCCGGCCAAGCCGTTCGAGCTCGCGCTCTACAAGCAGGGTGCAGTCCATCCGCCGCTCGTTTTCAATGCGCCCGGCATCGTGACGCTCGGCTGCAACATCCACGACAACATGGTCGGCTACATTCTCGTCGTCGATACGCCCTATTTCGCGATGACCGACGCAGCCGGCAGGGGCGTGCTCGACGGTCTGCCGGCCGGGCGGTATCGCGTAGAGGTGTGGACCCCTCGCTTACGGCCGGGCGAACAACCTCAGGCGATCGAGGCTAGCGTCGGCGTCGGCGCAACGGCGACGCTCGAGACGCGCCTCACCGCCAAGCTGCTGCCGGCTCACGGCGCGGGCCATTCGAGCCTCACGTGGTCGCACTACTAGCCCGATTCCGGTTCATGGGCGCCTGCTTGTGCCTTTCGGTGCCGGCGTTCGGCGCCGATTTCGGCGAGCGCCACACCTGGACCATCGACGTCGACTTGGGCGTCCCCTCCACGTCCTCCGATCTAGGGCCATGGACGACGGGCGAGCTCGGCAAGCTGCGCTTCGACGCTTCCGACGGCCTCGGCGGCCATCGCGTGATGGCGGACTACCGCGGCCACATGACGCAGACGCTGTGGGTCAGAGCCGTGCTCGACTATGTCGACGATGCGTCGCCGGGCGTCGACTTCACTGAAGCCTACTTAGACTGGCGGCCGCTGCCGAAGTCGGCCAACCATCATCAGGTGCGTTTCGGGGCGTTCTATCCGCCCCTGTCGCTCGAGAACGGCGACTCGGGCTGGGCAAGCCCGTTCACGACGTCGTTCTCCGCGATCAACACGTGGCTCGGCGAGGAAATCCGCCCCGTCGGCATCGAATGGAGCTTGCGCCGTCGCCTGGGCTTCGCGGGATCGCCGCACGAGCTCCGCACCTTCGCTGCGGCGTTCTACGGCAACGACCCCGCCGGCACCCTGTTGTTCTGGCGCGGCTGGTCACTGCACGACCGTCAGACGCGACTCGACGATCGCTTGGAGATCCCGCCCGTGCCCGTATTCGGTCCGGGAGGCGTGATCGTTGGCCTGCGGGATCAAGCGCTCGAGCCCTTCGAGGAGATCGACGACGAGCCGGGCTTCTACACGGGCGTCGAATGGCGATTCGCGCGCCGCGCACTGTTGCAGCTCGCGAGCTACGACAATCGCGCCGACCCCTGGTCGTTTCGGGACGGCCAGTGGGGCTGGCGAACCGAGTTTAGTCAGGTCGCCGCGCAGATCGATCTGCCGGGCGGCGTGGGGCTCGTTTCGCAGTGGATGACCGGAGAGGCGTACTGGCTCATCGCGACGACGCCGTCGGGGTCGACGACACCCGCGACGCGGTTAGTGCGCGAAGAATTCGAATCGCGGTTCCTCCTGCTCACCAAACAAATCTCACCGCTGCACCGATTGAGCGCGCGCTACGACACGTTCGAGATGACCCGCGAGGCAAGCCTCGACATCGACCGCGGGCACGCCTGGACCTGGGCCTATCATTACCAGCCCACGCCGAAGCTCAGCCTGGCGCTCGAGTGGCTCACGATCGACTCGCGACGCGACATGCTCTGGGGCTATTTCTATGGCCTGCCGGCCCAGGCGACGGAACGCCAGTGGCGCTTGCAGCTCAGCTACCGGTTGCGCAATACCGACGCAACCTAACGCGCGACGATCTCGCCGCCCGTCCCATAGTCCTATTGGACCATCCACAATTTCTGTGGATAAAGATGTGGAAAAGGCTTTGACATTGCCTTGCGCGCCGTGCTGCCCCTGGGGCCACCTCAAATTGATCAAAAATTCATCAACGAACATTTCTGAATTAAATCAGCCAGTTAGGGGTGTACGCGGCGAATTCGGTTGGGCCGCAGGCGTGAGCTGCCGGACTCTCAGTCTTCCGGGAGCTCGCCGCCCCACTTCTCGCGGTGGGCTTGCTCCGCGGCGCGTTGAATCTTCGCGTGCCGATTGCTGAGCAGCAAGGAGTCGGGCGAGCATACGCGCGCCCTGATCAGTCCGAGATCGCTCGCGGCATCGAACAAGCTCGGGTACCAGCGGCGCCATCCGGGCAACAGCTTTTCGACTCGATCGCGCAGCGTCATGGCTTACGGACGCGTCAGTGCAAGAAATTCGTGGGGTCGGTGGCGCCGCCGCGCATGCCGCGTCTGCGCAGGTAAACGCCGAAGTGCAAATGCGGAGGCGTCGTTTGCGCATTGCCCGTATTGCCGACCGTCCCCACGACCTCGCCGCCTTGCAGGAACTGGCCGGGGGTCACGAGTTGCGTATCGAGATGGGCATAGTAGAGCCGCATCTCCCCGAACAACGGCTGCAACCAGACGACGTTGCCGCCGCGCGGCGTCGTATCGACGCGCGACACCCAGGCGTCGACGGCCGCGACCGCGTTCGTGCCGCGCTCCGCGAAAATATCGACGCCGCGATGCGCCCGCGCGCCGCCGTCACGCGCGGCGCCGAACCCGCTCTGAATCGCTCGCCTATCGAGCCCGCTCACCGGAAATGCAAGCAGCGGCGCGGCGCCTATCTCGATGTGCGCGGCACCGCTCTGCAAGAGCTCGGGTTGGACGCGAAGAATGTAGTCGCCGGGTTCCAGCACCTGCCACTCGACGGCGTACCCCGCGGGGGCATCGGCCAATGCCGGCTGCGGCGGCGCGCTCGCGATGTGAGAGAGGACGGCGCCGTCGACGCGAAACACGTCCACGAATGTCGCGACACGCTCGTCGGCGTCGACTCGAATTTCGGCACGGACGCGTTGCCCCGCCCCAGCGGAAATCCGGTAGCCCCAGGCTGCGGCCGTCGACGCGTCGAAGCTCACGTTCGCTGCATGCGGCAAAGCAACAGCCGCCGGCTGCGCCAACGCCTGCTCCGCGGCGGCCAACCAGTCGCGTCCCAGGGCGGATTGCGTCAGCCGCGCTTGGATCAGCGAGTAGCCGTAAGCCTGATGGGCCGAACGGGGCAAATACGGCCGCGCGATGGAATCGGAGTCCGCGAGGTCGCAAGCGAGCGGTACGAGGGTCAGTGGAGCGAGCAACCCGACGACGGTGCGCCGCGCAAAAGGCCGTCGGCGCTCTGCGGGTGCAACGGTTTTTGCCTCGAGGGCGTCCACGTCCGAATCGTACCGCCGATCCCATCGCAGTCAAGGACTCGCCTCGTTTGACCGCATGGTTTGCTTGACGGGACGGGGGCGCCTGGTAGCTTAGGCGCCTATATGTTGATCGCCGAAATCATCGGGGTTGCGTTCCAGTCCATTCGCGCGAACATTTTTCGCGCGATTCTCACGATGCTCGGCATCATCATCGGCGTCGCGGCCGTCATTACGATGCTCGCCGCCGGCGCCGGCGCGCAGAGGAACATCGACGACCAAATCGCGGCTCTCGGATCGAACATCTTGACCGTCAACGCGTCGCAGTTCTTCGCCGGCGGAATCTCGCGCAACCAATTGACGCTCAAGATCGAGGACGTCGCCGCGTTGCGCACCGATTCGCAGTATCTCGACGCCGTGGTCCCCGAGATCCAGAACCGCGGCCAACTCAAGCTCGACAACTTGAACGCGAATGCGCGACTCACGGGCACGACACAGGAGTTCCAGGAGATCTTCAACTACGACGTCGCCGTCGGCCGTTTTTTTACTCACGAGGAGGATGAGGCGAGAAAGCGCGTCGTGGTCTTGGGCTCGGACGTTCCACAGCGGCTCGAGAGCGAGCCCGCGGCGCTCGTCGGCAAGACATTGAGCTTGAACGGCCAACCGTTCGAGATCATCGGCGTGCTCGAAAGTGTCGGCGGCGGGTTCGGCAACAACAACCCCGACTCCTCGGCGTTCATACCGCTGCGCACGGCGGAACAGCGCGTATTCGGGCGCGAAGAGCTCGATAACATCAGTGTCCGGGTCAAGGACGGCGTCGAGATCGAGCGCGCGATGGTCGATATCGAGCGCGTGCTGCGCCGGAAGCACCGGATCCTGCCCGGCGAAGCCAACGATTTCGCCATCGTCGATCGGCGCGAGTTTTTGAGCACGCAGCAAGAAGCTCAGCAGACCTTCACTTACCTACTCGCGAGCATCGCCGGCGTGAGCCTCATCGTCGGCGGCATCGGCATCATGAACATCATGCTCGTGAGCGTAACCGAGCGCACGCGCGAGATCGGCATACGCATGGCGTTGGGCGCCACGCGATTCACGATCCTCGCGCAGTTTCTCGTCGAAGCCGTGACGTTGTGCCTGCTCGGCGGCCTGATCGGGATCGGCACGGGCGTGGGCTCGGCAATGTTGATGTCGCGCTACTTCGAGTGGGAGACCTTCGTGAGCTGGGAGTCGGTGAGCCTGGCCTCGGTTTTCAGCGTCGGCGTGGGCCTATTTTTCGGCATCTGGCCGGCGCGCCGGGCAGCACGCCTCGACCCCATCGAAGCCCTGCGCTACGAATAAGGCGCGTTACGGCGTTGCTCGTTTGACATAAACGCCGTGCTTTGCGGGTGTCGCCAAACTGAGTCATAGTGGCGGCGCTGATCCAAGGTAAAGCCGGTGAAAGCCGGCGACACAAAGCCACCGGTCTAAGGGACTCTTTCCTACGACAGCGGGGTTGCCGGCACGGTCTCTGCGCTCTATACGCGGACGCGCGCTCGACCCACCTGCACCGGCGGCGTTACGAGCTTCGGAGACCACCACGTAATGAATGCCGTCGTCGAGCGTAAGCGTGCCCCGCTCGCAGTCTCGCTCGGTCCCGCGATGGTCGTACAACCGACGTCGCCGAGCGAGATCATTCAGGTTCTCACGAATCCCAAGCGCTTCCCTTCCCCGGTCCGACCGATGGGAGCCGGCAGCTCGATCACACGCTGCGTCACCGCGAATGCAGGAACGCTGCTCGACATGTCCGCAATGGATCGCGTCTTGCGAATCGAGGCCGACAGCGTCACGGTTCAACCCGGCATTCGGCTGCAAGCGCTT
>DATCIQ010000043.1:0-5013 GCA_036507635.1 Gammaproteobacteria bacterium
TCAGGCTAGCGCGAGCCCTTCATAAACACTGCGATCGACATCGGTGAGCTGGATGTCGAAGGTGTAGATCGTTGCTCGTCAATGCCACAGATTTCCCGGTCTGGATTCCTCCGATCTACTTGTCGATTTTCGCGCGTGCTCGCTTCAAACGACTGCGGCGCGTTTTGCTATCGAGGCGTTTAGCCTGCGATGCCCGCGTCGGCTTGGTCGGCTTGCGCGGCTTCGGCGTGGCTAGCGCTCGTTGAATCAACTCGCACAATCGCTCGAGCGCGGCCGCCTTGTTCTTGTCCTGGCTCCGGTGTTGCTGCGCTTTGATCACGACGACACCGTCGATCGAAATCCGGTGATCGCGCAAGCGCAGGAGCCGTTCCTTGCAGGCGTTCGGCAGCGCCTTCGACGCCGTTACGTCGAAGCGCAGATGCATCGCGCTCGACACTTTGTTGACGTTCTGCCCGCCCGCGCCCTGCGCGCGGATCGCCGTGAAGTCGAGCTCGGCGTCCGGAATCTCGATGTCATTCGAAATTCGCAAACCGCCGGCTCGCGAGCTCGATGCCGAGTATCGGACCGTCATGAGCGGTACCTCCGTATCCGATAAGTAGATTCCCGTATATCTCGAAAGCGCGCCCGGCTCCTATATACGAACTATAGGTCCATACGGAGATTCGGCGCGATGGTCACGAAAGCACGGGTTGCTCCGTTCCTGGTCGTGTTGGCGGCTGTGGTCGCGGTCCCGATCTACAAGTGGGTCGACGAGACGGGAAAGGTTCATTATTCGGACCAGCCGCCCGCAGCGGAATACGAGCCCGAGGAGCTCGCGCTCCTGCCGGCTCCGAGTGAGGACGCGGTCGTTCAGGCGCAAGCAAGGTTGAACAGGCTAATGGCCGAACAGCGAGCGAGCCGTGAACAACGGGCAACGGCGCAGGAGCAGGCGCGCCTGGAGCGCGAGCTCGAGGAAGCGCAGCGCGCGCAACGCCTGGAACGATGTCTGATCGCACAACAGAACCTGCACACCCTGGAAATCAAGCGGCCGGTTTATCGGGTCAACGAACACGGCGAGATCGTGTATGTCGATGATCAAGAGCGCGCCGCCGAAGTTCAGAGAATGCGGGAAGACTTAGACGCGTACTGCGACTAACCCGTAAGGGGCGCGGGGAGGGCTCAGGCGCCGCTCGAGCTCGCTCTCTTGAGTATCTCGGCGACCTCTTCGGAAACCGTATTGTCTCTGCCGCCGGCACTGCCCAAGGCGGTGTCCAGCGGCGATTTACCCAGCGCGTCGACGATATCGACGTGCGCGCCGTGATCGATCAGATATTGGACGACGCCGGTCCAGGCGAATTTCACCGCGCCGTACAACGCAGTCTGACCTTGGCGCTCCGACATGGTGCTCAAGCGCGCGATGCGCGCGGTTTTGCCGTCGATGTCCGTGACTCTGGCGTTCACGTCGGCACCGGCCGCCACCAGGAGCTCGAGCGTCGCAATCGCGCGGGCCTCGACGTCATCGCCGAAATTGAGACGTCGGTCGCGCGCGGACACGCCCATGCCGGCGGCCGCCATGAGCGGCGTAACGCCCATGACATTGGGTAAGTCGACGAGTGCCCCATGATCCAGCAATAGGCGCACGGCTTCGGTGTCGTGTCCGATCGCGGCGCGCAGCAGGGGCGTCGCTCCCGTCGTCAGCAAGTCGTCCACGAAGCGGCTGCTGTTGCCGCCGCGGCCGGGCCGGTGCATGTTCAACTGAGGATTCGGATTGACGCCGGCGCCGAGCAGCAGCCGCACCATGTCCAGTGCGGATGTTTCCGCCGCCGGCGGCTGGCCGAACCGCGCGTTATAGGAGTTCACGTCGACGGCGACATATAAAGGCGTGCGGCCCCACCAGTCCCAGGTATGCGGATTGGCGCCCCGTTCCAGCAAGAGCTTGGCGGTATCGAATCTGAAGTTGTCGATGGCCACCATGAGCGGCGTAACGCCGTCGGGATTCGGTTGGTCGATATCCGCGCCGGCCGCGAGCATCGGCGGAACGCAGCGCGTGCATCCCGAACGCGCCGCATACAGCAACGCCGTCAGTCCGCCGGTCGGGCGATACTGAGCGCGCGGCTCGGACGTGATCTGCGCCGGCCAATCGTTGGCCAGCGCACGTGTCTTCACGTCCGCGCCGTTGTCGATGAGCAACGCCGCGACCTCGGGAAAATCACCGTCCGCGGCCCACATGAGTGCCGTCTGACCGCGCCACGTCTCGCGCGTATTCACATTCGCGCCATGCCGGATCAGCAATTCTGCGACATCGAGCGCGCCCCCACGCGCAGCCAACATCAAAGCCGTCTGACCGTCTTGATTTGGCGCTTCCACGTCGGCGCCCGCGTCGAGCAGCAGGTCGACGAGGCCTGCGTCGGCGATCTTCACGGCCTCCGCCAATGGACTCGAACCGTAATTGTTGACGGCATCGGGTTTCGCGCCGCGCTCGAGTAGCGCGGCGGCGAGCTCCGCATCGATCTTGTAGATCGCCCAGTGCAACGGCGTCGTGCCGTCTCCCTGGGCAGCGTTCACGTCGGTGCCGGCGCGGATCATCTCAAGTGCCGCGTCGCGGTCGCCGGCCTGGATCAGATCGGCGAGCGCGTCGTCGGCCGCGGCCGCGCGGACCGCGGCAAAAAAGCAAAGCATTGCAAGTGCCGAGCGTTTCATTTGACCGGTAACCACGTTCCGCGCATTAGACGACATCGGGCGACAGCGTGTTGTGATGCGCCCACAAACCCTTATGGGCGTCGTACACGAACTCGAGCGGGTCGTCGAAGGATCGACCGATGTTCTCCATGACGCCCGCGGCCAAGATGTCGTCGGCGCCGTCGCCCTTCCGCACGAGCTCGACCATGCGCTCGAACAGCGTGAGCATCATATCGTGCTCGGCTTGCACTTCGGCGCGGCCGACCACGGGACCGTAGCTCGGCACAAACCGCGTCCGGTCGTCGCTGATTTCGAGCAATAACGACAGCGCGTCGACGCGCCCGCCGAGCCAGCCGCCGCCGAACCAGTCGAGCTCCGGATCGCGCTCCGGAGATACGACATCGCCGACGGCTAGCACGTTCGAGTCGCGGAAGAACACATAGATATCGCCGTCGGTATGGGCCTCGAGCAGATAACCGTATTCGATGCGCTCGTTGCCCGCGAGCATTTCGCCATCAGTGTAAAAGGTCTCGGTGGGCTGAGCTTCCGCCGGAAGCGCTTGCTGATAGCGATCTTCGGTCGGCAAATAGTAGTCCGTCGCGAGATGTAGCCGCGTCTTCTCGTGCGCAACGATTGTCGCGCCGGCCCGCCCGAAAGCGCCGTTCGAGCCGACTTGGTCCAAATGCCAATGCGTGTTGAATAGCGTGCCGACGCGCCCGGCGCCGGGCAGCTCGCCGAGCGTCGCGAGCACGGCGTCGGTGAATTCGGCGGCGCCGCTGTCGACGAGCACCTGATTGCCGCTCGTCGCGCGCGCGAGGATATTTCCTCCGGCGCCCGTCAACATCACGAGCTCTTCGGTCACGCGCGTGATCCCGGGTGCGTCCGCGGCGAAGCTCGGAACTGCAAACGGCGGCAACGACAGGCCGGCCAAGCTGCCCAACGCTCCTTTCAATACGGCTCTGCGATCGGTCATGCGATGCATCGCGACGTGTCGCGTTGGCGTCATGACGATCTCAGACGCCGGCGATCTCGCCCGTGCTGTCCGCAAAGCTTGGAAGCTCGAGACCTGCCTTGTTGAGCACCGTCAGGAGCAAATTGCTCAACGTCGTGTGCTCAGGCAGCTCGATATGCTGGCCGCCCTTGAGCGCGCCGCAACCTCCACCGACCAAGATGTTCGGCAGCGGATAATTGTTGTGCCGGTCGCTGTTGCTCATATTGGAACCGTACAGGAACATCGAGTGATCCAGCAGCGTGCCTTCGCCGTCCGGAATCGCGGCGAGCTTGGCGAGGAAATCCGCGAACACCTCCATGTGATAGCGCTGGATCATGACCAATTTGTGCAGCCGCTCGAGATTGTTGGCGTGGTGGGACAGCGGGTGGAATGCGTCCGATACGCCGATGTGATTGTAAGTACGGTTCGTGCCTTCCGCGACCATGATATAGGAGGCTACCCGCGTCAGATTTGCCTGATAAGCCAGTGCAATCAAATCGAACATGAGACGCACTTGGTCGTCGAACGAGTCCAATTCGCCGATCGGCGCTTCCGGCAAAGTCACACCCGAAAGGTCCCGCTGCTCCGCTTTCTCGATGCGCCGCTCGATTTCGCGCACCGTGTCGAGATACTCGTTGAGAACGGCGCGGTCGCTCGCGCCAAGGTCGCGCTGCAACGCCTGCGTGCGCTCGGAAATGAGATCGAGAATGCTCCGCGTTTGTCCGGCAATGGCTTCACGCTCTTCGGGTGTATCGCCTTCGCCGAACAACTGATTGAAGACCTTGCGCGGGTTGAACTCCATCGGCAACGGTGACGTTGCATTGCGGAACGACAGCGTCGAGCTGTAATAGCAGCCGCCGCTACCGCCGGAGCACGCGGCGACCTGAATCGTGGTCTCCGAGGCGACCTCGAGCGACGGCAGCGCGGTGTCCTGCCCGATACGAGCGGCGATGATCTGATCGATCGTGGGCGTCATGCTGGCGCCGGGCGCCGCGAGATCCGGCTTCGCGCCGCTGAGCCAGGTGGCCGGATTCACGGCATGCACGGAATTCTGGCTGGCTTTGTTCTCGAGATTGGCGAACGACGTGACGTAGTGCTTATAGCTTTCGAGCGGCTCCATGATGGGGCTCAGGCGGAAATCCGCACCCGCGCCGCTCGGGGTCCAGTGATCCATCTCGGCTCCGTGGGAGGTGTTCCACATAATTGCCCCGTGCGGAATGTAGAAGAAGCCCGCGCGCAGCTTCGGCGCGGCGGCAGTCTGCGCAAGGGCGGTGGCGGCCGGGATCATGGCATCGAGCAACGGCAACCCGACGGACACGCCGACGCCCCGGAGCACGGCCCTGCGAGAAAGATGCTTTCTCGTG
>DATCIQ010000044.1:0-3382 GCA_036507635.1 Gammaproteobacteria bacterium
ATACTGCGCTTCGGAAGAGAAGCCGACGATCGTCGTCGTCCGGCCGTGGAAGTTGTTCCGGCAAACGATGATCTCGGCGCGATCGCGCGCAACGCCTTTGACGCGATAAGCCCACTTTCGAGCGAGCTTGATCGCGGTTTCCACGGCCTCGGCGCCGGTATTCATCGGCAATGCCATGTCCATCTCGGCGATCGTGCAAAGCTTCCGCAGGAACGCGCCCATCCGATCGTTGTGCACGGCACGCGACGTCAACGTCACCTTTGCGGCTTGCTCCATCAGGGCGGCGATGATCCGCGGGTGCCTGTGGCCCTGATTCAACGACGAATAGGCGCTGATGCAATCGAGATACCGACGGCCGTCGACGTCCCAGGCCCAAATGCTTTCGGCGCGCTGGATCACGACCGGCAGCGGAGCGTAGTTGCGCGCGCTGACGGCGTCGGTCTGGGCGATGATGTCGGCGGTCGTGCTCACAAGCTGTATTTGCCCGGAATGCCGCTCGCACGCGCGAGGATTTCTTCTCCGAATAGGCTCTCGACGAGCTCGACCGCAAGCTCGGCGGTGCGGTTGCCTTCGTCCAAAGCCGGATTCAGCTCCATGATGTCGAGCGACGCGAGCGACCCGCAATCGTGGATCATTTCCATGCAAAGCTGCGCTTCGCGATACGTCGGACCGCCCGGCACCGTCGACGGCACGCCGGGCGCGATCGTCGGGTCGAGGAAGTCGACGTCGAAGCTCACGTGCAAATGCGCTTCGTCGCGGGTCACGTACGCAAGCGCTTGTTCCATGGCGGTTCGCATCCTGAGCTCGTCGATCCGCCGCATGTCATAGACAATCATGCCGCTTTCGACGACCAACCGCTTCTCGATCTCGTCGACGGATCGGATGCCGATTTGCACGATGCGGTCGGCGCTCAGTATCGGGTGTCTAGCCCCAAGGCTCGTGAGCTCGCTCGGACCGTGCCCGCAAACGACGCTCACGGGCATGCCGTGGATGTTGCCGGTCGGCGACGAGCTCGCGACGTTGAAGTCGGCATGTGCATCGAGCCAAAATACCCAAAGCGGCTTGCGCCGCTCCGCGCAGTGTTTCGCGACTGCCGCGATCGACCCGATCGCAAGGCTATGGTCGCCGCCCATGAGCAGCGGAAACTCGTCGGCGCTCAAGCTCGCATACACCGCGTCGCGAACTGCTCGGCACCACGTCGCGACCTCGGACAGGTGTCGATAACCGCCGACGCGCGGCGCTTCGGGGTTGATCGGCCCCGCGAGATTGCCGCGGTCGCGCACTTCGCGACCGAGCCGGCGCAGCGATTTGTCGAGGCCGGCGACGCGCAACGCCTCCGGTCCCATCGACGCGCCGCGTCGGCCCGCGCCGACGTCGGTCGGAGCGCCGATCAAGGCCACCGGTGCGAGCGTCGGCGGCACGCGCTACTCGAGGTCGCGCGCTTCTTTGCTGATCTCCACGTCGCCGGGCTTGCGCAGCATCTTGTCGATCTCGTCGATGTGCGTTTCCTCCTGGCTGATCAGCTCGCGACCGTATTCCTCGAGCGCGACGGACTTGCCGGCGACGAGCGACAGTAGTTGATTGTAGAGACCGAGTGCGATGTGCTCCGCTTGCAGCGTCTCACGCAAGATCTGGTCGATATCGTGTTGATGGGTTTCCAGCAGCGGACCGATCGCGAGCGACGGATGACCGCCGAGCCGCGTGACCATTTCTCCCGCTTGCTGCGCGTGCACGAGCGACTCCCGCGCTTCTTCGCGGAACCACGAAACGATCGGAATCCGGCTGTAGCCGAAGATCATCATCGAGTAGTGCGTATAACGGACGACGCCTGCAAGCTCGCATTCCAGAATGCGGTTCAGTTGATTGATGACTTTTTGTTGGTCGATGCTCACGGGTTGCCTCCTTCAGAACCTTCGCGAAAACGAACGCAGCTGCGGTGTTGAGCGACGTCGCGATCGAGCTTCGTATCGCGCGCCTGATACACCTCGCCCATCCCACAAACGCCGATCACCGATTGGATCTCGTACGGTCCTAGTCTGGTGCCGGGGCCCAACATGCGTTCGTCCCGTGTCGGACGAGGGTGTCTTGTGATGTCGTGTGCTCCCGTACGATCGGGATCTCGGTCGCGACAGTTAACGGAAGGCCCATCCGACCCGTGAACGGCCCGAAAGGCTCGACACAGCGCCGATGGCCCGCAGGACGCAAAGCGCAGCCCGGATGGGACAGCCGCATGATGGGACCCGTGCTCACGGCCTGTCAACTTGCACATTAATTGGAAACGGTGGCGTGAACCGAGGATGCCGCCCTGCCGTTCTGGTCGCCCGACAGCGAAGCGATCCGCGCGATCTGCGCGATGTCGCGCAGCTTCAGGACTTGGGTGCCATGGAGGCGCTCTCGTTCATGCTCGCCCAGCGTTCGGCTCAGCAGTTGGTCTACTCGAATCCAGATCGGGCCAAACGACACGATTCTCGCCAGGGCGCAGCTGGCGAACGGCGACTCGCAGCGTTTCACGCTCATCCTGAACTGGCCCGAGCTCATCAAGTAGGGCGTGCGCATCTGACGCGTCGCGTCACAAGAAGGGGTTACTGACTGTTGAGCAACCGTTGGTATTCTGGCGGCACGGGGCCGAGCGCCTGCAGCTCAAGAAAGCCGAGCGCGTCCGTTGGCGGCCACACCGGCGCCGGGCGGGTTGGGTTCGAGTCCGGGTCGATGACAGGCCAGTAAATCTCGCGGCCGCGTGCCAGATAGGGCTGACACGAGCGGCCGTCGTCACGCTCGTAGAAGCGTTTGGATTCATCCACGGTCATCCACGGACCGGCGCTCATGCGCCGGCGATCCCACGGCTTGCTCCCACTCGGCGATGGCCGCGTCGATGCCGTCCGTCGGCGACGCGCACGCTGCGACTTCCGCATCGATCACGTATCCCTCTAACGCGGGCTCGGGCAGAGAGACGTAATGGTCTCAGAAGACGAACAGCAGCATGCCGGTGAGAACGACGTAAGCGCCAATCGCCGACCAGTAACCCCTGGCATCCTGCTCGCGGCGAAATGTGCGTCCCCACGCCCTGTACTTGGCGTAGATCGCGCCCGACATTAGACCGTACGCGACGTAACAGCCGACCAGCAGGCCGAGCACCTTGAACAATACGTCCATAGGTGGCCGACTCTATGCGCAAGCCTCGACGGTTGCGTGACGCTGCTCACGATTCGGGGTCACCACCGCGCCGCCGGTGGGTCTGCCGCGGCAACTCAGACGTGAAGCAGCTCCACGTGGCGACCGAGGTGCGCCGCGAGCGGCTCGATGTCGTCGGCGTCGGATGTGACGATGTCGTCGCCGTCATTGGCTAACAGCACGAGTGCCGCGTCGATCACGTCGCTCGCGC
>DATCIQ010000045.1:0-29859 GCA_036507635.1 Gammaproteobacteria bacterium
GATCGACAGCTACGGCGTCAAGGGCTTCAAGTTTCATCCGCAGTTTCAGGAGTTCTTCCCGAACGACAAGGTCGCGTATCCGTTGTACGAAACCATCGCCGCGGCCGGGCTGCCGGCGCTGTTTCACACCGGCCACTCGGGAATAGGAACGGGCATGCGAGGCGGCGGCGGTATCAGGCTCAAGTACGGCAACCCCATGGACGTCGACGACGTCGCCGTTGATTTCCCTGACATGCCGATCATCCTCGCGCACCCTTCGTGGCCATGGCAGGACGAGGCATTGTCGATTTGCTTGCACAAGCCGCAGGTCTACATCGACCTCTCGGGCTGGTCGCCGAAGTACTTCCCCCCTGAGCTCGTGCGTTACGCGAACACGCAACTCAAGCACAAAGTGCTGTTCGGCACGGACTTCCCGTTGATCAGTCCGGACCGTTGGCTCAAAGATTTCGCCGCCATCGACATTCGCGACGACGTTCGGCCGCTGATCCTCAAAGAGAACGCCGTCAAGCTACTCAAGCTGCGCGGTTGAGCTCGGCGGATAGGCGTTTTGAAGGGCTCCTTCGCGGCCCCTTGGCGCAGCGTACGGCGAGCCCAGCGGTTTCTCGAAAGCTGAGCCGATCGGCGTAGCGGCCACTGGCTTCTCTCGACGTAGTTCGCTTAAGTACTCCGACGTGTGCTTTAGAATGCATACGTGGCGGCGACCACACGGACATTCCGGACCGCCCTCGTTACTGTGCCTAGCGGAGTCTCTAAAATGAACGAGACACTCGACTATTTGCGAATGTTCGCACGGTTCCCGTTCTCACTGCGCAGTTTCCTGCGCCGTCGTTCGACGCTTGAGGAAGCACGACGAATCGTCCACCAGCGGCTGGCGCAGCGCGACGACAATTTCTTGCGGCTTCGAGCGGGGTGTATACGGCTTTCCCCGCAGTCCATATCTGCCATTACTAAAAAACGCCGGGTACGAGCTCGCTCACCTGCGCGCGATAGTCAAGCAGCAGGGTTTGGAGGGCGCCTTGCGCACCTTGCGCGAGCAGGGAGTGTACGTCACGTATGACGAGTTTAAAGGCCGTCAACCCATAATCCGCAACGGAATCACGATTCCGATAAATACACGTGATTTCGACAACCCTGTCGCGCAACAGGATTTCGCGGCACAGACCGGGGGCTCGACAGGTGTTGCGGCCAATGTGGGTCTCGGTCTGGACTATTTTGCCGATAAGGCGCCTCATCAAATGTTTTTTCTCGACACCTATGCAGCGGTGAATGCGCCTACGGCTTATTGGCTACCCATTTTGCCCGGCAGCGGATTTATGTTCATTCTCCAACGGACTGATCTGCTGGAGCCAATTCATCACTGGTTTTCTCCCATCGGTTGGCGCGACTCGAAGCACTGGCTCAAATACGGTGCAGCAAGTCTCTACATACTGCTCTGGCTGCGCGTTATGAGTGCGCGAGTACGCCTGCCCAAGATCGTCAAGCTCGATCAGTCATTGGTCATCGCACATTGGATCCGCGACATGCTCAAGATCCACTCGTGCTGCGTCCTGCATACGAACCCAAGCCACGCGTTGAGAGTTGCCGTCTCGGCGCACGAAGCGGGGTTGGACTTATCAGGCGCGATCGCACGAATCGGCGGAGAACCGGTAACGCCCGCAAAGCTCGAGACCATACAGCGCGTGGGCCTGCGCGTGGTCCCTGCCTATGGCATGACGGAGACCAGCACAATCGCGCTGGGATGCGCACGGCCTGCGGCGGCCGATGATTACCATCTGCTCAGCGACGCATTCGCGCTAATTACGCATCCTTATACGATCGAAGGATTCGGCACCACGGTTCCGGCATTCAACCTGACCACGCTGCGCGACAGCGCGCCCAAGCTCATGATCAATGTCCAGATAGACGACTACGGCGTCGTGGAGGAGCGCTCTTGCGGGTGTGCACTGGAGAGCTACGGGTACCTGACGCATCTGCGTGGAGTCCGCAGTTACAGCAAACTCGTCGGCGAAGGTGTCACCTTGATCGGGAACGAGATGCTTCATATTCTCGAAGACGTGCTGCCCAAGCGGTTTGGTGGAAGCCCACTCGACTATCAATTGACGGAACAGGAAGACGAGCAAGGGTTGACGCGTCTCTATTTAGTTATCCATCCGCGTGTGGAAATTACCGATGACCAGGCAGTAGTCAATGTAATGCTGCGGGGTCTGAGCGAGTCTTCGCCGATGGCGGACGCTGCTCGCACCGTGTGGCAGCAGGCAAAAACGATTCAGATCAAGCGCCAGGAGCCCGTGTCGACAGCGGGCGGCAAATTGATGCCATTGCATATTCAACGATCGGCACGCGAGCCTTTTTCCTCTGGACGTCGCGCTCATCGCCCCTCAACGGCATAGTTGCCGTACGGGGCGCTCACGTCTTCTTGCCCTGTGTTGCAGGCGGGCGCCATGGCAATAACGAACGGATCTGCGCGACCTCGTCTGGGCTGAATTCACGCAATGCGAGAAACGCGAGAACGATCAATACCCCGATCGACACCCCCAAATCACGGCGAGCGCATAGGCCAGCACGCTGATTAGAATGCTCCGCCACACAGTCCCGATCGGTGGAACGATCGAGCAGAGGTGGTAGATAATGAATACGGACGCCAGTGCGCCGATTGCTTGACACACCGCCATCACTCCCGCTGCGGCGGGCGCGGCGGATAGGCGTTTTGAAGGGCTCCTTCGCGGCCCCTTGGCGCTGGCGGTGGAGACTTGGAAACGGGGGCGAGGGCACGGAACGAGCGGCCGCTCACGCGAGTCGGCGTTGCGCGCGCTGCTGCCGCGGCCGGCCGGAGTGATCTGCGCACGGTAGCGGCTGTGAGCGGCGAACACGCCGTGGTAGCGGGTGAGGTGCAGGCGAGGAGGCGGCACGAGGGCGGCGAGGCGGGCGAGGAAGTCCAGCGGCTCGAAGAGGACGTGGGTGGTGCCGTCGCGGTGAATATCGGCGCCGCTTCCCGGCATGTCGCGGCAGTGAATCAGGAGATGACCCCATGCGAGTCTCGTGCTTTGTCTTTTTCGTCGCGGTCGTCGGCGCAGCGATCCCCGCCGAAGGGCATCACAGCGATGCGGGTTACGACCAAAGCCGAATCATCGGTTTGCAGGGCACCGTCACGCGGTACGCATGGCGAAACCCGCATGTCACCGTGTATGTCGAGACCGAGAACGAGGCCGGCGAGCTCGTCGAATGGGGGGTTGAGACCGGTTCGACGCCGATCATGATACGGAGCGGTTGGTCGCCGGAGCTATTCTCGCCGGGCGACGTGATTACGGTTCGTGGGCATCCCGATAGACGCCACCCTGCGCACGCGATGATGATCTCGATCGAGAAAGCCGACGGCTCGGTGTGGATTCAGGACGAGCACGACACCCCGGCCACCGCGAACGCGACCAGCTTGGCGGGTATCTGGAAGGGCATCGGCGCCACGCTCGAGCCCTTCAACACGGCGCTCAATTCCATCTCATTGACCGAGGCGGGCGCGGCAGCCAAGGCGGTCTTCAATTATCAACTCGAGAGCCCGATCAGGGACTGTATTCCGCCGCCCACGCCGGGCGGCGTGATCGGATCGACCGTTTACCTCAACCAATTCGAGCTTCTCGCGGATGATCGGGTCATCATTCGCAGCGAGTTTTTCGATAGCGAGCGAATCGTCTACATGGATGGCCGCAAACACCCACAGGATGGCCCGCGCACGAACCAGGGTCACTCCATCGGCCGGTGGGAAGACGACGTCCTCGTCGTGGACACGACGCTCTTCGCCGACCATCCTTCGGCGAACGGCAATGGCGTGCCGTCAGGTGCGAAGAAGCATTTGATTGAACGGTTCTCGCTGAGCGAGGACGGGACGCGCATGATCGTCGACGTTCTCCTCGAAGATCCCGACTATCTCGCGGAACCCTTCTCGGGGCGTAAGGAGCTGCTGTACTCGCCGCATCTGCAGCTCTATCGCTACGACTGCAGTCCGGCGCTCTCGAGACAGGCCGGCTTCGAATAGTCGTCTGCCGCGCAGCGCGGATCTCGTTGCTCCATTTCCGTCGAGCACAGCGACGGAGTAGGGCGTCAACCCCGGCGACATCAATACTGGTGCGCGTACTTCTTGAGGTCCTCCTTCGAGTAGGCGCGTACCTCGTGAGTCTGTTCACCCAGCGGTCCGATGCCCGCGTGCATGATATCGCCAGGCTTCAGATACACCGGCGGCGTGCGCGCCGAGCCCACGCCCTCGGGCGTGCCTGTACAAATCACGTCGCCCGGCAGCAGCGTAAAGAAACGACTCAGGTAGCTTACGGTCTCGAGCGCCCCTGAGAGCATATAGCTCGTGTTGCTGTCGATCATGCGCTCGCCGTTGAGATCGAGCCGGATGTTCAGGTTCTGAGCGTCCGGGACGGCGTCGGCCGTCAACAGCCACGGCCCCAACGGCGAAAATGTGTTCGCGCTTTTGCCCTTCGCGTTGCCGCCGCCGAGGTCGCGTTGAAAGTGCCGCTCGGTAACGTCCATGCAATTGAGATAGCCAGCGACGTGGTCGATCGCCTCGTCCACGCCCACGTAGCTCGCCTCGCTGCCGATCACGACGCCGAGCTCGATCTCGAAGTCCGTGTTCACCGAGCCCTCAGGCAGGATCACCGGGTCGTTGGGTCCATTGAGCGAAGTAATGGACTTGAAGAACAACACGGGCTCTTCGGGCACCTCGAAGTTGCCTTCGAGCGCGTGGGCGCGGTAGTTACGCGCGAGCGCGGGTATCTGACGGATGCCGACGAGCGGCACGCCCAAGCGCGGCTCGCCTTGCACCTCTGGCAACGTCGAAGGATCGATAGCCTTGAGCCGGTCGAGCCCGGCGGGTGAAAGGACTTCCGGCGTGATCTCGTCGATGTGTCCCGACAGATCACGAAGTGTGCCCGAAGCGTCAATCAGCCCCGGCTTTTCTTCCCCCACCGGCCCATAACGGACCAGCTTGAGACCCGCGGGCCCTTGGGCCAAGACATCCGTTGCGAACGATATCGAGAATAGGCCTGCCGAAATCGATGCCAGCAGCGCGCGGTATGCGTTCATGTCGTGCTCTCCCCTCGGTTTCCAACGGCAAGCGTACCTGAACGGTCGCCGGGCTTTCCAGGAGAATACCGATCGCACCGTGCCACCGAACCATGCGGTGCGGCTGAATCCGTCCCGAGCTCTATCCCTTGGTGCGGTAGCGGCGAGACGCTATGATCGTGCCGAACGACGTGCTTCGGTGAAGCGGCATCGCGATCGAGCGCCACAACGACAACAATGCCATGGCGAAGATGAATTCGGCACGTCTCCTACACGGGCGTTTCAGTCGCTGATGTCGATCAGCGCGTCAGCGGCGCTGCGCACGCACGACTGCCGTCTCGAACAGGGGAAGGGGCGTACCATGTCTGCAAGAGGGGGGAGTTGACGATGACCGACAAAGTGCTCGCCTACACTTTGTTCAGGCTCTTCATGGGCCTGAACATGCTCATGCACGGTGCCGTGCGTCTCGGGCCGAACTACGGAGAATTCATCGACTGGACGCGCAATCTGTTCGCGGAAACCTGGCTGCCGGTTTGGCTCGTGACGCTCGAGGCCCGCGTCGTTCCGGGCGTCGAGATCGCCGTCGGCGTCTTGCTGCTCATCGGCTACCAAACCCGCTGGGCGCTCGTCGGCGGCGTTGCGCTGCTCTCGACGCTGCTGTTCGGCATGATCGTGCTCCAGGACTGGGAGATCGTCAGTCGCCACCTCATCTACGCGTTGTGCTTTTACGTGCTCCTGCACAACCTCGAGTTCAACGAGCTCGCGCTCGATGCGAGAGCACGCAGTAGCTCGTAAGGTGAGCGCCATGCGAAAGTGGTCGTGCCGGATCGCAACACTCGGGTTGCTGACATCGTCAGTGGCTTGCGATCGCAGCTCCACCGAGGCGCCAACCGGGGTCATCGAGATCGACGGCAACGACATCGCGGGTGTGGTCGCCAGCGAGAACGGCGTCGAGGCGGGCGTGTGGGTCATCGCGGAGACCGAGGACTTCGCTACACGATTCGCGCGGATCGTCGTCACCGACGACTCGGGCCGTTACGTCGTGCCCGATCTGCCCGACGCCGATTACGCGTTGTGGGTCCGCGGCTACGGTCTCGCGGACTCCGCCAAAGTCGCGGCCGTTCCCGGGACGATCGTCGGTCTCAGCGCCAGCGTCGCGCGAGACGCTGCGACCGCTGCGAAGATCTATCCGGCGGCCTACTGGTTCGCGATGATGAAGGTTCCCGACCCGAGCGAGATCACGCACGTGCCGGGCGGGCTCAACGAGTACCTCGCGTGGATGAAGAACTTGGGCTGCTCGAGTTGCCACCAGCTCGGCAACCTCGCGACGCGCACGTTTTCCCCGGCGCTCGGAGAATTCCCGTCCTCGTACGACGCGTGGGCGCGGCGCACGCAGTCCGGTCAGGCGGCGAACATCATGATCCGCCAGGCGGTCGGCCAGCTCGGCGGGGTACCCTACAAATATCTCGGGGAATGGACGGACCGTATCGCCGCCGGCGAGCTTCCGGCGAGTCGGCCGGAACGTCCGAGCGGGCTCGAGAGAAACGTCGTCGTCACGGTCAGGGACTGGTCCAAGCCCACGGGCTACATGCACGACTTGTCGGGCACCGACCGGCGCAACCCGACCGTCAATGGCTATGGACCGCTCTATGGCGCGCCGGAGCTGAGCACGGACGAGTTCCCGATCCTCGATCCCGTCGACAACGTCGCGACGCACTTCAACGCCTCGGTGCGGGACACGGACACGCCCAGCGCTCGTGACATCGCGGTCATTCAGCCGTCGCCGTACTGGGGCTCGGAGCCGATCTGGGATTCGCGCGCCAATGCCCACAACCCGATGCTGGATCATGAAGGACGCGTCTGGTACACGGTCGCGATCCGCAGACCCGAGAATCCCGTGTTCTGTCGCGAGGGCTCGGATCACCCGTCGGCAAAGCTGTTCCCGACGACGACGGCGAGCAGGCAACTGGCCGTCTACGACCCGCGTACCGGCAGCTACGACTTCATCGATACCTGCTTCGGCACTCACCATCTCCAGTTTGCCGAGGACGACGATCACACGCTTTGGACGAGCGGGGGCGGCGACGTCGTCGGCTGGCTCAACACTCGGCAATACTTCGAGACCGGCGACGCCGTCAATGCCATCGGTTGGACCGCGATGATTCTCGATACCAACGGCAACGGCCGGCGCGATGCGTACACGGAGCCGGACGAGCCGATGGACCCGGCGCTGGACCGGCGTATCGAGGGCGGCGGGGCGATCAACCGGTACGGTTTCTACGCGGTGATGCCGAGCCCCGTGGACGGCTCGGTCTGGGGATCGAATACCGGCGTGCCGGGCGCGATCTTCCGGCTCGACCCGGGCGACAATCCGCCGGCAACGGCGCTCATCGAGAAGTACAACGTGCCCCTGCCGGGATTCGGCGTCCGGGGCGCCGATATCGACCGCAACGGCGTGGTCTGGGTGTCGCTCGGCAGCGGGCACCTCGGCGAATTCGATCGACGCAAGTGCAACGGACCATTGAACGGTCCCGAGGCGACAGGGGATCACTGCCCCGAGGGCTGGACGTTTCACGACCTGCCGGGCCCGGCGTTTTCGAATCATCCGGGGTTTAGCGTCGAATCGAGCTACTACACGTGGGTCGATCAGCACGACACGCTCGGTCTCGGGCCCAACGTTCCGATCGCGACCGGCAACCTCTCCGACGGCGTGCACGCGTTCGTCGACGGCCGGTTCATCACGCTCCGGGTGCCTTATCCGCTCGGTTTCTTCACCAAGGGCTTCGAGGGACGCATCGACGACCCCGAGGCCGGTTGGAAGGGCCGCGGTTTGTGGGTGCCGAGCGGCGACCGCACACCCTGGCTCAAAGAGAACGGGGTCGGCAGCAAGCCGTTGGTCGTGCACTTCCAGATCCGCCCGGATCCGCTCGCAAAATAGCGAGCTGGTCGCGCGACGATGTTCGAGGGCCGCAACCTCATCGCCGGTAAGTGGAAGCCGGCGACCAGCGGGAAAACCTTCGCGCAGCGAAACCCCGCGAACCTCGCCGAGGTCACCGGCCAATTCGCCGACTCCTCGGCCGAGGACGCGCAACGGGCCATTGCGGCGGCGCACGCCGCCTTTCCCGCATGGCGCGCGCTTTCGCCGCAGGCGCGCAAGCGCTATCTAGTGCAGGCGCTCGAGGCCATGATTGTGCGGCGCGACGAGATCGCCGCCATGATCGCTCGCGAGAACGGCAAAGCCTATCGCGAGGCGAAGGCGGAAACGGATTCCGCGATCAAGGAAATGGATTACCAAATCGCGGAGGGCATCCGTTTGTGCGGCCAGACGATGCCGGTCGAGGTCGACGGCACGCTCGGCTATTCGAAGCGGGAGGCACGCGGCGCCGTCGGCATCATTACGCCGTGGAATTTTCCGTTCAACGTGCCCTGCCGCAAGTGCACGCCGGCGCTCATGGCGGGCAATACCGTCGTCTTCAAGCCCGCGAGCCTCACGCCGCGAACGGGTCTCCTCTATTCGGAGCTATTGAGCGATACAGGACTACCGGCGGGCGTATTCAACTGTGTCACCGGCTTGGGTCGAGACGTCGGCGGCACCATCGTTCGCGATGCGCGCATCAAAGCGATCTCGTTCACGGGCTCGACGCTCGTCGGCAAGTCCATCCAGGCGCAAGCAGCGCTGAATCTCACGCCGACGCAGCTCGAGCTCGGCGGCAAGAATCCGGCGATCGTGATGCCGGATGCGGATCTCGACCTCGCGGTCGCAGAGATCGTCAAGGGCGCGTTCGCATGCTCGGGCCAGTGGTGCACGTCGACGAGCCGCGTGATCGTGCTCGAGGAGAACGCAGCGGCGCTGACCGAGAGGCTCGTCGCGGCGGCCGGCGCGATTTCCGTCGGGCCCGGAATGAGTAACGATTGCGGGATGGGTCCGGTCTGCGGGGCAGCGCAGAAGGCCGACATCCTCCGGTTCATCGAGCAGGGGAGAGCAGAAGGCGCTCGACTGCTCCTCGGCGGGAACGCGCTCGACGGCGCGGGCTACGCCGACGGTTGTTTCATCGCACCGACGATCTTCGACCAGGTGCGCCCGGACATGGTCATCGCACGCGAAGAGATCTTCGGTCCCGTGCTGGTCATCCTCGTAGTCAAATCGTTCGAGGCGGCCGTGGCAACGGCCAACGACGTCGCTTACGGCCTGTCGTCGTCGATTTTCACCAAGAGCCTCGAGCATGCGTTGACCTACATGGAGCGCTCCGAAGTCGGTCTCGCGCACGTGAACCTCATGTCGGCGCACAAAGAGCCGCAGCTGCCTTTCGGCGGTGTGAAGCAATCCGGTGCAGGTCTCCCGGAGGCAGGGTCCGCCGGCATCGAGTTTTTCACCGAGCACAAGGTCTGCTACGTGAAATACCGCTAGACCCCGGCGTATACTCGACCCCCGTACAAGGGGGACACTCGACGATGTGGATCCGCACGGCCATGCTCCTCGGGGGAGCATGCTGCACGTGGGCGACGGTCCTTGCCCAGTCCACGGGTTCCGGCGGCAACGACGTTCCGCGGTTCGAGTTCGATCCCGATTGGCCGAAGCTGCCGCTGCCGAACAAGTGGGAGTTCCAAGGCATCACCGGGCTCACCGTCGACGCGGACGGTTTGATCTGGGTGCTCCAGCGGCCCGGGGATTTCGACGTCGACCCGATCTTCAACATCCCGAACCGCACGACGAACTACGCGGCGCTCGATCCCCCAAGTGCGTCGTGTTGCCTGAAGCCCGACGGGATTCTCGCGTTCGACCGGCAGGGCAACCTCGTGCATCACTGGAACCAGGTCGACGCGACGGCCGGGCATCTGATTCTCGCTGACAGCGCGGGCTACATCTGGGTCGGCTCGAACACGATGCGCAAGTACACGAAGGAAGGCCGACTGGTTGCGACGATGGAGCGTGCGGCCGTCGGGAACGCGGAGCCGGGCCAAGTTCCGGCCGACACGCCGCTCGTCGTCGGCCGCGTGGAAGGCGGCGACTTCGACGAGACGGCGCGCGAGCTGTACCTCACGGACGACTATCTGCGCGGGCGCGTGCTCGTGTTCGACATGGACACGTTCGCGTTCAAGCGCGGCTGGGGCGCTTACGGAAAACCGCTGAGCGAGATCAGCGCGACGCGACCGCCACGCTACACGCCCGGCAATCACGCCGCACCGGATTTCCGGGGTCACGTGACGATCGCGCTGTCACGGGACGGGGAAGTCTACGTCGCCGACCGGCAGTCGGATCGGATTCAGGTATTCACCGCCGACGGCGAGTTCCTCCGGGAATTCACGGTTGCGCCCGAGACGCTCGATCGCGGCTCGACGGGCGGCATGGCCTTCTCGCCGCTCCCCGAGCAGCGCCACATGTATGTTTCCGACATCATGAACAACGTGATCTGGATCGTGAATCGGGCCGACGGCGAAACGCTCGGGCACTTCAGCTTCTTCGGGCGGAATGGCGGCGGCCTGCACTGGGTGCACATGGTGGCCACGGATCGCGCCGGCAACGCCTATACCGGCGAGGTCGACACCGGCAAACGCGTCCAGCGTTTCCTGGTCCAGCCCTAGTCGCGGCAGCATGCGAGCGCCGTTACTGCGAGACGCGCGGCGCTTCGCGGCGTTCGCGCTCTTGAGCCCCGTTGCCTCGATCGCTCATGCGCAGCCCGCGCCCGACCTCGTGCTCGCCAACGGCAAGATCATCACCGTCGACGAACGCTTCACGATTGCCGAGGCCGTGGCGACCCGCGGCGACCGGATCGTCGCCGTCGGGTCCAATCGCGACGTTTCCGCCCTCGCAGGGCCGAACACGCGCACGATCGAGCTCGGCGGCCGAGCCGTGATTCCCGGCCTCATCGACAACCACATGCACTTGCTTCGCGCCGGCACGACTTGGCGGCGCGAAGTGCGCTGGGACGGCATCGACTCGAGGCGTCGGGCGCTGGAGATGATTCGCGACAAGGCCGCGGCGACGCCCGAAGGCGAATGGATTTTCAATCTCGGCGGCTGGACCGTCGACCAGTTTGCCGACGACAAGCGCCCGTTCACGCGCGACGAGCTCGATGCGATCGCGCCGCGTCATCCGGTGCTGCTGCAAGCGTCGTATTACCGCGGCTACCTCAATAGTCGGGCTTTGCAGCTATTGGGTCTCGACGGGAGTGGAGGGCATGACGCTTGGGTTCTGCGCGACTCGCGAGGCCGCCCGACCGGCGAGATCGAAGAAGCCGGCATCCGCGAGCTGGCCGCGAGATTGCCGGCGCCGACTCGCGACGAGATCGAGGCGAGCACGCGGAGCATGTTCGTGGACTTGAACCGCGCCGGGCTCACCGCTTTCGGCAGTGCGGGCTGCGACACGAATCTGCTCGAGCCCTATCGCCGCTGGGCCGAGCGCGGCGAGCTCGACGTTCGGGTCTTCTGCATCACGGGATCGAGCGCCAACACTCCGGAACAGGTCGATCGAGCACTGCCGCAGATCGCAAGCCTGAAGCTCTTCGGCGGCGACGACTACGTCGACCATGTCGCTTTCGGCGAAAGCGTCTACGGACCGTTGCACGACCCGATGTTCCTGGTGGATTCCGATTACGGCTCGGGACAGCTCGCCGAGTGGCGCCGCATGGTGACGGAGATCGCCAAGGCCGGGCTACCGTTGCACGTGCACGCCAATTTGCGCGACACCTTGAGCGGCTTTCTCGATCAAGTCGAGCTCGTGAACGAGCAGTACCCGATCAGAAACTTGCGCTGGGTGTTCGCGCATGCGAATCAGCTCGAGCCGTCCCACTTGGAGCGAATGCAGGCGCTCGGCATGTATGCCGCCGTGCACCCGTGGGCCGTCATCAACGGCGGCATCAACCATGCGGTTTTCGGCGATGCCGCCTACGACATGGCGCCGCTTGCGACGATTCAGCGGAGCGGCATCACGTGGGGATTCGGCAGCGACGGCAGCCGCGCGAATCAGATTCTGCCGTTCGTCACGCTCGCCTGGGCCGTGACCGGCAGGATGGTCGGCGGCGACGAGGTGCTGCGTCAGACGATCAGCCGCGAGGACGCGTTGATCGCGCACACGCGCAAGAACGCGTACCTGATCTTCCGAGAGGATCGGTTGGGCTCGATCCAGACGGGCAAGCTCGCCGATCTCGTCGTGCTCGACCGCGACTACTTGACGGTTCCCGAAGACGAGATCAAGGACATCACGGCCGTCCTGACGATCGTCGGCGGACGAATCGTCTTCGACTCGCAGTAAGTCGCGCAGGCGGCTGAATCACGGCTGACCTAAATGGAACGCAACGATCGCGTCCCCCTCGGCCGTCGACCGGGCTGTCCTCGACGTCGACGGCCGAGATCACGACGTCCCCCACGACGATCGGCCCCGACGTCGTGTGCCGCGGCCCGACGCCGTTACCTGCGTAGTCCCAGTGGCTCGCATAGCCGCCGTGCCCTTTGGCCGCCCCGAAATCAGAGCACGATGCGCCCGTATCCGCGTCGATGGCAAAAAGATATCCGTTGATGTCGCCTTTGTAGACGCGTCGCTCACAAGCGGTGTTCGGGCGCGGCGATTCGGCTTCCCAATAGGCCACGCTGCGACACCTGACCGCTTGGCGAGGTTGCTCGATCAGACCGAGCCCGCCCTCGTCGGCATGCGGGTCGAAACGCCATTTTTCCTCTCCCGTGACCGGCATGCCGTTGGCATGGATAGGCGTGACTTCGAGCCACGAGACGTCACCCGAGCGGTGAGTACTGTGCGCCGCCCGGTTGACCGCCGACAGTCGGCCAATCGGATGCGGTCTGAGCGAGCGCGGTTCCCGCCAGATGACCGGTGACGATCAACAGAAGCAGTAGCCCGAGCGCTGCCATGGGGTAACGGGTGTTCCGCTCGCTCGACATCTCACTGGCACGTGAGTAAGTCTATGGCCCCCCCGCTGCGACCGCAATTGCGATTGTGTTGTGTGGTCGCGAGCGCGATCATCTGCGTCCGAGGCACTGCTGGGGCAGTCAAAGGGGGGGCTCGATGAAGTCCATCGCAATCCTTGTGTCGCTCGTGCTCATGATAGCGATCGCGGCCGCGGCCGAGCCGTTGTCGGAGCCCCAATACGGCGTCGTCTTCGAGCAAGACGTACCCATACGGGTTCGCGACGGCACGGTGCTGCGCGCTGACGTCTATCGGCCCGATGCTGACGACACGGCCGAGTTCCCCGTGCTCATGAGCCTCTCGGCCTACCAGAAGGCGCTCGACCGAATCCTGCCTCACGAGCCGCCGTTCACGCACGTCGAGCGTCCCGAGCCCGACTGGTGGGTGCCGCGCGGCTACGCGGTGGTCTTCATCGATACGCGCGGGACCGGCACGTCGCCGGGGCAAGCGGATATCTGGTCCATGCAGGAAGCGCGCGACTATTACGACGCGATCGAGTGGGGGGCGCGGCAGCCTTGGAGCAACGGCAAAGTTGGGCTCATCGGCGTCTCTTATTATGCGATCACGCAGTGGAACGTCGCGAGCCTGCAACCTCCGTCGCTGACCACGATCGTGCCGTGGGAGGGCTGGGCGGACTTGTACCGGGATTCCGTCTTTCATGGCGGCGTTTTCAACCAGGGTTTCTATGGACGCTGGTGGCTCGACGTGCGCGGCAAGCAGTTGCTCGAGAACACGCGTGCCGACAATCCCGCGGCACTCGGCGAGGATCTCATCTTCAATTACATGACCCACCCTCTCGACGGCCCCTGGTGGGACGAGGTCAAAGCCCGGGGCCAATTCGACAAGATCAGCGTGCCGCTCTACAGCTCCGGTAATTGGGGCGGCTGGAACCACCACCTGCGCGGCAACATCGACGGCTACGTGCGCTCGGCGTCGACGAGCAAGAAGCTACAGATGCACATCGGCGGTCACGTGGACGCCTTCTACTCCGATGAAGGCAAGATCGAGATGCTGCGCTGGTACGACTATTGGCTCAAGGGTAAGGACACGGGGATCATGGACGAGCCGCCCGTGAAGCTCTGCATCCGCACGAGCGTGAGCGAGTGCGAATGGCGTTTCGAGAACGAGTGGCCGCTCGCGCGCACGGAATATCGCCGCTATTACTTGAGCCCGGTGCCGGCGGGCATCGTGCACGATGCGATTCACGATGCCTCGCTCACGACCACGCCGCCGCCTCGCGCGGGCCGGCTCACGTACCCGACCGGGCCCGAAGCCTATGCCCGCGGCCTCGACGGCCGCCCGACGCTGACGTTCGTCACGGAGCCGTTGACCGACGACGTGGAGATCACGGGGCACAGCAATC
Source organism: Gammaproteobacteria bacterium (assembly GCA_036507635.1). Classification (GTDB taxonomy): domain Bacteria; phylum Pseudomonadota; class Gammaproteobacteria; order Steroidobacterales; family Rariloculaceae; genus DATBLZ01. The sequence goes on from DATCIQ010000045.1 coordinate 14,343, forward strand.
TCGTCATGTGGGTCTCGTCGGAGACCGACGACATGGACGTGTTCGCGTACTTGCGCAATATGGCCCCCGACGGCACCGCGGAGACCGCGACGCGCGGAATCCTGCGCGTCGCGCTGCGCAAGCTCGACCCCGAGCTCTCGACCCCGTACCGGCCCTACCATACGTACGACGAGGAGCAGAAGCTCGCGCCCGGCGAGATCGTCCCCATCGAGGTGGAAGTCTGGGCCACGAGCATGGTGTTCGAAGCAGGCCACCGCATACGGCTCGATGTGCAGCCCCACGACGGCGAGCATTACTTCGCGGCTTATGCGCTCGGCAATAACACGATCTACACGGGCGGCGACCAGGCGTCGTACATTCTGCTGCCGTTCGTGCCGCCGAAGGCACGGGCGGAGCGGCTCAGCAGGGCGCACGCCGAGCAGAACCGATAAGATAGAGTCGCGAGCGGACGCCTGCGATGCCCGTAAACCTCAAAGTAAACGGCCGTGACCACAGTGTCGACGTCGCACCGTCGACGCCGCTGCTCTCGGTGCTGCGCAACGATCTCGGCTTGAGCGGGCCGCGATTCGGCTGCGGGCTCGGCCAGTGCGGCGCGTGCACGGTGCTCGTATCGGGCAACCCAGCGCGCGCTTGCGTGACGCCGATCTCGGCCGTCGTCGATGCCGAGGTCACGACGCTCGAAGGTCTCGGCAACGCGACGGCGCCGCACCCCGTGCAGGCGGCGTTCCTCGCCGAGCAGGCGGCGCAGTGCGGCTATTGCTCGAACGGCATGATCATGAGCGCGGCAGCGTTGCTCGCGCGCAATGCCGACCCGTCCGACGAGCAGATCCGCGGCGCGCTCTTGGGCCAGCTGTGCCGTTGCGGCACGCACACGCGAATCATCAAAGCCGTCCGCCGCGCTGCGCGGGGTTCCCGATGACGGCGCGGTTCGAGGTCACGCGGCGCGAGTTCTTGCAGAGCGCGGCTGCGCTGGTGATCTGGGTCGCGGCGCCGCGCCCCGCCGCCGCACAAGCGCTGCCGGAGAGCCTCGCACGCAACCCCGATCTCGACACCTGGCTGCGGATCGGCAGCGACGGCACGGTAGCGGTCTTTTCGGGCAAGTGCGAGCTCGGCCAGGGCATCCGAACCGCGCTCGCGCAGGTCGTTGCCGACGAGCTCGACGTCGCCATCGAGCGGATTCGCATGGCGACGGTCGACACCGCACACTCCCCCAACGAGGGACGAACCGTCGGCAGCAATTCCGTGCCGGAGAGCGGCAGCGCGTTGCGAGTGGCGTCGGCGGAGGCGCGCCGACTCCTCCTCGAGAACGCGAGCCGTCGGCTCGGCGTCGCCGTCGACGCGCTCACCGTTGCCGACGGCCGTATAGCGGCGAACGGCAGCGGCAATTCCGTGACGTACTGGGAGGTGCTTGCGGGACAACGTTTCGATACGCGCGTGGACGGGAAGGCGGAGTCGAAAGATCCGGCGCTGCATCGCTACGTCGGCATGCCACAGCCGCGCCTCGACCTGCCGGCGAAGTTCTTCGGCGAGCCCGCCTACATTCACGACTTGAGGCTGCCTGGCATGCGCCACGCGCGCGTCGTCCGCGGCGAGATCGCGGCAAGCGAGCTCGTGGCCGTCGATGCGGAGGCTGTGCGCGACCTGCCCGGTGTGGTCGGCGTCGTGCGCAACAGCAGCTTTCTCGCGGTCGTCGCCGAGCGCGAGGAGCAAGCCGTCGCGGCCGCCGAAGCGTTGCGCCGAACGGCCCGGTGGAGGGCGCCCGCGGCGTACCCGGATCCCGGCGAGTTGCCGGCGCTGCTCCGCCGGCTGCCCACTCGAGATTCGGTCGTCAGAGAGACGCGCACGTCGACGGCGCGCGTCGCGCGGCAGCTCGAGGCGGAATACTCGCGGCCTTTCATCGCGCACGCCTCGCTCGCACCGTCCGCGGCGCTCGCGCACTGGGACGGCGCGACGCTCACCGTCTGGAGTCATGCGCAGGGCATGTACCCGCTGCGCGCAGCCCTCGCCGAGGTCGTCGGCCTTCCGCCGTCGCAGATTCGCTGCATCCATGCGGAGAACGCCGGCTGTTACGGCCACAACGGCGCCGACGACGCGGCTTGCGATGCGGCATTGATCGCGCTCGCCTCGGAGGGAACACCTATTCGCCTCGTCTGGTCGCGCCTCGACGAGTTTCGTTACGAGCCCTACGGCTCTGCGATGAGCCTGCGCGTCTCGGCCGGGCTCGATGCCGCCGACCGCGTCGTCGACTGGCGCTACGATCTCTGGAGCTGCAGCCACTCGACGCGCCCGGGCGGCGGCGCAACCGCCGGCAACCTGCTCGCGGCCCGCGAGAAATCCGATCCGTTGCCCCTGCCGCCGGTGACGGACGGCGAGCAGCCGACGGGCGGCGCCGATCGCAACTCGATTCCGCTCTACGACTTTCCGAATCAACGCGTGATCGAGCACCTCGTGCTTGAGCCGCCGTTGCGCGCCTCGGCGCTCCGCGGGCTCGGCGCCCACGGCAACGTCTTCGCGATCGAGTCGTTCATGGACGAGTTGGCGCTCGCGGCCGGCGCGGACCCCTATGAATTCCGACTGAGGCATCTCGCCGACCCGCGCGCGCGGGCCGTCATCGAGGCCGGGCGCGGGCTTGCCGCGCGCGTGCCTGAGATAAAAGGCCCTGGGCGTGCGGGCCGCGGCGTCGCCTTTGCGCGGTACAAGAACTCGAGCAGTTATCTCGCGGTCGTGGCCGAAGTCGAAGTCGATGAGCGGACGGGCTCGATTCGGCTCCGGCGCGCGTTCGCCGCGATCGACGTGGGCCAGGCGATCAATCCCGACGGGATCAAGAACCAGATCGAGGGCGGCATCGTTCAAGCGGCGAGCTGGACGCTCAAGGAGCAGGTCAAGTTTTCGACGGACCGCATCGAGAGCGCCGACTGGGCAACCTATCCGATCCTGGGCTTCGCGGAAGTGCCCGATATCGAGGTCATCGTGATCGACCGGCCGGAGCTCGAGTCGGCGGGCGCCGGGGAGGCCGCTCAGGGGCCAACCGCCGCCGCGATCGCCAACGCTGTCGCCGACGCTGTCGGTGCGCGGTTGCGCGATCTGCCGCTGACGCCGGCCCGCGTGCTGGCCGCCCTATCGGGCTAGCCGGAGGTCAGCGCGATTCGTTCGTGGGAGCGGCTTCCAGCCGCGGTTGTTCGCGGGTAGAAGCCGCTCCCACTCTATCAAAGACCGCCGACCCTATCGTCCGAAGTACGACGAGAACTCCACACCCCAGTACGCGGGTCGCTCGAGCCGTCCGCGCCACACCGAGCGTTGGGTTTCCGCGAAGTCGATGATTTTCTCGTCCGTGATGTTGTAGCCGAACAGCGCGAGTCGCCAATCGCCGTTCGCCGGCGTGTAACCGAGCCGCACGTCGAGCTTCGTGTAGGAATCCTGGAAGATGGGCGAGGGCGGCGCATCCTTCGGCCAATTGCCCTGATTGGCCGCCCATTCGTACTCGTCGGACCAGAACACGTGCAGGCGCGGCGTGAGCCTGGCTCCTCCCGCGAGCTGAAACTCGTGCTCGATCGCAATGTTGAGTTTCATGTCGGGCGTGAAATCGGGGATCAGCGTCTGCGTCAGATCGACGATTTGCGAGGGATCCGCCGGATCTACGTAGTTGTACTCGTCGTAATCGTTTTCGATGATGCCCCAGTCGACCGAAAGCAGACCGCCGTCCCAGGGCACTGCACGCAGCTCGAGCTCGAGTCCCGAAATCGACGACGAGGCCACGTTCTGCACGATTCCGATCGGATCGTCGGCGCCATAGATGAAGTTCGGGTTGGCGAGCTCGAGATCTCTTTGCTGATTCTCGTAGTCCATGAAGAACACGTCGGCCATGAACTGGATGTTGCCGTTCGCGAACCGGCCCTTGAACCCGATCTCGTAGTTCGTCACGTTCTCGGGCTCGTAGCTCAGAAACTGCGCCACGGCCGGCAAGTTCGAGTTGATCTCCGTGTTGAAGCCGCCCGTGAGGAAGCCCTCGGAATAGAGGAAGTAGACCATTCCGCTATCCAAGCCGCCCGAACCGGCCAGATTCCGAGTCAAGCTGATCATCGGCGTGATCTCGTCGAAGGTGTCGGAGGCGGTATTGAAGAAGTCGACGCCCTGATCGACGGCCGGCGTCACGAAACACAGCGTGCGCGGGTCGGTGATGCTGATATCGCAATCCGACACTGCGAACTCGATGTTGCTGAACGTGCGGTCGTCCTCGGTCCAGCGCGCACCGACGTCCAAGTCCCAGTTGTCGTTGAGCGCGTACGTGACATGGCCGAACACGCCGACGGATTCGTTCCAGACGCTCACGTTGTTCCAGAACGGACCCGGCCCATTCGGGTTAGCCCTCGGTCCATCGGGCCAAAGGCCTGTGCCCGTGGGATTGTCGGGCACGAGCTCGAAGAACAGGCCGTTCCGATCGCAGATATAGGTGATGCTCGGATCGTTAATCGCGCCGCTCGCCACGAAGCCCTGGCGGCAGGCGTCTCGGGCCGCGCCGCCTTGATGGGCTTCCTCCTCGAAGTAGTTGACGCCAACCGTGAACTGGAGCCGGTCGCTCGGCGACCCCTCGAGCAGGAACTCGTAGCCCTCGGTGTTGTTGATATAGCCCGTCCCCACTTCCGAGACGGTGCCGATGTGGTCGACGGGCCACGACGTGTAATCGCGATCGGAGATGTACCGGTATTCGAGATCCCGAGTCGAGGCGTTGATTTTGAACGTCAAGTCGTCGCCGGCCCATTGCGCCGTCACGAAAGCACTCTCGGTGTCCACGTCGGAAAACGTGTACTTGTCCGACGAGTTCACGAAATCGCCGGCCGCGACATCCGCGGCGCAAAGCGCCAGGAAGTCCGCGTGTGCGCCTGGGTAGAGCCGCACTTCCAAGTTGCCGGCTCCGCCACCCCACAGCGGTGCAGTGCCGGTCGGATCGCCGAAACACTGGCCGCCGAGCGCGTCGTCGCGCCCTCTGTAGACGTTCACGTTGGCATCGATGGTCCATTGCTCGGTCGGCTCGAAGCGAACGGCCGCGTTGACCGAGGTGTGGTCTTTGGTGCCCGAATCGATGTTCAGGTACTGGTTGTAGTAATAGCCGTCGAACTGCTCGGAGGCCGCGCTGAACCGCCCGTATACCTTCTCGCCGAAGGGCACGTTGATCATGGCGCGGATGTTCTCGTCGCCGTCCTCGGCGAGCCGCAGCGTGATGCTCGAATCGAACTCCGGCTGGGGCTTGGTGGAGATGATATTGACGGCCCCGCCGGTCACGTTCTTGCCGAACAGCGTGCCCTGCGGGCCCCGCAGCAGCTCGATGCGCTCGATGTCGACCGTGCTCATATAGCCGCCGATGGAGTTCGGCATGTAGTGACCGTCGATATACATGCCGCTGCCGAACACGAACACGGGGTCCGGATGGCCGCCGCCGATGCCGCGAATGATTACGCGGTTGTTGTTGGCGCGATTATCGGTCGCCAAGGTAACGTTGGGGACGAGGTCGCTGGCGTCGTCGATGTTGTAGATGCCTTGTGTCTGCATCTGCTCGGCCGTGAAGGCCGCGATGGAGAGCGGCAACTCGAGCAGATTCTCTTCGCGCCGGCGCGAGGTGACCATGATCTCCTCGAGAACGGCTTGCGCGGCTGCGGATCGCTCAGCCTGTGCCGCGACCTGCCCTGATGTCAGAAGAATGGCGCCACCCGTCAGGGCACCCGCCCCCCAAAGATACCGTCCGAGCGTCATAGTCGTTCCCCCTTACTCTTAGAATTAGTTAGTCAACGTCCTCCTTGCGCTCGTCGAATCCTTCTATGCAAACGCAAATATAATCCTGTTACGACGCAATGTAACGCTCTGTCCATGTAGGGATCCCCCCTCTGAGCTTATTAGCGATAGGCGTAGACCGCCCCCGCGTCCCTGACCGAATTGTCGTGCTCGTTGCCGCCAACGCCGGCAGCCCCGCCGTCCTCGACTCGAGCGCCGACCGCGAGCGCGCGACCGTCGCTGCTCAAGGCCACCGTTGCGCCGAATTCATCATAGGGCTCGGCGTTCGGGGCTTTCCAGTAGGCGGCTTCCAACCATTCGGTGCCGGTGCGGCGGAACAGATACACGGCGCCCGTGTCTTCGACCGAATCGTCTTGGGGTCCGTCGGGGCCGATGCCCCCGCCGTCCTCGAGCGGCGTGCCCACGACCAAGACATCCCCGCTTACACTGAGCGCCAAGCGGACCCCGAACTGATCGTTACGTCCCGTGTTTGACGCCTTCAAGTACGCTTGCTGCGACCACTCAACACCGTCGAAAACGTAGATATAGACGGCGCCCACGGACAGATCGGAGTCGTGCGGCTCGCTCTGATCCGCGTTCACACCGGTCGCGAGGCTGTCCTCGTCGATGGCGGCGACCGCGAGCGTCTTGCCGTCACCGCTCAGAGCGACGATCGACAACGCGTCGTTGCGCTCCGTGTTCGACGCCTTGATGTAGGCCTCCTGCGACCAGGCTTCGTCGTTGCGCCTGAAGAGATAAACGGCGCCCGAGCCGGCCGCGGCATTATCGTCCGCGCCGTTGACGCCGGTGGCCGAGCCGTCCTCGTCCAACGCCCCCACCGCGAGCGTGTCGCCGTCGTCGCTCAACGATACGGACGTACCGAATAGATCGGCCGCCTCGATGTTGGAGGCTTTCAGGTATGCCTGTTGCGCCCACGTCGTGCCGTCACGCGCGAAGACGTAGGCAGCCCCGGCGCCGGGCGCGCGGTTGTCGGTGCCGTCGCCGTCGACGCCGGTCGCTGCGCTGTCTTCCCCCATCGTGCCGACCACCAGCGTATCGCCGTCGCCGCTCAAGCTGAGCGAATAGCCGAAGGCGTCACCGTCTTCGGGCTCGCCGGTGTTCGAGGGTTTGACGTAGGCTTGCTGTGACCAGCCGGCGGCATCGCGGACAAAGATGTAGACAGCGCCCGAGTCCGGCATCGAGTTATCCGACTCGTCACCGCCGATGCCGGTCGCCGCACTATCCTCGAGATAAGAGGAGACCGCCAACGTGTTGCCGTCGTCGCTCAACGCGAGCGAGAACCCGAATTCGTCGGCCGCGTCCGTGTTCGATGCCTTGAGATAGGCCTCCTGAGTCCACGGACCTGCAGCGCGGCGCCGGTACACATACACGGCGCCCGCATTGCGTGCCGAGTTGTCCGCCTGCTCGCCATCGACCCCCGTGGCAGCGCTGTCCTCGAGCCGGGCGCCGACCGCGAGTGTGTCACCGTCGCCGCTGAGCGCGAGCGAAACGCCGAGCAGCGCGCCGCCGCCGCCGAACTGATCATCGACCCCTGGGTTCGATGCCTTTAGATACGTAACGGAGCTGTACGTCGGCCCCGGATCGCTCGCCGCGGGTCCGATCGTGCTTTCTGTGGCTGAGCCGGCGCCGGGCTCTGCCGGCGGCTCGGAGGGGGAGCACGCGAAACCGACGAGCGCGGCGCCGAGCCACACGGCTACCCGATGAACGAGGCTGCCGCTCATCGCCCGCGGTACAGCTCGTTGCCGGCCGCATCCAGCAGTCGGGATTTTTCCGAGAGCGTCATATACGGCGCCCCGCTTTTCATCGCCCGTCCCGTCATCGTGACGGTGTCGCCGATCTTGAACGTATCTCTCGTCCATCCCCACGTCTTCGACAGGCCGTTAGGTGAGCCTAGCTCGCCGTGCCACTCCACGACGTTCCCATGCTCGTCCTTCACGACGATGATTAGAACGGAGTGCGGGTTGACGAGCCGGAACTCGACGACCGTTCCGGTCACCGTGGTGACTTCGTCCCTATACCGGCCCGCGTCGCCATGATGAGCGAGCCCCACACCCGGGATGAGAAGCCCCCACAGGACTGCAGTAGAGCACCTGTTTCGCATCGTCGAAGTCATCAAAACCTCCGAGGTCGGTCGGCGTCGTGCCCAACGACGGCTTGTCCCAAAATGATAGCCGATGCTGCCCCCCGGACGCTCGATGCGCTATCGTTGTCAAGCCCGATCCTCGTGCTCGAACAAAAAAAGGGAGAAACCATGAGGCGCGCGATTCCGTTGCTCGTCTTGACGCTGATGGCCGCCGCCGCGGTGCAAGCCCAGTTCGACTGGGCGTACCAGTCTACCGATGAGGTGCTGCCGCAGCGGGACCTCGAAGCCGATGAGCAGGCGCCGCGAACCGTGCCGGGCAGCAAGCTCGCGCGTACCCAGGCGGAAATCGACGATCCGTGGAGCCCGCCCGACTGGTTCCCCGGCGATCATCACGCGCCCGTGCCGGAAATCGTCGCCCGTGGCGCGGGCGAGAACGTGCGTGCCTGCGCGCAGTGTCACGGCTTCGCCGGCTCCGGTCATCCGGAGTCGTCCCATCTGACCGGGCTCACGGTGAATTACATCGTCCGCCAGATGGCCGAATTCAAAACCGGCGCGCGCAAGGACCGGTTTTGGATGAACCGCTTCGCGCCCTTCGTGAGCGATGTACAAGTACTCGCGGCCGCCGAGTGGTACGCCGGCATCGAGCCGCGCGATTTCATCGACCGCGTCATCGAGACGGAGACCGTGCCCGTCACCTACATCGGCGACGGGCGCATGCGCTTCATTCACCCCGATGGCGGCACGGAGCCGATCGGCAATCGCGTGCTCGAGGTGCCGCAAGATCGGGCGCTCGCCACGGCGCGCCATCCGTACTCCGGTTTCACGGTCTATGCGCCGCCGGGTAGCGTGGCGCGCGGCGCCGACCTCGCCACCACGGGTGCGAACGGAACGACCATCCCTTGCGCGATCTGCCACGGGGAAGGGCTCAAAGGCCTCGCCGACGTGCCGCGGCTCGCGGGAATCTCTCCACTCTACGCGGTACGGCAGCTGGACCAGTTTCGCACGAACGAGCGAGTAGGCAGCATGGCTGCGCTCATGACGGCGACCGTCGCGAACTTGAGCGACGAAGACATCGTGGCGCTCGCGGCCTATCTCGCATCGCTCGATCCATAGCACGCGCAACTTGGCTCATCGGGGGAAGCTCATGAGACGTTCGAGACCGTTTACGCTCGCGATCGTGGCGCTCGCTGCCGGCTACGCGGGTGCGCAGGAAGGAAGTGAGGTCACTCGGGCCGATGACGCATTGGAGACGGCGCTCGCGCGCGGCGACCGCGCCGCCGTGGAACGCATGCTCGATCCGGAGTTCACCTGGATCACGCCCGACGGCATCATGTGGCCGAAGCGCGAGGCGCTCGAGGCCGGGCTGAGACCGCTGGTCGGTGTGGGCGACGACGTGCGAATCATCGAGCGGCGTTATGGCGCAGCCGTCTACGTCGAGCGGAGCCGCGGCGAGAGGGAGTTTGCGATGCACATCTGGGCCGATCGTGCCGACGGCCCGAGGCTCCTGCACATCAACGAGATTGCAGTCAGAGAGCGGGACTACGAGGCGGTTCCGCCGGACTTCGAGGTCCCGTGCTTGAACCCCTGTGAGTACATTCCCTGGATGCCTTTGACGCCGAACCAGCGGGCGGCGTACGCGGCGTGGCAGGAGCAGGAGCGCGGTCCCGATCGCTCGGGCTGGGAAAAACGCGTCGCCGACAACTACGATCAGCGCCCCGTCAATACCTACGCGGGCCGTACACCTTCGAAGGCTGATCGAATCGCGGCGCGGCGCAGGCGCGCCGCCGCGAATCCCGATGCGCCCTATGTCGCGGCCACACCGGTGCTCTGGGCGCGCTGGTGGGATGTCGGCGACGAGGCCGTGTTTCAGATCTCACTGCATCCGACCTATGGCGAGAAGCCGTACTGGGCGAGCCGGGTCTTCGCGCGAATCGACGGTCTGTGGCAGATGGCCGAGAGCTACCACACGTATATCGAGGACGGTCCCATCATGACGGCGGTGCCGATCTCGGCGTCCCGCGATCCGCGGCAGGCGAAGCCCGTCCACGGTCCAAACTGACCGCTCATCTGCGGGTGAGCCGGGGACCTGAGCTCGCGTTCGGGTTCCCGTCGGCCGCGACGACGAGGCTCGACTAACGGACCTTCGCCAACCACGCGCCGATGTACTGCGCGATCTCTTTGCTGTTTCGCTCGAGCATCATCTGGTGGCCGTTGCCCTGCAAGCCGGCTTCTTCCATGCGAATGTACTCGGTTTGCACGCCTGCCTGATTGAGCCACCGCGCGAGGCAATGGTCGTAGATGCGATGGTAGCCCCCTTCGCCGTTCAAGAAGAGCACGGGGATGTTCCGCAGGTTGACGAGCTTGCGGGCCGGCTCTTGCTGAACGTAGCAGGGAACCAGACCGGGCCCGTCGGCCGCAGCCTCCAAGACGACTTGCAAGTCCGCGGCCGAGCTCGCCGGCGGATCATAGGTAATCGGCGCGTTGCTCACGCCCCAGCTCAAGCCGCCGCCCTCGCGGTATGCGACCGCGGACGTGTCGACGGCACGGATCGGTGGCGCGGCGGGCTCGGCGGTGACGATCGCTTTGACGAGACTCGGTCGCGCGTCGGCGATGAGCCAGCCGAACGCGCCGCCTTGCGAGTGCGTCAGCAGAATGACCGGCGCGCCGATCATGTCGAGCAGCGCGACGTTGGCGTCGCGCACCATCTGGTCCTGGCTCGCGGCGCCGCCGCCGCCCAGGAATTGGACCTGAGTTTTCACGAAGTCATCGAAGATCTTGTCGCCTATGAGCCCCGATCCGGGCCACTGCGTATGCCTCTGCGCTTGCGGAAAATCCGCGCGTTTGGCCGAAGCCGTGAAGATCTCCTCGAGATTCGGCGCCGTGCGAATGGTGAGGTTGCCGTCATAGCTCGGAACGTACGCGGAGCGTCCGCGCGCGGGGTAGTCCTGCAGATAGACCACATACCCCATGTCGAGAAAGTCGTACGCCCAGCCGGGTCGTCCGTCCGGCGTCTGCAGCCAGTCGACGCCCGTTTGGCCCGCGCCATGCAGAAACACGATCGGGTAGGGGCGGCGAATCTCCTTCGGCACCATGACCTCGACGTACATCGCCCCATGCATGACCTCTTTGCCGGGGTCGCCGACGTATTGACCGCCTGCGTAGAAGAAGCCGTGGCGCGCCACGTTGTCGAGAGGCACCGTCGGGATCGACGCAGGCGGCGCCTGCGCAAAGGCGCCTGAGCCGGGCGATATGAGCAAGGCGGCCAGAAGCCGCATGCCATTGCATTTTCGATCAATCGCCATTGCCGTACTCCCCGCTTCTTAGCTAGTGCCACGCTGCGTAAACGGGCTTGCCGACCATCGTCTCGGGCCGCGCGCCCGCTCGCGGGCGGTACTTCTGCACGCGCCCGCCGCCGACCTCGGCAACGTAGAGATTGCCTTCCTGATCGACGCTCATTCCATGCACGCCGAAGTGCGCGCCCGGGAAATCGCCGAACGTTCCCCACGCATAAACGAGCTCACCATCCAGGTTATAGCCGAGGATCTTCGAGGTCGCCCGATCGGCTGCCCACAATCGGCGATCGGCGCCGATGTAGAGCACGTGAATGTCGGTCGGCTCGGCGCCGAAGCTCCATTCGTTCTGGTAGCCGCCGTTCTCGTCGAACACCTGGACCCGATTGTTGGCTCGATCGTTGACGAACACGCGCCGTGTTCTCGGGTCGACCGCGATGCCATGCACGTTGTTGAAGTACCCGGGACGCGTTTCAGTCGGCGGGTTGCCGCGCTCGCCCCAGCTCAGCAGGTAGTTGCCGTCGGCATCGAACTTCACGACGCGCGTGTTCGCATACCCGTCGGATACGAACATCGTGCTGTCCGGGAGCCAGGCGAGAAACGTCGGGCGCGAGAAGTGCCGCTCATCGTTACCCGATTCGTTGGGTATGCCGAGCGTCTGCACGAGCCGGCTGCCGTCGTGCGTGAATTTGAAGATCGCGTGGCGATAGTCGTCGACGACCCAGACGTGCTTCTCCGGGTCGTAGGGGTTGATCGCGATGAAGTGCGGGCGCCTGAACAGCGAGTCCCACTGCGTCCATTCCTCGATGAGGTTGCCGTCACCGTCGACGACCACGAGACAGTGCTCCCAGCGGTGATCGAGCCCGTGCACGCCGCGGTCGTTGTCGCCGCCGGCGAGACTGCCGGGCAGGCTCGCGCGCGGACCGACGGAAGCGTTGCGCCATGGCACTTGCTCGACCGGGTGCGAGACGCCGGGTCCGTCGCCGTCGTAGACAATGAACGGCTCCGGGCGCGGTATGTTCGGCAGCTCGCCCCTGAACAGCAAATAGACGCGGTCCGGGCTTTCGGCGAACACGCTCTGGCCGGCGCCCCAGGTCCAGTGCGCGTGATCGGGCAGCGTCGAGATATTCTTCGGCCAACCCGCTACGACCTCGTACGGGCCGAACATGTCTTGACCGCCCTTTAGCCCGGGAACCGCCGAAAATCCCGCGCCGCCCCGCTGCGCTGCCGTTGGATCGCTCGTGAGCAACAGCGCGCAAGTCGTCGCGATGATCGGCAAAACGACGCGCTTGTGCATGACCCCCCCTTTGGTTAGCGACTGTAATTGGGCGACATCACCTCGACGCTCGCTAGACCGCGTCCCACCCGCGGTTGCCGTGCGGCACCGTCCACCGCTCGATCGGCCGTGGTTGGAGCACGGGTCGGCCGAGGGCGGGTGTGGAAAGACAATACGTGCCGGCGTGCGTGCCCACCCAGATCAAGTTGCGATCCCACTCGATGAACACCGTCTCCGTGTCGCCGCGGAACCAGCTTTCGTAGTCCTCGATGTCCCCGCCGCGCGGCGGCAGGTACCACGCGACCTCGCGAGGATTGGCCGGATCGGAGATGTCCGTGATGCGCAGCCCCGCATTGAAGTGGGTCGTCGCGACGATGTTCGGATTCGAGGCGCCCGGTTGGATGAAGCAATGGGTGTTGTGCGATCCGAACCGTCCGCGTGATAAGCAGAAGTCCGCGTAGGGTGCCTCTGCGGGCGGGACCGGGCGCCGGAATAGACCGAGGAGTCGCGGATCCGCCGGGTTCGCGATGTCGATGATCTGGATCGGCTTGAAGGGCTCGCGGCAGTCCGGTTCGATCGCCTCGGGCAGGCCGATCAGCCGGTTCGTGAAGCGCCCGTTGCCGTCCATGATCGGCAACACCGTGTGATACGGAATCGCGCCGATGGTCTCGAAGTCCCAGAGGAACTGGCTGACCGGCTTCGGGTTGCGGATGTCGCTGAAATCGAATGTGATGAGACCGAAGTGTCCGAAGCCGCCGTAGCCGTAACGCCCGCCGTCCTCGACGCGAAACGGCGTGCTCGGCGCGCCGTGCGACGACGTCCACGACGCGTGATCGCCGGCGAACCAGTACTTCTTGTACTCGCGCTCCTCGCCGTAAAGTTGCCCCGGGACGTGCCAGCGCGCGACCTCGGTCACGTCCGCGGGATCGGACATGTCGACGATCATGAGGCCGTTGCCGTTGGGCCGCTGCGCGTTCTCCATGCGGAACTCGTCCGACCAGCCCGCATCGAGGTAGGCATAGCGCCCGCCGTCGTAGTAATTGTGATGAGTGCCGCTGCCGGTGTCGCCCGTGCTGAACTCGCTCAAGAGCTTGGGATCGCTGGGATCCGTCACGTCGTACACGCCGATGCCGCGCAAACCGCTGTAACTTTGCGCCTCGCGGTACTTCTCCTCGTGATACCTGCCGAAAGGAGAGCCGGGCTCCGCATTCGAGAGCGGCTGTCCATAAGTTCTCAGATAGATCCACTTCCGCGTGGATTCCTGAAACGACACGGTCCCTCTCAGCGGCATGCCGGCGTCGATACGCTCGGGATTCCGGGGGTTGCTGATGTCGAGCCAAGCGGTCCCGGCCGGGAGCAAGCGCTGCGCGCCGCGCGCCCACATGACCATGAGCGGCTCGCCGCTGCTGATCTGCGGCCCCTCGGTGAACGAGACGATCTCCATATTGTGGATGTACTCGTTCCGATCGAGGTAATTGAGCGCGCCCATCGGCAGCCTGAACGGCACGCCGAGGCCTTCGGGCATGATGCCCGCGAACTGCGCGCTCGCGCTCATCGAGCCAGTAGCGCCCGCTACGGCCGCGCCAGCAGCGCCGAGCAACACCGTTCTGCGGTCGATCAGCCGACCGCCCCGTTCGTCACGCTGGATGCCTTGCCGATCGCTCGACTTGTCTTGGAGCTTGAGCATGATTCCCCCTCATTCTTGTTGTCAGAGACCACGCCGCATCGACGGATCGGTCATTACGATCGCCGGCGGCAGCGAGCACGTTGCGCGGCGTTTCTTCTTTGCGCTCGACGAGCCGTTCTTCCAGGATTCTACAAGAATGGCGCAGCACGGCTGAGAAGTACACCGTGATCCTTTCCGCGCGGGCTCGGCAGGTATCCGCGAGAAACGTACCGCGAATCCTCGCGGCATGCGTTATCGGTCGGCGTACGCGGCCACCTCGCGTTCTTGCGCGGACCGGTGTGTCAGCTATTGGGAACGCGCAGGCCACCCCACCGAGTGGTTTCCCGGCGCCCGACCTGGACTGGTCTCCCGATCGTAGTCCATGCCGACCGGGACCTAGTGAGCTCTTCAGGGAGTCGAGCGCGGTTGGCGGTTCCCGGCGGGCAAGAAACGGATGTGCGGGGCGGGTGCTCGGCGCGGGCAGCCAGAACGGCCCATCGGGACGTCGGTGTCCTGGGGAAAGGGGGGGATGGGGTTGGATCAGAGCGGCAGTTTGGCGTGCAGCGGCGCTCGGGTCGGACGCGCCGGATCGAGGGACTCGGCGCTTGGGGCCAAGTGATGGAGAATTCGCTCGAGGACGGTGGAAACACCCTACGACTTCAGCGGTGTCGAATATCTGCTCGCGAGCCATCGCGATCTCATCGATGCCGAGTTGCTGCGTTTCCGCGCAGCACGTGCTCGGCGATCGTGCGTTTGGTCGTTGGTTGACTTACCAGCTGATGCGAAAGCCCGTCGTCCACGACCAGCCGCTGTACGCGCCGCCGTCGAGGGCTCGGTCGTCCATGTCGGCGTACGCGGATAGGCGGCGGATCGGCGTTTTGAAGGGCTCCTTCGCGGCCCCTTGGCGGTGGCGATGGAGACTTGGAAACGGGGGGGCGAGGGCACGGAACAAGCGTGGCGCGTCGAGCGGCGGTGAAGTGGCGAAGTGAATTTCCGGTGCGATTCACGTGAAATGTCCCCTGTCGGGCGTGAGAGACAAGACCGGCCCGTGGCGACCGCCTCGGATCGGCGTCGAGAGGCGTCGGCGGCAGAAGCGCGCGGCCGCGTTCAGAGCGGCGGCGTCGTCTGCGGCGGGGCGCGCGGCGAGCAGGGTGCGGCGCTCGGCGACGCGCTGCGATGGAGATGCGCGAGGATCCGCTCGATGAGCTC
Source organism: Gammaproteobacteria bacterium (assembly GCA_036507635.1). GTDB lineage: Bacteria > Pseudomonadota > Gammaproteobacteria > Steroidobacterales > Rariloculaceae > DATBLZ01. Next base: position 29,654 of record DATCIQ010000045.1, read on the forward strand.
GGGCGGCTCCATTCCGACCAGATGCGGGTCGTCGAGAAGCTCACCAGGACCGGGAACGAGATGCTATACGAGGTGACGGTCGAAGACCCAGTAGTGCTCGTCGAGCCGTGGGTCATGAATCCGCGGACCCTGCGGCTCACCAACCGCCCAACGATGATCTCGGAGCGGGGAAGCTGCACGGACACCGAACTGGGAGAGGTCAGCAC
>DATCIQ010000046.1:0-2153 GCA_036507635.1 Gammaproteobacteria bacterium
CCCGTTCGCGGCGGCGGCAGCGGCCGCCAAGTTGCTCGACCTCGAGCCTGCGCGTTTCGCCGTGGCACTCGAGCTCGCCGCGAATATGGCGGCGGGCTACAACGAGTGGGCCGCAACCGGCGGCAGCGAGATGTTCTTTCACGCGGGGCTCGCGGCACGCAATGGGCTGACGGCCGTCGATCTTGCGGCGCGCGGGGCGTATGCGTCGCCGACGGCGATCGAGGGGGAGGCGGGGCTCTTGGCGGCGTTTGGGAAGAAGGATCGCGAGCAAAGCTCGCTCCCACAAGTAAGCTCGCTCCCACAAGTAAGCTCGCTCCCACAAATAAGCTCGCTCCTACAAAACCAGGCGCGGCCGGAGATACTCGATGTGTTCTTCAAGGAAGTGCCGGGCTGCAACTTTGCGCAGACGGCCGCGCAAACTGCGCGCGCGATCGCCGTGCGTGACCGGCCGCGCACGGCCGCGATCGCGCGCGTCATCGTACGCGTGCCGTATTCCGCCGCGAATTACCCGGGCTGCAATTGCGCGGGGCCTTTCGCGCATATCTTACAGGCAAAAATGAGCATTCATTACAACGTCGCGGCCGCGCTTTGCACGGGCACGTTCGACGAGCGCAATTACGAGCCGGCACGGCAGCCCGAAATCCTGCGCATTGCGAGGCTCGTCACGCTCGAGGTCGACGACGCCCTCACGCGCGCGTTTCCCGGCAAGCAAGGCGCCGACGTGACCGTAGAGCTTCAAGACGGTGCGCGCCTGACCGCTCGCCGCGACGACGTTGCGCCGGCGAGCAACGACGTCGTTCGAGCCCGCTTCGAGGCGGCCGCGCGCGAAACGCTCGGCGTAGAACCCGCCGCCGCGCTCGGCGGTTTCGTCGACGAGCTCGAGAATCAGGCCGATGCGGGCGCGCTCGCGCGGCTCACACGCACGGAAAAGCGTTCATGAGTCCCGCGCAGCACGTCGAGAATTTTCTGCAATTCTTGACGGCGGGTCTGCTCACGGGTGCGATTTACGGCCTCATGTGCGTGGGCCTCTCGATCATCTTCGGCGTCATGCGCGTCATCAACTTCGCGCAGGGCGAATTCATGATGATCGGCATGTACGTTGCGTTCTACTTCTTCGCATTCACCGGCCCGTACATCGTGTTCGGCGATTTCATCGCGCCCTATCTCGCCGCATTGGTCGCGGGCCCGGCCGTGTTTGTGCTCGGCGTGCTGCTGCACAAGGCGCTCGTGAGCCGCGTCACAGGGATAGGCAGCACGGTGCTCGATTCGGAGGGCCATTATGCGCAGTTGATTCTGACGCTCGGGCTTTCTCTCGTTCTCGCGAACGGCGGCCTCGTCGTGTTCGGGTCCGCGCCCGTGTCGATCGCAACACCATTGTCCTCGACGCCGTGGGTCGTCGGGCCGCTGTACGGCGAGGAGATCCTCCTGTTCGTGAATCAAGGGCAGACCATTGCCGCCGTGATCGCGGTCGCCGTCGTCGTCGCTTTCGGGCTCCTCATGGCGCGCTCGCGACTCGGCCGCGCGTTGCGGGCCGCCGCCGACAATCCCCAGGCCGCTGTCTATATGGGCATCGACGTCGATCGTGCCTACCGCATCGCTTTCGGCTTCGGCGTCGGCATCACCGCGATCGGCGGCGGGCTGCTCGCGTCGAGCCATCCGTTTCAACCCTATATCGGCATCGAGTTCGTCATCGTCATGTACGCGGGCGTCGTGCTCGGCGGTCTCGGCAGCTTGAGCGGCGCCTTCTTCGGCGGCTTGACGATCGGTCTCGTGCAGCAACTGTCGGCGTTGTTCTTGCCGAATCAGCTCCAGAACACGGCCATCTTCGTCTGCTTCCTGTTGATCATTCTCATTCGGCCCGATGGGCTGTTCGGCCGGGCGACGCGACGGGCATAGCCCTGCACGAGGGAACTCATGTTCGAGCGGCACCGCGATCGACACGGCTTGTGGATCCTCGTCTTCGCCGCCGCCTATGGACTGCTCGCCGCGTTCGTCGAGAACTCGTACTACCAGCTCGTCATGGCCGTCGTGCTCGTTTGGGCCGTCATGGGGCTCGCCTGGAACCTCTTGAGCGGATACAGCGGTCTCATTTCTTTCGGGCATGCGGCCTTCTTCGGCTTGGGCGCCTACTTCGTCGTGCTCGCGCAAATCGG
>DATCIQ010000047.1:0-3451 GCA_036507635.1 Gammaproteobacteria bacterium
TCGCGAGCGAAGCTCGCTCCTACAATCAGAAGACAACGATAAGAAGGGGACACCTCCATGACCCAAACTCGGCGAGATTTCTTGCGTACGGCCGCGGCCGCGGGTGTTGCGATCTGCGGCTGCAACTGGGCCGACGCCCAAGAGGGTGGCGCGCGCCGGGGTCCCGTGATCGCGGGCGGCCGGCGGCTGCGCACCATCGATATGCACGCGCATCTGCTCGTGCCCGAAGTGTGGCCGCTCCTCGAAGGTCACGAGCGCGCCGAGAGCGACATCGGCGCGTTCCTGCGCTCGCCGATCGCCGCGCGGCTCACGAGCATCGACGACCGCCTCGCAGCGATGGATCGGCAGGGCATCGACATGCAAGTGCTGACACTGCATTTCCAGCATCAGCACGACTGGGCCGATCGCGATCTTGCGAGCGCCTACGTTAAGGTCTTGAACGAGCAAATGGCCGAGGAGGTCGCGGCTCATCCGGAACGCCTCGTCGGGCTCGGCGCGGTTTCGCTGCAACACCCGGATCTCGCCGCGGCGCAGTTGGAGCACGGCATGCGCGAGCTCGGGCTGCGTGGCGTCATGATGACGACCGTCATCGGCGACGAAGAGATCTCGGCTGACCGTTTTGATCCGTTCTGGAGCAAAGCCGACGAGCTCGGCGCCGTCGTGTTTATTCACCCGGAAGGGTTTGCCGGCGGACAACGATTCGCAGGTCCCGGGCAGCTAGGCAACACGATCGGCATGCCGCTCGATACGACGGTGGCGTTGTCGCACATGATTTTCAGCGGTTTCCTCGATCGCCACGCGGGACTCAAGATCGTGGCCTCGCACGGCGGCGGGTATTTGCCTTCTTACATCGGGCGTTCCGACAATTGCGCCGCGCGCGCTTCGGGCTGCAGCTCTGCGGCGCTGCCGCCGAGCGAGTACCTGCGCCGCCTCTATTACGACACGCTCGTGTACTCGGCCGACAATTTGCGCCACTTGATCAACGAGGTCGGGGCCGATCGCCTCGTGCTCGGCACGGATTATCCGTTCCCGATCGGCAGCAGCGATCCCGTCGGCGACGCGCTCGGCGTCGATGATCTCGGCGAGACCGAGCTCGAAGCTATCTTGGGCGGCACAGCCGCAGAGCTGCTGGGGCTATCCTTGTAGGAGCGAGCTTCGCTCGCGAATAGAAGAATCGCGAGCAAAGCTCGCTCCCACAGAAGAGCTCGCTCCTACGGAACAGGTCGCGGTTACAGGAGCGAATTGACGATGCGCCCGTCGAGCCAGGCGCGGATGTTCTCGACGGCAGTCGCGAAAAACAGCCGGTAGTTCTCGACGGTCACGTAACCTTGATGCGGCGTGACGACCGTGTTCGGCAGCGCGCGCAGCGCGTGCCCCGGCGGCAGCGGCTCCGTGTCGAACACGTCGAGCCCGGCGCCGGCGATCGTGCTTTCCCGCAACGCGGCGATGAGCGCCGCCTCATCGACGATCGGGCCGCGGCTCGTGTTGATCAGATACGCGGTCGGCTTCATGAGACGGAGCTCGGCCGCGGTCACGAGCCTGCGGCTGCGCGGACTGAGCTGCAGATGAACGGTCACGAAATCCGACTCCTTGAATAACGCTTCTTTCGTGACGAGCTCGACGTCGACCTCGTCGCAGCGCGCGCGCGTCAAATTCGGGCTCCAGGCTATGACGCGCATGCCGAACGCACGGCCGATGTGCGCGACCTGCCCACCGAGCTTGCCGAGCCCCAAGATGCCGAGCGTTTTGCCGTTGAGACCGACGTTCGGCGCCGTTCCCCAGCTGCCGGCACGCACGTTGCGATCGTCGGCGGGGATGCGTTTCGCGAGCGCGAGAACGAGCGCCCAAGTGTGCTCGGCCGCGGGATACGGCAGGATCGGTGTGCCGGTCACGACGACGCCCCGGCGCTTGGCGGCCTCGAGATCGATCGCCGCGTTACGCCTGCCCGAGGTCGACAAATGCTCGAGCTTCGGCAGCCGCTCGAGGAGCGTTGCCGGGAACGGCGTGCGCTCGCGCATCACGCAAACGATGTGGAAATCTCGCAAGCGGGCGGCGAGGGCGGCCTCGTCGGCGAGATGATCGTGAAACGTCGTGATCTCGACGTCGCGATCGAGGATCGACCAATCCGCCAACGCGCGCGCAGCGTGCTCGTAGTCGTCGAGGATGGCGAGTTTTTTCATACAGTACAATGCTAATCCATGATCACTGTTCGCGTCGCCGACTTCGATGCCGACAATGCGGCGATTCGGCGCATCCGGTTCACGGTCTTCGTCGACGAGCAACATGTGCCCGAGGAGCTCGAGATCGACGACCGCGATCGCGAATGCGTGCACGTGCTCGCGCTCGACGGCGACACGCCGGTCGGGACGGCGCGCATCGATCTTCCCAAGGCGGGCAAAGTCGGCCGGCTCGCCGTCGCCGCAGAGAGCCGCCGTCGCGGCATCGGCACGGCGCTCATGGAACGTCTGCACGCCATTGCGCAGGCGCACGGCTTGACGCACGTGTGGTGCCATGCACAGCTCGCGGCGATGCCGTTCTACGAGCGCCTCGGATATCAGGCGTCGGGCGAGATTTTCGACGAGGCCGACATTCCGCATCTGCGCATGGACCGCGATCTCAGTGCGTCATCGCATAAATGAGGTAATTGACGGCGAAGCGATAGGCGAGCGCCGTCATCGGCTCCGGATAGTACGGGTCGTCGGCGTGCTCCCACGCGTCGCCCATGTCCATGTTGAAGTTGATCGCGACCATGACTCGGCCGTCGTCGTCGAGGATGCCGCGCCAATAGGGCACGTAACCGTCCTCCTGCCAAGTGACGCCGGAGTAGAAGTAACTCCGACCGGGAATTTGAATTCGCTGATCCAGATCGTAGAGCACGTGCAGGAGCTCGTGGTCGTCCTCGAGATCGACGATGGGCCGGTCCGGGAACACGCGGCTCATCGATTCGACGAACACTGCCCACTGATACGTTCCCCAGAAGTCGTCGACCATGAGGAAGCCGCCGCGCAGCAGGTACTCGCGCAAGCGCGCGGCTTCGGCGTCCTCGAGGTACCAGCGCCCCACCTCTACGGCATAGAGCCACGGGTACTTCATGAGCTCGTCATCGGCGAGACCGACGGCGATGCCCTGCGCGCCCGTATCGACGCGCGTGAGCCGGTCCAGTCCTTGGAGCAGGTGCGTTTCGGCCTCGGGCCAATCCGTGAGCCACGCGCCGCGTCCCCAACGGCCGAGCCGGCCGCGCGCATCCCCGTATTGCATGCGCGCGAAAAAGAACTCGCCGTCGTCGGTGGCTTGCCCGGAAAAGACGAGTTGGCCGCGCGCCAAGGCCCAGCCACCGACGGCCGCGACGAGCAGCGTCACAAGCGTTGCGCAGCGTAGGGGCAGTATTCGCTTCGCGGGCATGACGGCCGGATCATGAACGTTCACACGGGCGCGGGCAACCGCGCGCGAG
>DATCIQ010000048.1:0-7177 GCA_036507635.1 Gammaproteobacteria bacterium
AGCCGCAAGCGATAGCTGTCCGGCGAAAACTGCCCGCCCGCTTGGAACGCTTCCGTCGCGCGGATGGATTCGCTCAAGCGCTCGTCGGAGATCCTGTAACCCGTCTCGCGCGCGCGTTGCTCGAGCGCTCTGCCGAGCGCCATGCGCTCGACGACGCTGCGGCGTAGCTCGCGCCGCAGATCATCGGTGAGCTCGACGGGATACAACTGCTGGTATTGATTCTGCGCGCGCTGGTACTCGCGCTCGAACTCGAGAAGCGGAATGTCCTCGCCGTTGACTTTGGCCGCGAACGTCGTGCCCGTGAAACCGAAATCGAAATTGCCGAAGAAGATGAACGTGATCGCGATGAAGCCGAGTATTCCCGCTGCCGCCCAACGGCCCGTCGATTCACGAAGGTTCTGCAGCATGCCGCGCTCGCTCAAAACGGAAGGACAGACTTACCTCCGCCCAAGCGGAAAATAAATCTGCCCTCGAGTCGACAAATGTGGCGGAGTGGACGGGACTCGAACCCGCGACCCCCGGCGTGACAGGCCGGTATTCTAACCAGCTGAACTACCACTCCGGCTCTTTCTGGTGGGTGCTGAGGGGATCGAACCCCCGACCTTCGCCTTGTAAGGGCGACGCTCTCCCAGCTGAGCTAAGCACCCCGGGACAGAGCCGGTCAGTTTACGGCATCCTTCAATGCCTTGCCAGCCTTGAACCCCGGCACGTTGCTCGCCGCGATCCTGATCGTCTCCCCGGTTCGCGGATTGCGGCCGGCGCGAGCAGCGCGATGCTTGACGCTAAATGTTCCGAAGCCAACAACGGCAACTTGTTGGCCTTTCTTCAATGCGTTTGCAACCGCATCGACGACGGCATCCACCGCACGACCGGCGTCTGCCTTGGAAAGATTTGCCGTACCCGCGACTGCATCAATGAGTTCCGCTTTGTTCATTCCTGTCCCTTACCGCGATTTGGTTTAAAACCAGTTGACCCCAAGGCGCACGCGGCGCCTACCCAAGAGAATTGATATCCGGAAGTGGCCGCACTTCTACGCGACACGCAGTCTTATACCAAGGCGGATTTTCACGTGTCAACCGAATCTCGCGAACGTCAGTGCGGAAGAACGACCTTGCTTTCTTCCGTTGCTTTCGCTGTTGTATCACGCTCGCCCGCCGCCGTCTCGCCTTTCGCTTTCGGTCGCGGCATGTGTTGCAACGCCAACGCGAACACCTCGTCGATCCACTTGACCGGAACAATGTTCAACTTGTCCTTGATGTTCTTCGGGATTTCAGCCAAGTCCTTCTCGTTGTCCGCCGGGATCAGCACCGTTTCGATGCCGCCTCTGTGTGCCGCGAGCAACTTTTCTTTGAGGCCGCCGATCGGCAACACCTCGCCGCGCAGCGTGATTTCGCCGGTCATCGCGACGCCCGATCGCGCCGCAATCCGGGTCAGCGCCGAGACCAATGCAACACACATGCCAATACCCGCCGAGGGGCCGTCCTTGGGCGTCGCGCCCTCGGGCACGTGCACGTGCACGTCGTGCTGCTGCTGAAAATTCTCTTCGATCCCGAGCACCGTGGCGCGGCTGCGCACTACCGTCATGGCCGCTTGAACGGACTCCTGCATCACGCTGCCGAGCTGGCCGGTCTGGATGAGCTTGCCTTTGCCGGGCACCGTCGCAGCCTCGATCGTGAGCAATTCGCCGCCGACCTCGGTCCACGCGAGACCCGTGACCTGTCCGATCTGATCGTTCTCCTCGGCGCGTCCATAACGGAAACGCCGCACGCCGAGATAGTTCGAGAGATTGCTGTGATTGACGCGCATCGCGTTCTTGCGCGCGCGCAATAGCAGCCGCTTGACGACTTTGCGGCAGATGTTCGCGATCTCGCGTTCGAGGTTGCGGACACCGGCTTCGCGCGTGTAGTAACGAATGATGTCGGTGATCGCCGAATCGGAAACCAAGAGCTCCCCCGCCCCGAGACCGTTCAGCCGCATCTGCTTCGGCACGAGATAGCGCTTCGAGATATTGAGCTTCTCGTCTTCCGTGTAACCCGGCAGGCGGATGACCTCCATGCGGTCCAGCAACGGCGGCGGGATATTCAGACTGTTGGCGGTGCACACGAACATGACTTCGGACAGATCGAAGTCGACCTCGAGATAGTGATCGTTGAACGTCGAGTTCTGTTCCGGATCGAGGACTTCGAGCAGCGCGGACGACGGATCGCCGCGGAAATCCATCGACATCTTGTCGACCTCGTCGAGCAAGAACAGAGGGTTGCGCACCTTCACTTTGCCGAGGTTCTGCACGATCTTGCCGGGCATCGAGCCGATGTAGGTACGGCGATGGCCGCGGATCTCGGCCTCGTCGCGCACGCCGCCCAATGACATGCGCACGAACTTGCGGTTCGTCGCGCGCGCGATGCTCTGCCCGAGCGACGTCTTGCCGACGCCGGGCGGGCCGACGAGACACAGAATCGGGCCCTTGAGCTCCTTGACGCGCTGCTGCACGGCCAAATACTCGAGAATGCGCTCCTTGACCTTCTCGAGGCCGTAGTGATCTTCCTCGAGCACGCGTTCCGCCGCCTTGAGGTCCTGGTGAACCTTGGTGCGCTTCTTCCAGGGTACCTTGAGCAGCCAGTCGATGTAGTTGCGCACGACCGTCGCTTCGGCCGACATCGGCGACATCAATTTGAGCTTATTGAGCTCCGACGTCGCCTTTTCCTTGGCCTCCTTGGACATCCCCGCGGCCTTGATGCGGCGCTCGATCTCGGCGAGCTCGTTCGGCGCGTCCTCCATGTCGCCGAGCTCTTTCTGAATCGCCTTCATCTGCTCGTTCAGGTAGTACTCGCGCTGGCTCTTTTCCATCTGCTGCTTGACGCGGCCGCGGATGCGCTTCTCGATGCGCAGCATGTCGATCTCGCCGTCGATGAGGCCGAGCACATGCTCGAGTCGCGGGCGCGAATCGACGATCTCGAGGATCTTCTGCTTCTCGGAGAGCTTGAGCGCCATGTGAGCGGCCACCGTGTCCGCCAAGCGACTCGGCGAATCGATGCCGGACAGCGACGTCAGAATCTCCGGCGGAATTTTCTTGTTGAGCTTCACGTACTGCTCGAAGCGCGAGACGACCGAGCGCGTGAGCACGTCCATCTCGCGCTCGTCGCTCGCGCTCGTCTCGACGAGCGGCTCCACCGCGGCCGAGAAGCAGTCGCCGATCTCGAGCTCGCCGAGCTTGGTGCGCTGCGCGCCCTCGACGAGCACTTTGACGGTGCCGTCGGGCAACTTGAGCAACTGCAGGATCGTCGCGATCGTGCCGATCGAGTAAAGATCCTTGGGTTGAGGCTCGTCGACGTCCGCCTGCGTCTGGGCGACGAGCAGGATTTCCTTGTTGGACGCCATGGCTCGATCCAGGGCCACCACGGATTTCTCGCGGCCGACGAACAGCGGGATCACCATGTGCGGATACACGACGACGTCGCGCAACGGGAGGATCGGCAGGCGCTTGGGGCCGACCGTCGGAGGTGTCTCTAACTGCATAACTGCTCCCGTAAACTCGGGCCGGCAACGGCCGGCTCTACCGCATGCACTTAAGGGGTGCCGGTGCGGAAAAGCAGACGCGGTGCCGTCGTGCGGCGGTTCAGCGGCGCTCGTCTCCCACGGCCGCCGGCTCCTCGGTCTCGTAGATCACATACGGTTTCGTCTCACCGTTAACCACCGCATCGTCGACGACGACCTTGGTCGCGTTCGTCATTGACGGCAAATCATACATCGTGTCCAACAGGACGTTCTCGAGAATCGTGCGCAAACCGCGTGCGCCCGTCTTGCGCAGCATGGCCCGCTTCGCGACGGCGCGCAATGCGTCTTCTCTGAACTCGAGCTCCGTGCCTTCCATCTCGAAGAGCTTCTGATACTGTTTCGTCAGCGCATTCTTGGGCTCCGTCAGGATCTCGATGAGCGCCGCCTCGTCGAGCTCTTCGAGCGTCGCGACGACCGGCAAACGGCCGACGAATTCCGGAATGAGGCCGTACTTGATGAGATCCTCGGGCTCCACGTCCTTCAAGAGCTCGCTGATCTTCTCCGACGCATCGGAGCTTTTGACCTCGGCGACGAAGCCGATGCCGCTCTTCTTGGAACGACTGAGAATGATTTTCTCGAGTCCCGAGAAGGCGCCGCCGCAGACGAACAGGATGTTCGAGGTGTCCACCTGCAGGAATTCCTGTTGCGGATGCTTGCGGCCGCCCTGTGGCGGCACGGAAGCGATCGTGCCCTCGATGAGCTTGAGCAGCGCCTGCTGGACGCCCTCGCCCGAAACGTCGCGCGTGATCGAGGGATTGTCCGACTTACGCGAGATCTTGTCGATCTCGTCGATGTAGACGATGCCGGTTTGCGCCTTCTCGACGTCGTACTCGCACTTTTGCAGGAGCTTCTGGATGATGTTCTCGACGTCCTCGCCGACGTAGCCGGCCTCGGTCAACGTCGTCGCGTCGGCGATCGTGAACGGCACGTTGAGCAACCGCGCCAGCGTCTCGGCGAGCAGCGTTTTCCCGCAGCCCGTCGGACCGACCAGCAAGATGTTGCTCTTGGCGATCTCGACGTCCTGCTTGTTCTTCTCGCGCGAGCGCGTCTCGAGCCGCTTGTAATGGTTGTACACGGCCACGGACAGCACTTTCTTCGCGCGCTCCTGGCCGATCACGTACTCGTCGAGCACGTTCTTGATCTCGTGAGGCTTGGGAAGCTTGTCGCGCCCGCGTTCGGCGCGCTCGTCGAGCTCTTCGCGGATGATGTCGTTGCAAAGCTCGACGCACTCGTCGCAAATGAACACCGACGGTCCGGCGATCAGCTTACGAACCTCATGTTGACTCTTACCGCAAAACGAGCAGTAAAGGAGCTTACCGTCGTCCGATTTGCCGCGAGAATCACTGCTCATAGCGTCGCCCTCTTGCCCCCGCAAAAGCTATCCACGGGCCTTATAGCATTAGTGCAAAGCGCCTGCAAAGCCGCTATTCGCGCTTTTCGCATGCCTGGCCGTCTTGTCCATATGTCACTGCGTTAACGAGCCTTACTGCCGCTTTCGACCCGCTTCTCGAGCACCGTGTCAATTAGACCGTATTCTACGGCTTGAGGTCCATCCATGAAGAAGTCGCGGTCGCTGTCGTCGCCGATGCGCTCCAGGGACTGGCCGGTGTGGTTCGCCAGGATTTGGTTCAATTGCTCGCGCAGCTTGAGCACCTCGCGCGCGTGGATATCGATGTCCGAAGCCTGGCCCTGAAATCCGCCGCTCGGTTGATGGATCATGATCCGGGAATGCGGCAGGCAGAAGCGCTTGCCCTTGGCGCCGCCGGCCAGAAGCAGCGAGCCCATGCTCGCGGCCTGGCCCACGCAAATCGTGCTGACGTCGGGCTTGATAAACTGCATCGTATCGTAGATCGACAATCCCGCCGTCACGATCCCGCCCGGCGAGTTGATATACAGATGAACGTCCTTGTCGGGGTTTTCCGACTCGAGGAACAGCAACTGCGCGACGACGAGGTTTGCGACCTGGTCGTCGATGCCGCCGACGATGAAGATCACGCGATCTTTGAGCAGACGCGAATAGATGTCGTAAGCGCGCTCGCCGCGCGCCGTCTGCTCGACGACCATCGGCACCAGATTCAATGCTTTCGTTGTCACTTGGCTACTCCCATGCCCATGAATTCCTCGAAGCTCGAACGCTTCTCCTTCGGTTTGCCGCGCTCGAGCAGAAAGTCGACCACCTGGTCCTCGAGGACCGTGGATTCGACCTGCGCCATGAGCTCGCGGCTCCCCCTATAGATCTGAGCGGCCTCTTGCGGCTTCTCATACGGCGCCGCCAATTCTTGTATACGGCGATCCACCTTGCTGCGATCCAGTTCAATCTTGTGCTTGGCGACGAGCTCCTGAACGAGCAACCCGAGCTTCACGCGTTTCGCCGCGGCTTCCCGGAAGCTCTCGGCCGGCGGTGCTTTCTCAGGGTCCTGCACGCCCAACCGCTGCATCGCGTCGCCTTGCAGGCGGCGTATCTCCTCGAGCACGAGCGCATTCGGCACCTCGAGGCCGTTCGCGTCGAGCAGCGCGTTCAAGGCGCGCGTTTTCGTCTCGGCGCGTATCCGCTCGTCGAGCTCGCGCTGCATGTTCTTGCGCACTTCGGGCTTCAGGGCTTCGATGCCGCCTTCCTTGACGCCGAAAGACGCAAAGAACTCCGCGTCGAGAGGCGGCAGCACCTTCTCTTCGACGCGCTTGACGCTCAACGCGAACACGGCTTTCTTACCGGCAAGGTCTTTGACGCCGTAATCCTTGGGGAACTTCACCTTGGCGGACTTCTCTTCGCCCGCTGCAAGCCCGTGCAGCGCTTTGTCGAAATCCGCGATGACTTGACCGCCGCCGAGCAGCACGGGCACGTCTTTGCCCTCGCCGCCCGGAAACGGCTCGCCGTCAATGTGCCCCTTGAAATCGACGACGACGCGGTCGCCGCGCTCCGCCTTGCGCGGCACGACGCGCCAAGTGGCGCGCTGGCTCTGCAACCGCTCGATCATGTTGTCGACGTCGGTGTCCGTGATCTCGACCACGGGCCTCTCGATAGTGAGCCCCTCGAGCCCCTTGAGCTTGACCTCGGGGTACACCTCGAAGGTCGCCCGATAGCTGAAATGCTCGCCATCCGGGCCCCCGAGCGGCTCGATCGCCGGGCCGCCGGCAGGATTGACTTGCGCCTCGGAGACGGCGCGTGAAAAGCTCGAGCGGATGACGTCGGAAAGCACTTCTTGGCGAATCCGGACGCCGTAGCGCTGGCGCACAACTTTGGCCGGAACTTTGCCCGGCCTAAACCCTTTGATGCGCGCCGTCTTGCTCATCTTGGCCAAGCGCGCGTCGATCTCGCGCTCGATCTCGACCGTCGGCACGCGCACGGTCAAGCGTCGTTCCAATCCTTTCGCCTTCTCGAGCGAGACGTTGAGATTCGTCGAACTAGCCACTTTACGATGTTCCCCGGCGATACCCACGCCTTGTCCGTCAAGCCATACTATATGGTGCGAAAGGGGAGACTCGAACTCCCACGGGTTTCCCCACTGGAACCTAAATCCAGCGCGTCTACCAGTTCCGCCACTTTCGCCGCCCGCGCGCCAAATATTATATGGTAGGAGCGGCCTCCGGCCGCGATCCTTGTAGGAGCGAGCTTCGCTCGCGG
>DATCIQ010000049.1:0-11153 GCA_036507635.1 Gammaproteobacteria bacterium
CGATTGTGAGAAGGCGCGCCAGCTGCTGTTGGAGGGTGTGGTAGGCTATGCACCAACCGCGGAGGTCGAGGATCTAGTGTGGCGAGAGCGGAACCAAAGTCTGGCGGCGAGAAGGGCGACGATCGGCAGCAACGTTACGCCCCTGGAAACGAGGCGTCCCGGACCGGCTGTTGGACAGGCCGCACTGAGATTCAGCGTCTTCGCGGCAGCGCGCTGCAAGCAACGTTCCATGACCAATCCTGCTCGGTCCTACAAGCGGATGGAGGGATAACGTCCATCCTTGATGCGTCAACGTCCCACAGGCTGATGCTATGATCCCATCATGCCAAGCACAGTGCGCATCGATGGCGATCTGCTCACGGAGCTCAAGGACCAGGCGCGGCGCCGGAACACGTCCTTGACCCGCATCCTCAATCGAACCCTGCGGGCAGGCATCCGGGCCTCGCGTCGCGGTGGACGAGCGCAGGTCCGACCCAAGCAGACGACGTTCGCCACGTTGCTCGCTTGAGAATCCGCTTGGCTGACAGGTGTCGCTCCGGCTCATGACCGTTTCGATCATGGTCGACCTCATCGCTGCCGCTCGGCCGAACTTCATGAAGATTGCGCCGCTGTACCACGTTCTCCGTGAGGAATCGTGGTGCCGACCTCGCATCGTCCACACGGGTCAACACTACGACGCCAACATGTCCGATACGTTCTTTGCGGACTTGCAGTTGCCGCCGCCGCACGTTCATCTGGGCGTCGGCAGCGGGAGCCACGCAGAGCAGACAGGAAACGTGATGATCGCGTACGAGAAGGTCTGCGTGGACTCGCGGCCCGATTGGATAGTGGTCGTCGGCGACGTCAATTCCACGCTCGCATGCGCGCTCGTCGGAGCCAAGCTGCTGATTCCAGTCGCACACCTCGAGGCGGGTCTGCGCAGCGGCGACCGCACCATGCCGGAAGAAATCAACCGTATCGCAACGGATGCGATCGTGGATCTGTTGTGGACTCCGTCGTCGGACGGTGACGCGCACCTTGCCAGGGCCGGGGTTCCTCCGGAAAAGATCGATCGCGTAGGCAATATCATGATTGATTCCTTCGAGCTCATGCGCCCGAAGATCATGCAAGCCGGTATGCCGGCGAAGCTCGGCCTCGAGCGGCGACGCTACATTGTCGTAACGCTGCATCGTCCCTCGAACGTGGACGATCGCGCTCAGCTCGAACGGATTGTGGATGAGTTGATCGCCGTGTCGCGTCGACTGCCGCTCGTTTTTCCGGTCCATCCGCGTACCACGCGGCGACTCGAGGAGTTCAGCCTTCTATCGAGGTTATCCGGTTGCGATACCATCCAACTCGTCGAGCCGTTGTCCTATATCGAGTTCATGAGTCTCGTCGTCGACTGTGGGCTGGCCATCACGGACTCCGGCGGGATACAAGAGGAAACGAGCTACCTCGGTATTCCGTGCCTCACGCTACGCGACAACACGGAGCGCCCGATCACGATCACGGCGGGAACCAATCGCCTGGTGAAGCCAGCCGAGCTTGCGGCGTGCGTGTCGGAAGCGCTCAGCGCGCCCGGTCGCCGGCCGGTCATCGATCTTTGGGACGGCAGGACCGCCGTACGAGTCGCGGCCAGTCTTCGTCGTCATGCAGAGGCGCATGTAGGAGCGGCCTCCGGCCGCGATTAGGGAATCGCGGCGAGACGCCCACAAGCTCTTGTAGGAGCGAGCTTTGCTCGCGATCTTCAATATTCGCGAGCGAAGCTCGCTCCTACGCGGGCACAAGCTTTCAGTTGTTCGCGCGGCGTATACTGCCGCACATGAGCACACCTCGCGGCCAAATGCTCCTGACGCAGCTCGCCGAGCGCTTGCACGCCGAAAGCGATATCGTGCTCGCCATCGCGTTCGGCTCGGCCGCGACCGGCAAGCTGCGGCCCGATAGTGACATCGACGTTGGCGTTTTGATGAGCAGCCCATTGACGGTGGAGCGCCGCCGCGCATTGACTGCGCTCCTGGCCGATGCAACCGGCCGGCCAGTGGATCTGGTCGATCTCAGCACTTCAGGCGTCGCGGTGACAAGGGCGGCACTGACGCAGGGGCGGCGTCTGGTGACCAGGGACAAAGCTGCGCTGGCGCGGTTGCTCTTCAAAACGTTGTTGGACGCTGCGGATTTTCTGCCCTATCGGCAGCGAATTCTAAGTGAGCGCCGCGAGACGTGGATCCACTGATTCTCGCCGAGAAGCTCGAAGCGTTACGCCGCTGCGTGAAACGCGTCGAGGATAAGCGCGCGTCCTCTGCCGAGGCGTTGCGCAAGGACGTAGATCGCCAGGACATCCTGAGCCTTAATCTCACGCGAGCCGTGCAACTGTGCGTCGACATTGCTTCGCACGTTTTGACCGACACGGAGCGACCGCCGCCACAAACCATGGGCGAGGCCTTCGAGTTGTTGGCAGCCGAAGGCATCATCTCCGTGGCGCTGAGCAAGCGGATGCGAGCCGCCGTGGGGTTCCGCAATGTCGCGATCCACAGTTATGACGCGATCAATTGGGACATCGTCCATGCCATCACGCACGACGGCCTCGAGGACTTTCGCAGCTTTGCGGCCGGCATCGCGTCAATGCTGAAGAAGTAATGCAGGGAATTGTCCCGGTCATCCTCTCCGGCGGCTCCGGCACGCGCCTGTGGCCGCTGTCGCGCGAGCTCGAGCCCAAGCAGCTATTACCGCTGGTCACGGACCGAACGCTTCTTCAGGACACGCTGCTCCGGACGCAGGCACTGGCCGCTGACCGTCTTCTCCCGCCGATCGTCGTTTGCACTGAGGCTCATCGTTTTCTCGTCGCCGGGCAGTGCCGCGAGATTGGCGTGCAGCCTCGCGCGATCGTGCTCGAGCCGGCGGGGCGCAATACGGCGCCGGCGGTGGCGGTGGCGGCGTTGTTGGCGGGGGCAGAGGGGGATTCGGATCGCGGCCGGGAGGCCGCTCCTACAGAGGCAAATCCGATTCTGCTGGTGCTTCCGGCCGATCACGTGATTCTCGATACCGGAGCCTTCGTCGCCGCCGTTGAGGTCGCGGCGGAAGCGGCCACTGCCGGCAAGCTCGTGACGTTCGGTGTCGTTCCCGACCGCCACGAAACCGGCTACGGGTACGTACTCAAGGGCGAAGCGCGCGGCGGTTGGTCGCCAGTCGAGCGCTTCGTCGAGAAGCCGGATCTTGCGACGGCGCAAAAGTACCTTGCGTCGGGGCGATACCTCTGGAACAGCGGCATGTTCCTCTTTACCGCGCGCGCCTACCTCGAGGAGCTCGAGCGATTCGCGCCGGAGATGCTCGCAAAGTGCCGCGCTGCCGTCCTCGCGGCCGACCATGACGCCGATTTCATGCGTCTCGGCCGCGACTTCCTCGAGTGTTCCGGCGCTTCGATCGACTACGCGGTCATGGAGAAGACCCGCAACGCGGCCGTCGTCCCGCTCGACGCGGGTTGGAGCGACGTCGGCTCGTGGTCGGCACTGCACGCCGTGCTCGACAAAGACGGGGACGGCAACGTGCTTCGCGGCGACGTCATCGTCGAAGCCTGCACGAACAGCTACGTGGCTGCGTCGGGTCGACTCGTCGCGGTCGTGGGCTTGGACGGCGTCATCGTCGTCGAGACTCCTGATGCCGTGCTCGTTATGGCCGGGGAGGAATCGCAGCGCGTCAAACAGGTCGTCGATGCCTTGAAAGCGGCGGGGCGCAGCGACGATTTATTGTAGGAGCGAGCTCCGCTCGCGATTTGAGAAAGATCGCGAGCGAAGCTCGCTCTCTCTACAGGGAGAGTCGCGGACGTTTCTGGGCACACTCGGTACATATGCGCCTTGCTGCCGGAACCGCTTATGACTATGATGACCATCATGACTCATAGGCCAGAGCGGAGGGCGGCAGACGTGGAGAGCTGGACCGTTGCGGAGGCGAAAGCAAAATTCAGCGAGCTGATCGACCGGGCGCGTTCGCAGGGGCCGCAAACGGTCACTCGCAAGGGCCGTAGCGCGGTCGTTGTGGTGTCGGTGGAGGAGTGGGAGCGCAAGACGAGGCGCACCGGAAATCTCGCGGAATTTTTCGCTGCATCGCCGCTGCGTGGGGCAAAACTGAAAGTCGAGCGCGTGAGACGTGGGCTGCGAACCACCGGCCTGTGAGCTTTCTGCTCGACACCGACATTCTTTCCGAATGGGTCAAGCCACGCCCTGATCAAGGCGTCATCGCGTGGCTCGAGGGCGTCGATGAGGACCGCGTCTTCATCAGCGTCGTCACGCTCGCCGAGCTTCGCCACGGAACGGAACGTATGGATCACGGTGCCCATCGCAAGGGTCTCGAAAAATGGCTGAGCCACGAGTTGCCGGCGCGGTTCGAAGAACGAATCCTGACGATCGATGGCGCGGTCGCCGATGCTTGGGGCGTGATCGTTGCGCAGCATGAAGCGATCGGCAGTCCCATAGGGCCGATGGACGCGTTTATTGCGGCCACGGCTCGAGTTCACGGCCTGACTGTCGTGACGCGCAACGTGTCCGATTTCAAGTCGTCCGTGGAGCACGTCTTGGATCCGTGGAGGCGATCTTAGGATCGCGATGAAGAATTAAGATCGCGAGCGAAGCTCGCTCCTACGAAGAAGACTCGCGGAGAACTGCGCGCGACAATCGGCGGCGATGCCGAAGGCGCAATTCACAAACCACTTTAACTTTCGCTAAGAACGGCCTGTCGTTCAATGAGAGTTCCTGAATCGATTGGTTCACGCGTCGTGCTCGCGACTCGTCTGCATACGGCGACAGGTTGTCGAAAGTGATCTTCTGCGCAATATTCGCAACGCTGAAAAAAAGCGCGCTCATGGCAAGATGAGTGCGCGCGAATAAAGGCACGTTGTTTTCGTTTTGAAATTGGCAGAGCCGCGCTACGGCGGCAACGGATTCCTTTACCCGATCTAACCCGAAAGTCCCGCGATGCCGTTTGAGTTGTACGGTGCTCGTCACCTTGTGTGCAGGCTTGTGTGCAGGCTGGCTCTGATCGCCGTCGCGTCCAGTCCTACGGGGGTATTGGCCGCGAATCGCGCGCCGTCGATCAGCGGTACGCCGAGCGAGCTCGCTCTCAGTGGCGCTGACTACAGCTTTCAGCCGACGGCGAGCGATCCTGACGGAAATCGGTTGAAGTTCTGGATCAATAACCGACCGCAATGGGCGAGGTTCAGCTGGAGTGATGGTCGCCTTTACGGCACACCCGGGCCGGAACATGTAGGACGCTACGAGAACATTCTCATTGCGGTTTCGGACGGCCGCCGCAGTACTCGTTTACCCGTGTTCGCCATCGAGGTGGTGGCGACGGCTCTCGGCACGATGACCGTGAGCTGGATTCCGGCCACGGAGCGCGAAGACGGATCGCCGCTGACGGACTTGGGCGGCCACAAGCTCTACTGGGGGGCCGCGGAAGGCGATTATCGGAACGTCGTGGTCATCGACAACCCCGGAATTACGATCTATGTGATCGAAGGCATCGTTCCCGGCACGTACTATCTCGCTGCCTCGACGCTCGACAGCGCAGGTATGGAAAGCGTGCTTACACCGCCCGTCCAGGTGACCGTCCCCTAGGCTTCCCCCAAGTGTGACACAAGTCACATTTTCGCCCCTATTCCAGCGGCGCACGGCCGCCTTTTTGCTAAGCTAGGCCGGATTTCGACCTGCCGGGGGGCGGGGCACTGATCACGTGGTAACCAACCCGAGGGCCGACCTCGTCGGGGTCGGGCGAGCCGGCGAGCGGCGATTTCCGGGCCGCAAGGCACGGCGCCCACTGCGTATTCTTTGCTTGAACTATGAGTATCCGCCCATGGGCGGCGGTGCCGGCAACGCCACGCGCTGCACGGCCGCGGAGCTTGCGCGCCGCGGACATCAGGTCCATGTGCTGACCTCCCGCCTGCCGGCCCAGCCGGTCGTCGAGACCATCGATCAAGTGACGGTTTGCCGAGTCATGAGCTGGCGTCGCAGCCTCCATGAATGCGGTCTGCTCGGCGCCTTGAGCTATATCATCTTTGGGTTCATCCAACTCGTGCGTTTGTCGCGGACTTACGACTACGACGTCTACCATTTCTACTTCGGCCTGCCCACGGGGTTGCTTTCCCCGTATGTGCGTTTCGTGCTGAGGAAGCCCTATATCCTCGCGCTGCGCGGTTCGGATGTGCCCGGCTACGACGAGACTCGCTGGTTCATGCGCCCGCTCCACCGAATGCTGCGGCCGCTGTCGCGCTTCCTATGGAGAAGCGCGAAGTCGGTGACCGTGCTCAGCAAGGATCTGCAAGACCTCGCGCGCACGACCGATCCGCGCGTCGAGAGTCTCGTAATTCCGAACGGCGTCAACACCGAGAGTTTTCCGATCAAGCCGTCGGCGCGGCCGTCCGGCCGTATCCGGCTGATTTGCGTCTGCCGCATGGTGCCGCGCAAGGGCCTCGATTATCTGCTCCATGCGATGCAGGAGCTCAAGAACGACGGCATCGTGCTCGAGCTCGTCGGCAGCGGCGAGGCGCAATCGCACGTCGCCGCGAAGGTGTCGAGCCTCGGGCTCGATGACTACGTCGTATTGCCGGGATACGTCCCGCCGCACCGCCTCTACAGCCATTATCACGAGGCGGATATCTTCGTGCTGCCTTCGCTGAGCGAGTCGTTCGGGCAGGTGTTGCTCGAGGCGATGAGCTGCGGGTTGCCGATCGTCGCGACGAGCGTCGGGGGAATTCCGGACACGGTTCGGCACGGCCGCAACGGCCTGCTCGTTCCGTCGCGGGACGCGGCCGCGATCGTCGAGGCCGTTCGCTGGCTGGTCGCCAACCCGAGGCAGCGGGCGCGAATGGGCCGCGACAACGCCGAGCAGGCACGCACGCGCCACGGTTGGCCGTCGATCGCCGCCCGATATGAAGCGTTGTATTATCGCGCGGTGGACCGTCGCGCCTTGTCAGATGTTGCGCTTGAATGATCGATGCGCCTGAGCGAGCGCGCGCGTCTGCTGACGACGACTGCCCAATTACTGCGCTCGCAATGGCGAACCCGGGACGAGATTCGCGCCTACCAAAGGCGCCGGCTCATCGAGCATCTCCGCTACGCCGTCGCTAACGTGCCGTTCTATGCCGATACCGGCATCGCCGCCGCCGGTATCCGCTCGATCGAGGACCTGCGGCGCTTTCCGGTCGTGACGAAGGCGGATATCCAGGAGCGTGCCGAGCACTTCCTGTCCCGCGCCGTCGATGCGCGAACGCTGTTTTGGTCGCGCTCCTCCGGCGTGACGGGCGAGCCGACGGCCACGTACTTCGACGACGACAGTTGGCTCTTGACCAAGCACGCGCTGAAGGCCCGCAGGGTCCTCTCGGACACGAAGGCGCCGGGGCAGCGCGTGCTCATCATGTCCGAGCGCGAATCGGTCGCCGCGGCGCGGTCCTGGCTCGCGACGCTGCTCAAGCCCTTGCTCGACCGGCGCTCGATGTCGCTGATCGATCCGCTCGGCGCCAACGCCCGCGAGCTCGCGGCGTTTCGGCCGACGATCGTCTACGGCTTCCCGTCGTATCTGCTCGCGCTGGCCGAGGCAGTCCGCACCGAGCGTTTGACGATGCCCCGCGTACCGCTCATCTATACGAGCTCCGAGGTGCTGACGGAGCCCGCGCGCCATGCGTTGACGGCCGCCTACGGCGGCCGCGTCGTCGACGTCTACGGCAGCACGGAGTTCAAGGAGATCGCGGTGCAGTGCCGGCACGGTCGATATCACGTCAACTTCGAGAGCGTCTATGTAGAATCGGTGGCCGAGGAGCCGGACGCTCCGCCGCGGCTGCTCGTGACGACGCTCGTGAACAAAGCCATGCCGTTGATTCGTTATGAGCTCGGCGACACCGGCAAGCTTACCGATGACGATTGCGCTTGCGGGCGGCGCAGCCCGCAGCTCGTCGAGCTGCACGGGAGGCTCTCCGAGACGCTGTCGTTCCCGGACGGCACGCGCGTCTCGCCGTACTTGTTGACGACCGCGATCGAGCAGCAAGCGAAAGTCCGGCACTTCCGGATCGTGCACGAGCAGCCGTCGTCGTTGCGCATCGAGACGCTCGCGAAGCCGGCGCTGTCGGCCGCCGATCGCAGCGGCCTCGAGACGAGCCTGCGCAAGCTCGTACCGGCCGATGTCGCGTTGCGGTTCGTCGAGCTGACCGATCGGGGCGCACACGGGAAGCGCCGGGCGGTCTCGCGCGAATTCTAAAGATGAGCGACGAACGTGCCGGCATGCTCGGGCTCCGCGGCGCAGATCTGCATGCCGGCCCGGATCTCGCGAATGCGCTCGCGCGGAGCGCCGGGCCGCCGGCCCGGTCGGGCGCCCAGTCGAGCACGTTACGGGAGAGCGCGGCGCCGGCACGGCTTTCCCGGGCGGCCGCGGCGCTCGTTGCCGAGGCCCTCAACGCGCCGGCGTTCCGCGTGCTTCCGGCGGCCGTGCTCGTGACGGGCACGGAGCGCGTCTCCGGCTCACCGATGCGGCTGCTGTTCCGCGGGCAGCTCCGCTGCGTCGATTTCTGCGCCGCGCAGATTCTCGGCGCGCCGGATTTCGAGCGCGGCCCGGCCGGCTCGCCACGCCCGGACCATGACGTGCTCGTCGCCGATCATCCGCTCGTCGACCGCGCCGGGCTCGCGCCGCGCCCGGCCTTACGGGTGCCACAATGGGTGCGCCAGCGCGTCGCGCTCGGCGATGACTGGCCGCGCACGGTCGAGAATATCCCGACGTCGCTCAGCAAGCGCATCGCGCGGATCCTGGGCGGCGCCGCGTACACGGTGCGCATCGAGCCTGAGGCGCAGGCCAAGGAAGCGTTCTACGATGGGCTTTATCTGCCGTACATCAGGCACCGCTTCGGGCCGGCGGCAATCGTGCCCGGCCGCTCTCTGTTTCTCGCGCAGGCGCGCGACGGTGTGCTGCTCGAGCTCGTCCTCGGCGAGCGGCGCGTCGGCGCGGCGCTGCTCGGCCGGCGGCACGATACGGCGTTCATCGGCAAGAGCGCGCTGTCGCTCGACGATTCCCGGCCGTACCGTTTCGATCTGCTCGACTATTTCTGTCTGCTGGCCGCGCAGCTTTCGGGTTGCCGTTACGTCGATTTCGGCGTGAGCCGTGCGCACCTCGACGACGGTGTGTTCGCAAACAAAGCGAAGTGGCGGCCGGAGCTCGTGCCCGCCGGCGGGCTCAAGTCGAGCATTCGGATCAGGCCGGTCCGCGCGAGCGCGGCGACGGCCGGCTTCCTCGAGCGCAACGGCTTCATCGAGCGCCGCGGCGAGCGGTTCGTCGTGCGGCGCCTGCACGGCGATGCGCCGCCGGACGCGGCCGCCGCGGCCGAGGCGGGCGAGCTCGCGCGGCGCTCCGGCCTCGACACGCTGATCATCGCGTATGCCGGCGGGGGCGAGGTCCCGGCGCCGCTTTCCGCGCACGCGCCGTTCCCGCGCTTGCAGCGGCTCGACAGTGCGGCGGGGGTCCTCGAGGCGTTTCTGCGGCACGCATGAACGCCGTCATCCGCCTGTTGCGCAACGTCGGGTCGAACTACGTCAAGGTCGGCGTCGATGGCCTGATCATCATCGTGTTGACGCCTTATCTCGTGAACGAGCTCGGCGTCGCGCTATACGCGGTGTGGGTCATCGTCCAGACGATCAGCTACTACCTCGGGTTTCTGGACCTCGGCGTCGCCGACGCCCAGGTGCAACGCCACTCGGTGCTCGAGGCGCAGGGCAAGACCGCCGAGCTCGGCCGCCTGCACGGCACGGTGCTCACGTTCTTCGCCGGCGCCGGCCTGCTCGCGCTCGGGCTCGCCGCGCTCGTCGCTGTGCTGCCGACCGCCGAGTGGCTCGATATTCCGGCGGATGCGCGCGGCGTCTACGGGCTCGTGCTGCCGCTGCTCGGCGTCGCCGTGCTGTTCGCGTTCGTCGAATCGGCGATGAACGGTCTGTTCGAGAGTTATCAGCGCTACGATCTCATGAACGCGATCGACATCGTCGGCGCCGTGCTCGAGGCGACGGCGTTGTTCGCGGCGCTCTACCTCGGTTACGGTCTGGTCGGGCTCGCGGTCGTGAAGGCGACCTCCAGCGTGCTCGGCGCCGCGGCCAAAACCATCATTGCGCGCCGGCTCGTCCCCGCGTACGCGTTCCCGGTGCTCGGCTTCGACCGCGAGGCGTGGCGCTCGATTCGCGGCTTCAGCTTGTGGAACAGCCTCAACGATCTCGTGACCGAAGGCACCGCGCACTTCGACAAGCTGTTGATTCCGGTTCTGCTCGGCAGCGCGCTCGTGACGCCATATTCGCTGACCGTGATGCTGGCCGCGCTCGTGTTCGTCGCCGCCGAGCCGATCACCGGCACGTTCTTTCCGATCGCGGCGCGGCGGCACGGCAAGCACGACACCGTGGCGCTCGGCGTGCTGCTGACGCGCGGCACGCGGCTCGTCAACGTCGCGACGCTGCCGGCGACGGTGGTCGTGCTCTCTTTCGGCACGGCGATCTTGGATCTCTGGATCGGTGCCGAGCACGTCGCTATCGCGCCGGCCGTGCTGTGGCTGATCGCGCTGAGCTTCTACTTCTCGACCTCTCTGTGGACTTCCCTGTCCGTGCTGATGGGCTGCGGGCGGGTCAAGCAGGTGTTCTCCGTTTCGGTGCTCGAAGTCGCGGTCGTGGTCGTGCTGATCCTGCTGCTCGCGCCGCGTTTCGGCTTGACCGGCTTCGCGTTCGCCGGTCTCGCGGCGAACGTTGCGATCGGGCTCGCGTTCTTCGTTCCGCAGGCTTGCCGCCTGGCGGGCGTAGATATCGGGCGATTCGTCGGCAGCGCGTTACTGCGGCCGGCGGCCGCGGCGCTGCCCGCGCTCGCGCTCGGTTTCTGGCTCGCGCAGATGCTCGAACCGCAAGCGTGGATCGCAACCGGCGCGGCCGTTGCCGGCACCGGAGCCCTGGCCGCGATCTGCGTGTTCTTCGCAGCGACGAGCCGCTGGGAACGCGCGCGCCAGTATGCGACGGCCCGCCGCGTGCTGGGGCTCTCCTCTGTAGGAGCGGCCTCCTCTGTGGGAGCGGCCTCCGGCCGCGATCTCTCTTCCTCTTCAAAGAAAGATCAGCCAGGCGTCCACGTGCGGCCGCTACAGCGCGGCGACGCCGCGGCGATGGCGCGGCTCGAAGCGGCGA
>DATCIQ010000050.1:0-2475 GCA_036507635.1 Gammaproteobacteria bacterium
TGCACCGTAAACAGATCTTCCTGGAGGCGAATGCGCTCGAGGCCGCTCGCGCAGCTCACGCCGACGAGCTTGAGCGCAAGATGCAGCTCTGCGCTCCAACCGGGCTCCGGAACCGCGCTCAGCACCCCGAGAATGCCTCCGAGCATTCCGCGGATATTGAATCCCACGAGCAGCACGGCGCCGACGTTGAGGCTTGCGAAATGCTCGGCATCGCGTTGTTGAGCGAGCGGCGCCGCAGCGGTATTGGTGATTTCGAGCAGCCGCAGATGCTCCAAACGGCTCTTCATCCACGGAAATTCCGCGAGCTCGCGGCCGCTCAGGACTTCGGGGTTGCAGGTCGAGAAGGTCGATCGCCCGGCATATACCGTATCGAAGGTGGTTGCGTCGCCGTTCAAGAGGGCCACGAACATGGAATCGGCGCCGCTGGCATCGGTGAGGGCCTGGAGCCCCGCCTTGATGCGCTCGTCGGCGTTATGGACGGTCATGCTCTGGAGGTCGACCGCGACCTTCGTACAAATCAGGTCTAAGCCCGGCTCGCCGGGCCGTTTGGCTGCCTTGTGCATGAGGCGCTGAATTGTAGAGTCGGCGGCGTTTATTGTTGCTCCCCGAGCACCGTCACCCATCGGCACTCCCCCGGATTCGACGTCGCAACAGGAATCATTGTGACATCAATAAATTAGATTACAAGCATAAAGTCGGTTCGGGGTTCGCTCCCGGGCCGGGAGACATAACGCCGCGTCGTCAACCTACCCCCGCTGCCGTGCGTTCATCGGGCGTGAGTTAGCTCGATTGCACAAGGAGGCGATCATGGACACTTCCTCGACGATACGGCTCATCGCGCGCCTGATGAAGTGGCTCGCGCCGCTCGCTGCGGCGTTGGCGGTAGGTGCTTGCGGCGGCTCCGGCGGCGCTGCTCTCGGCTCGAATCAGGGGGTTGGTGCGTGCGACCCGTCCAATCCTGCGACACAGGCCGAATGCGGCAACGTCGTGCTCGCCGTCACGGATGCCGACGGTGATTTCATAAGCTACGTCGTGGACGTGTTGTCGATCACGTTGCACCGTGCGGGCGGCGGCGACGTCGAGACGCTCCCGGCGACGACGCGCATCGACTTCGCCGAGCTCACGGAGCTTTCGGAGCTCATGAGCGTGACGGCACTCGCGCCGGGCGACATCGTCGGCGGCACGATCCGTCTCGACTACGGCAACGCCGAGATCAACGTCGAATCCGGCGGCAACATCGTTCCGGCTGAAGCGGTCGACGCAAACGGCGCGCCGCTCGGCGTCGTCGAGCTCGAGATTCGCCTCGCGGAACGCAACCACCTCGTCGTTACGCGCGGGAGAACCGCTCTCTTGAGTATCGATTTCGACCTCTCGGCCTCGCACGAGGTCGATCTGTCGGCGACACCCGCGCTCGTGACCGCAGAGCCTTACCTCGTTGCCGAAGTGCGCCCGCTCACGGAAAAAGACATACGCGTGCGCGGCACGCTCGTCGACGTCGATACCGCGGGCAGCTCTTACGATATTCGCGTGCGGCCTTGGCATCGGCGCGACGGCGATTTCGGCAGCGTCACCGTCCATACGACGCCGACGACGACCTTCGAGGTCGACGGCGTCGCGTACACGGGCGCCCCGGGCCTCGTCGCCCTCGACGCCCTCGCCGACGGCTCGCTCACGGTCGCGTTCGGCGCGCTCGACCTCGAGGACCGCACCTTCACGGCGCAAGTCGTACACGCCGGCGACAGCGTCGGCGGCGACCGATTCGCGGCGGTCCACGGCAACGTGGTTGCGCGCAACGGCGACACCTTGACCGTCAAAGGCGCCATCGCGGTGCACCGCGATCGCCCCGCTCGATTTCGGCGTACCGTCGTCGTTCTGCTCGGCCCGAACACGGGAGTCTCCAAAGCCGGCGACCCGCAGGCGGTCCTCGACAAGGACGACATTTCCGTCGGTCAACGCGTCGTCGCGTTCGGCCAGTTCACGAATCCGGATGCCGATGACAGCGATCCCGTGACGCCCGGCCCTGCTTTGATACTCGATGCGACGGAAGGTCGAGCTCGAATGCTTGCAACGCGGCTGCACGGCACAGTGGCCGGCATTCTGCCGGGTCAATTGAACATGCGCTTGCGCGCAATCGACCGTCTCGGCGTCGACCTCTTCGACTTCACGGGCACCGGCATAACGGCAGGCAGCGACGCCGATCCTCTCGACTACGAGGTCGCGACCGGCACGCTGTCGCTTGCCGGGCTCGAGGTCGACAAGTGGGCGGCCGTAGTCGGTTTCGTGGCGCCCTACGGTGAAGCTCCCCCCGACTTCTATGGTCGCACCGTGGTCGATCATCGCGACATTCCGGTCGCGCTCGGCATCGGCTGGGGTCTTAAGGGCACGAACGCACCGTTCTCGAGCATGGGGCCGAGCGGCCTCGTGCTCGACCTTGCCAACCCCGATATCGGCTCGCGCCATCACCTCAAGCTCGGC
>DATCIQ010000051.1:0-4843 GCA_036507635.1 Gammaproteobacteria bacterium
GGACGCTACCGGCCCACCGACCAGCACAGTTTCAGCTTCCAGTACTTGAGCTCCGACACGGAATATCCGGACGCCGTCGTCACGGGATCGCAGCAGCCCGCCGGCACGCTCTCCGGCGACGCACTGCAGCTCAACTACGAATTCGGCACGCGCGAGTGGAACGCGTTTGCGAACTACCGCCGTTTCGATCCGGATTTTCGCGCCGACTCGGGCTTCGTCTCGCAGGTCGACGTCGAGAATCAATCGGTCGGCTTCAACAGAATCTGGCACGGCGATGGGACGCGCTGGTGGAATCAGCTTCGCATCGGCGCCAATACCGGCAGCAGGCACCAGACGGGCGGCACAGGGGGCCAGTTGCTGGGCCGTTGGCGCGAGCTCTTTTTCTCGGTCCAGGGCCCCCTACAGTTGTTCGGGCAGATGGGTGTCACGAGGCAGCAGCAATTCTGGAACGGCGTGCTGTACGACCAGGATAACGTATGGGCCTTCAGTCAGTTTCGGCCGCGAGGCGGCCTCAACGTCGGCATGTCGGTCAATAAGGGCGACCAAATCGACTTCGCGAACTCCCGCCTCGGCGACCAGCTGCGCCTCGAGCCATGGGTCAATTGGAATGCAAACCGGCACCTGCTGATCACGCTGCAACACTCGGCCGCGCGCCTCGACGACCAAGCAGGCGAACGGATATTCGACGCCGATCTCACGGACTTGAGGCTCACGTGGCAATTCAATGTGCGCAGCTTCCTACGCTTTACGACGCAGCAGCAAACCATCGAGCGCAACGTCGCGCAATTCATCGATCCCGATACGGACGCGCATACGGAGTCGCGCGGGGCGCAGCTTCTCTATTCGTATCAGGTCAATCCGCAGACGGTCATCTACGCCGGCTACTCCGACAATCACATGGACAACGACGACCTCGCCTCGCTGACCAAGACCGATCGCACGTTCTTCTTGAAGCTCAGCTACGCGTGGGTTCCCTTGTAGGAGCGAGCTTCGCTCGCGATTCTTCATTCGCTCGCGATTCCTTATTCGCGAGCGAAGCTCGCTCCTACCGCAGCCGCTCCCTGAGCGCGATGCGATTGATCTTGTTGGTGCCGGTGCGCGGCAGCGCGTCGATGATGAAGTGCACCTCGACGGGACGCTTGTACTTGACCATGTTCTCCTTGCAATAGGCGAAGAACTCCTCTTCGCTCATCTCTTGGCCGTGGGCAAGCACGACGAAAGCGACGACCACCTCGCCGAGCCGGGCATCGCGTTTACCGACGGTCGCCGCCTCGCGAATCTTCGGATGATTGAACAGGACTTCGTCGACCTCGCGCGGATAGACGTTGTAGCCGCCGACGAGAATCATGTCTTTCTTGCGGTCGACGAGAAACAGGAAGCCGTCGGCGTCCACGTAGCCGATGTCGCCCGTGTACACCCAACCGTCGCGCAGCGTGCGCTCGGTTTCCTCGCGATTCTTGCGGTAGCCCTGCATGGTTTGTGGACCGCGCACGCGCACCTCGCCGGCTTCGCCGCGCGGCAGAATGCGCGCGCCGGTATCGATATCGACGACCTCGACCTCCGTCTCCGGGACCGGGTTGCCGACCGACAAGAGCTTCCGTTCGCCCTCGGCCGGATTGAGGCAAAACGGCGCACCCTCGGTCATGCCCCAGCCTTCGAGCAACGGCCGTCCGGTGCGCGCGAGCCACTGACGATGTAGGTCCTCGGGGCACGGCGCGCCGCCCGAGAGGCAGTGCCTGAGCGCCGACAAGTCGGCCGCGTCGAACAGGGGGCTCGCGAGCAGCCCCATGTAGATCGGCGCGGGGCCGCCGCCGAACACGGTCACGCGGTGCTTGCTCAATGCCGTCACGACCTTGTCGGGGTCGTACTTCGGCACCATGACGAGCGTGCTGCGTGCATAGATCGGCACCCACGTCGCATAGGCAAGCCCCCAAATGTGAAACATCGGCGCGACGTTCAGGAACGTTTCTGCGCCGAAAGCGATCGGCCATACCGTGCAGTGCTGGCGCAGCGACCAGATCAAGCCCCGGTGCGTGTGGTCAACGCCCTTCGGCACGCCCGTCGAGCCGCCGGTAAATATGAGCAGCGCGAGATCGTCCTCACCGGGCAGCGGCTCCGGAGCGCGATCGAGCGCCGCATCCTCGATCCAGGGGTCGATCGCCACGCCGCCCGAGCCGAGCACTAAGACGCCGGCGACGCCGAGTACTTGCGCCACCTCCTCGGCCTTAGCTCGCATCGCGGGAGCGCAAATCATCAAGCGCGCATCGACGTCGGCCAAGACTTTCTTGAGCTCCGGCACGGTGAAGAATGGATTGACGGGAGCCACCTGCGCCCCGATCGCCATGACGGCCAGCAAGGCGACATCCATCTCGATGCTGTTCGGCATCACGAGAATGACGCGGTCGCGGGCCGCGACGCCCGCTGCGCGGAGCTCACGCGCGAGACCGTTGACGCCACGACCGAGCTCGCGGTAGGTCACACACCGATCCTCGTAAATGACAGCCGCGCGCTCGGGCTCGAGGTCGACCGCGGCGCGCAACACGTGCACGAGGCTCGGGTACACGGGCAGACTGCGATCGATCGCAAGCTTTGCGTAAATGTGCGATGGTGCCGTCATCGTCGAGAAGCTCCTTAAGCAGCGGTGCCAATGAAGCCGAAGAATGCGAGCACGGCAATCAAAGCGACGATCGCCGCCGGCCCATTGCGAAACTCGGCGCCGACCCAGCTCGGTCGTCCATTGAACACCAAGAGCGCAAGCGCAAGCACGGGGAAGAACAAGGCGCCGATGACCGTATAGAGCTTCTGCATTTCGCGGAAACCGAAGAAAAGCCCGAGCATCGGAATCAGCGCGATCGCCACCAGGTAGCCGCGATACGGCGCCGCCTTCGTATCGACGCTGCGGCACGCCGCAGCGGCACGGGGCTCGCGCAGCAAG
Source organism: Gammaproteobacteria bacterium (assembly GCA_036507635.1). Classification (GTDB taxonomy): domain Bacteria; phylum Pseudomonadota; class Gammaproteobacteria; order Steroidobacterales; family Rariloculaceae; genus DATBLZ01. The sequence goes on from DATCIQ010000051.1 coordinate 2,936, forward strand.
CTCCAGCAGTCGGCGAACAGATACGGCACGGCCTGCCAGACCCCGAGCAGGCTGCTGAACACGGTGCCCCAAGTGCCGACGAGAAACAGCCACTTGAAGGCGGGGCCGAGCGTCTCGTCGAGGCGGTCGGAAAGATCGACGAGCAGCTCCGCGCCGCTGCCTTGCATGGCGACGTTACTGCCGACGATGATCATCGACACGCCGAAGACGGCCGTCATGATGTACCCGCTCGCGAGATCGGTGCGGCAGGCGCGAAGATCCGAGGGTTTCGTCACGCCTTCCTCGCGCAACCAATAGCCGTAGCAAAGCACGGTCAGCGTTCCGCCGACGCCGCCGATCAGCGCAATGGTCCAGGTCACGCCTTGGCCGTCCGCATCGGGAATACGGGGAACGAGCAAGCCCTGCAACACTTCCATCGTGCCCGGCCAAAGAAACGCCGCCGTCGTGACGACGCTCACGAACATGAGAACGATGCACACGCGCATGAGCTGCTCGAAAAGCGCGTAGCCGCCCCGCCATACGAGCCCGAGCCCCACGAGCCCCGCGGCGATACCGAACACGATCTTGCCGTTCTGGGCCGAGTCGAAGACGGGAAAGATTGCGTGCAACGTGACGCCGCACGCGCTCATCTGCGCAGCGCCGACGAAAAAGGACCAGAGCAATAGGTAAGGCAGGAACAGCCACACGACGACCGGCCCGAGCCGTGCGACCGCGCCCTCGACGAGCGTCTCGCCGGTCGCGAGCTGCCAGCGCGCAAGACCCTCGGTCACGACGAACTTGAGAAACGCGCCGACGAGCACGGCCCAGAGCACCGCCGTGCCGAGCAAGCCGCCGACGAAGCTGCCCGTTGCAAGGTCGCCCCCGCCGACGCCGGTCGCCGCCAACAAAACTCCCGGCCCGAGCATGAACAGGAACGAATGGCGTTGCATCGACGCGCGAGCTTATCACGGCGCTCGTGGGACCGGCCTCCTTGTGGGAGCGGCCTCCGGCCGCGATTTTCGGAATCGCGGCGGGACGCCGCTCCTACAACGGGATGTGGTAGTTTTCCCGCTATGACTCTGCCCGACTCATGCCGCGCAAGCGCGATAGTAGTCGCCGCACTCCTCGCGGGCGGCGTGCTCGTTGCCGCCTGGGCACAACACAGTGCACGGGTGCCCGAGCCGCGCACCGCCGAGTTCCATTTCGCGCGGCTCATTTATACGGATTCGGCGTACAACCGCCGCGGCGGCGGCGGGTGGTGGATGCAGGATTGGCCCGACGCCGAGGAGCACTTCACGCAAGGCATCGGGAGACTCACGCGCATCGACGCAGGACCCGGCGTCGCCGTCGATCTCTCCGACGACAGCGTATTCGACTACCCGTGGCTCTATGCGACCCAGGTCGGGTACTGGGACTTGAGCGATCGCGAGATCGAGCGGTTGCGCGAGTATCTCGAGCGCGGCGGTTTTCTCATGGCCGACGACTTCTTCGACGAAAGCGAATGGGTGCCGTTTCAGGAAACGATGACGCGGCTCTTCCCGGACCGTCCCATTCGCGAGATGACGGACGCGGACGAAATCCTGCACGTGCTCTACGACATCGACAAGTTCACGCAGATTCCGGGGCTTCGGCATCTCGGCGGTTACGGCGGAGGGTTTCGCGGCGGTTACCGGCGCGGCGGCGGATACGGCGGCCGCGTGCAAGGATTGCCGGAGCCTCATTGGCGCGGCATCTACGACGACGACGGCCGGCTCATGATCGCGATGAATTACAACCAAGACGTCGGCGACGCCTGGGAGCATGCCGACGACGAGTATTACCCGGAGCCGATGACGGCTTTGGCCTATCGCTTCGGTGTCAACTACATCATTTATGCGATGACGCATTAGGGTCGCGCGTTCCTTTCCCTTGTAGGAGCGAGCTTCGCTC
>DATCIQ010000052.1:0-11970 GCA_036507635.1 Gammaproteobacteria bacterium
CGACGAGCTCCGCGAGCCGTTCCAGCGCGCGGACGCGTCCGCCGAACCAGGCGCCGTTGCGGTAGTCGAGCGGCGGCCACCGCTCGCCTGAAACGACTCCCCCGGCGACGAGGGCGTTCATGTCCGGAATGTGCACGCAGAGATCGGCGTCCGTGTGCGCTTGCGGCAGGTAACCGTAATCGATTCGCCGGCCCGCGAACTCGAGCGAGCCGTCACCACGCGTGGTCTCGTTCGGTCTTCCCACCTCGGGCAACGGTTCCAGGCGGCCCTCGAACGTCACGGAATAAACAGGATTGCTCAAATACATCCGCGTCTTCTCGTGGGCGAAAATCACGCCCCCCGAGCGACCGACGGCCTCGTTCGCTCCGGTCTGCTCCGGATGCCAGTGGGTGTTGATCAGCGTGTGGATGCGATCGTTGCCCGTCGCGTCATAGACGGCACGGAGGAGGGCGTCGGCGTTGGCCGCAAGGCCGCCGTCGATCAACAACGCGCCGTCGTCGCCGCGCATCGCGATCACGTTGCAACCTGCTCCCTGAAGCAATATGAGACCGCCGAGATCGGTCGTCGTGATGTCCGGAGAAGCTTCTTGCGAACGGACCGCGAGCACCGGGAACAGTGCACCGCCGAGCGATACGGCGCCTGCGAGCGGAACGGTTCCGACGGCTGCGCGCAGAAGACGCCGTCGCGAGAACCGATTGCTATTGGACGGTCGAGTGCGTGTAGATCGGCTCATGGACTCGCGGCTCGCCCAGGGGCCAGATGTCCGCCCAGACGCCTTGCGGTGGCCCGAGCACCGGCCACACGGGGTCGCGATCCACCTCTTCGGTCGCGCCGAGCTCGCGCAGAAGGGCCGCTTCCTCTTCGTACAGCGGCGTCTGGAGCGCCATGAACGGCATGAAGCCGCGCGACTGCGTGTAGTCGAGCGCCGTGAGCCCGTCCTGGTCCTTCAAGTTCATGTCGATGCCGTAGGAGGCGAGGGCTTTGATGACCTCCTTGTAGCGCTTGCGGACCGCGTAGTGCAGCGCCGTCCCGCCCCGAATCTCCTCCCGGTGGTTGACCAGGGCGACGACATCGACGTCGGTGCCGGCCGTGTACAAAATGCGGATCAACTCCAGCGCGTCCGGCTCCGCGGAACGGCCCGCGAGCACCGCATGGATCGGAGTTTGGCGGTCGGCCATGTAGAGAGTCGGATCGGCGCCGTGCTCGAGCAACAGTTGAACGACCTCCAGGTCGCCGTTGGTCGCCGCGCGGATCAGAGGAGTGGAGCCCCGCGTGTTCGTGGAGCCGCGCACGTTCGCGGGCCGGAAGAAGAGCTGCATGTTGGGGTTGGCGCCGCTATCGAGCAGCATACGAACCAGGCTCAAGCCGTCGGTTTGGTTCGGGGGGTCGATCGACGCCCGCCCGCCGTCGGTCCTTGAGCGCAGCCCGATGGCGGCAAAGAGCGGCGCTTCGCCGTAGATGTCCCATTGATCGACATCGGCGCCGGCTTCGATCAGTTGCTTAGCCAGGTCCCAGTTTGCGTTCATGATCGCGAGATGCAGCGGCGAGACGCCGTCGGGATCCGGGAGATCGATATCCGCGCCGTTGGCGAGCAACACGTCCACGCACGCAAGGCAGTTCTCCCGCGCGGCATAGGAGAGCGGCGTGAAGCCCCCGCTGTCGAGGCTCTTTGGCCGTCCCTCGGCCGTCACACGACGCTGATAGTCGCGATGTATCGAGTCGGCATCGACGTCGGCGCCGTGCGAGATCAAGAGCTCCATCATCTCCGGATGTCGGCGCGCAGACGCCCACATCAGAGCGGTCTGTCCGCCCCAGCTTTCCCGCGCATCGACCGTGGCGCCATGATCGAGCAAAGCCTCAGCGGCTTCCACGTTGCCGGTTCTCGCAACGGCCATCAGCGCCGTCTGTCCCTCGGGATTCGGCGAGTCGGCGTCCGCGCCGGCCTCGAGGAGTAGCCTCAGTATCTCGGTGTCTGCAACTTCGGCGGCCAACCCCATCGGCGTGACGCCGTAGTCGTTCGCGAGCGACACATCGGCCCCCGCATCGAGCAGACGCCGAACCTCGGCGACGTCCCCTTCATAGACCGCCCACTGCAACGGCGTGCTCCCGTCGGGGTTCCGATGGTTGACGTCGGTGTCCTTTGGGGCGCCGATGCCGGCATCGGGCATCAAGATCACCAGCAACGCGACAAAGGCGGCCGTTCGAAACGTCCTGCCAAGCATGATCAGACCTCGGAGAAAGGTCCGGTGTTGTCGGCGAAATCTTCGAGCTCCTCGGCAGGCACGCCGGCGCGGTCCAGGATCGTGACCAGCAGATTCGAATGCGGCGTGTCTTGGCGGTAGCGCAGGTGCTGCCCGCCCCGGATACCGCCACCCCGGCCGATCAACGCCTGCGGCAGCGGGTCGTTGTTGTGGGCGTCGCTGTTGGCCATATTGCTCCCGAACAATATGATCGACTGGTCGAGCAGCGAGCCCTCGCCGTCGGGCGTGTCCTCGAGGCGCCGGGCGAACTTCGCAAAAACCTGTGTGTGCCAGTTCTGGATGAGCCTTAAGTTGGCGATGCGTTCCGGAAATCCTCCCCAGTGGGACGTGGGGTGGAAGGCTTCGTTGACTTCGAGGTTCGGATAGGTCCGCATACTGGCTTCCTCGACCATTTTCATCGAAGCCACATTCGTCCGGTTCGTCTGCCAGGCCAACGCGATCATTTCGAACTGAAGCTCGAGAAGCTCGCCGAAGTCCTCCGGCGGGCCCAGCGGAGCATCCGGCAGATCGCCCATCGATCCCGCGCTTTCCTCGAGCCTTTGCACGCGAGTCTCGATCTCGCGGACGGAATCCAGGTAATCGCTCACCCGCGCCCGGTCGCCGGCATCGAGCTTCCGGTTCAGGCTCGCCGTGGACTCCCTCACGTAATCGAGCAAGCTGTCGGTCGTGTCCAAGATGGCCTGACGTTCTTTGTTCGTGTCTCCCTGCCCGAACATGGAATAGAACACCTTGCGCGGATTGCCTTCCATCGGCAGCGGTTGGTCCGGCGTTCGGAAGGAGATGACCCCACCCGGCTCACCGCAGAGCTCGAGCGACGGCAGCGGCGTGTTCTTGCCGAGATGCCGCGCCGCGATTTGGTCGACCGTCACACCCACCCCCGTCTCCCCATTGCGCAGGCGCGGGCTGACGCAGTTCAGCCACGTTTCCTCGATGATGTCGTGCGGGCTCGAGCTTTCCCCGCCCTTGTTGCGCAGGCCGCTGACCACGGTCACGTGCTCGCGCAGGGGCTCGAGGGGCTCGAGGATAAACGGAAACTCGAAGTCCCGGCCTGTCTGCCGGGGCTCCCATTCCTCCTGTAGGGCGCCATGGGGAAAGTACACGAAGCCGAGCCGCGGGCTCGGCGCCGCAGCCGTTTGGGCCAGGGCCGTATGGGCCGGGATCATGGCGTCCAGCAACGGCAGGGCGATGGACGCGCCGGTGCCCTTTAACAGCGTGCGCCGTGACAGATGTTTTCGGGTCAGGAACATGGCTGCAATTCTCCGTTCTCGCCTAGAGCTTACTCCGAAGACGCCTGTAGGAGGCCGTCGGCCTCCCGCTTGCGGAACGCATCGCCGGAAACAATGCCGAGGACGATGGACTCGAAACGGTAATCGTCCGCTTCCGCGCGACGCACGATGTCGCGCACCGTAGGCATGTCCCGATAGTCCAGGCTCCGCCCCAGGGCAAAGGTCAACAGATTCTCGGTGAACGTCTGAACGAACCGATCGGGCTCAGCCACCAGCGCCTGCGTCAAGTCTTCGGGTCCCCCGATCGGCGTGCCGTCGGGCAGCAAGCCTGCAGAGTCGATCGGAGTCAGCGTGTCGGGGTCATTAGCTCGGAATTGCCCCACCGCATTGAAGTTCTCCAACGCGAGCCCAAGCGGATCCATCACGCCGTGGCAGGCAAAACACGTCGGATTCTCACGGTGCTGCTCGAGTCGCTCGCGTAGCGTTTTGGCCGGCTCACCGGGTTTGTTTTCGGTCAGCGTCGGGACATTGAGTGGCGGCTCCGGCGGTGGCGCACCGACAAGGCGTTCCAGTATCCAGGCGCCACGCACTGGGGGTGAAGTGCGGTTGGGATACGCCGTCAACATCAGGATGGCGCCTTTCCCCAAGAGCCCGTAGCGTGACTCGTCCGCGAGCGTCACTCTGCGAAAGCGAGCGCCCTTGACGGTTTCGATGCCGTAGTGGATCGCCAGGCGTTCGTTGAGAAAGGTATAGTCCGCGGTCATCAGATCGACGACGCCGCGGTCGCTGCGCAGCACGCTGTCGATGAAGAGCCGGAGCTCTTCCTTCATGAGATCGCGGGGATCGAGCAAACCGCTTGCGTGCGGGAACTGGCCTCTGTCCGGGACAATCTCGTCAAGCTTGGAGACGTGGAGCCACTGGAACGCGAAATCGTCGACCAGCGACATGGCCCGCTCGTCGGCAAGCATCCGCCGCACCTGTTCCGCCAGCACTTCGGGTTCGCTCAAGCGCGACCTGACGGCGAGATCGAGGAGCTCCTCGTCCGGCAGGCTGCTCCACAGGAAGAACGAAAGGCGCGACGCCAGTTCCAGATCGGTCAGCGTGCGCGTACCGCCCGTGCCGTCTCCGGATTCCGCTCGATACAGGAAGTGCGGGCTCGCCAGGATCGCGCTGACCGCATCGCGCACACCACGCTCGAAGTCTCCTGCGGCGCGCCCAGCGTCATAGAACGCCATGAGGCCCTCGAGGTCCGCTTCGTTCACCGGACGCCGGAACGCGCGCTCGGCGACGTTCGTCACGATATCGATGGCACACGGTCTCTCATCGGCGGTCTCAGTCGGCCGGCAGATGAAGATCTTACGGCGGCTTAGGGAATCGCTGATGCCGGTTACGACCAAGGGCCCCCGGATTTGGAGCGCGTGCGCTGCTTGGATGCGCTCCTGACCGCCCTCCAGCGCTACGGTTCGAGTGCGCTCGTCGCTTTCGGCGAAGGTGCGGTGGACAAACGTGACGGCCAACTCGTGCTGCCCCGCCGTGGCCTGGAAGCGAATCTTTCTGAGCCTGCCGTTGATTTCCTCGACTGCCGGATCGAGTAACTGATCGATCGCCTTGTGGTCGGCTTCGCCACCGATGTCGGTGCGATAGAGCTCCTCGCCGTCGAGGAGGGCCAAAACTATGTTCTCGAACTCCATCCTTGGCACTTCCCGCGCGAGCGCCATGTCGCCTACGTTAAGCTCGTATTCGCCGTCCGCGGGGAAATTGTGCTCGACGATGAAGCCCCCGCGCGTCCCGAACGGCATGCCTTCAATGTGATGCTGCTGCCGGCCCGTGCCAGGAGCACCCCGGGGCGGGAGCGAGATCACCATATTGGCGACGTCACCGTAGGTGGTCGTTATCGGAGGCGCTTCGAGGTTACCGACCGCCTCGAGCGCAATCTCGCGCGCGGCGTAGATGTATTGGTCGACGAAGGCAGGCGACACCTCAAGGGCATCCGCGTTGTTGTCGAAGTGGCCCTCGACGTTGTCCTCGGGCAGCAACACCTCCGGATCGATGTCGAGCGCAAGGAGGTCGCGTATCGCGTGAGAATACTCGCGGCGATTCAGGCGGCGCAACGAGACACGGCCGGGCGCGGGCTCGCCGGCAGCCGTATCGATCTCGTTCGCGAGCCACGACACGAGCCCTGCCACGGCCTTTCCGTCGGGACGCCGTTCTCCGGCCGGCGGCATGAGACCGCCGCGCAGCTTGCGGATCGCGGCTTCCCACGTCTCCGCGTCTTGGGCGATACGGTCGGGGGACATGGCATCGAAGGCCCGGCCGCCGGCCCCGTCGACGCGGTTGTGGCAGTCGAAGCAGTAGCTTTCGACTACGGTCCACTGCGACCCATGGGAACCCGACTGGGTCACTACAATCGTCGCGCCGACGACCGCTACGACAAGCCCTAAGAACGCTAGTTGTATTCTGCGCTTGACTGAGATTGTTGCACTCCTGATTCGAGGCGCCGGATCGCCGGCAACGGTGGCCGGACCCCTCTCGGTGCGAGTCCCGATGCCACGAGGAACAATCGCTGATTATCCGGCGGAGCAGTAGTTTTTGTCTAGGTTTTCCAATGTCTTGCGCTTAGGGAGGTGCGCGAGGGCCTGTGGGACTCTGCGAGGTTAGGTATTTCCCGCAGTCGGAGAGCCAGTTCGCATTCCAGGCACCGCAAGTCGCTTAATGTGACAAATAAGCCGGTCCCGAGCTCGGATGCAATGCTTCTAAGACAGCTGCTCCAACAGTCGAAAGGCTCCGCGAGCGTGTTGTTTCGCGACCCGTTCAAGACGTTCGGGCCGGAACAGCTGGTCAAGGAAGTCATTGGTCTCGCCAACGCTGATCTTGAGGGTCCGCGGTACGTCGTATTCGGAGTCAACCCGGGAACGATGGAAGGCACTGGGCTCGTCGGGATCTCCGAAGAGCTGATGGCCGATCTGAAGAAGGCTCACCGGCTGGTTTCGGCATTGCTCAAGCCCGTGCTCCATTTGGCGTTTATCTACGACAGGATCGACGGCAAGCTCGTCGGCGCGCTCGAAGTGGACGGATGCGATGAGGCGCCCTACGTCGTGCGGCAAGACGCCAGGCGGCTGGCTGCCGGCGAGTCGTGGATCGCAGTCAACAGGACGCTGCGTGCGGGCACCCCCGCTGATCTCGAACAAATCAAGTCGCGCATGGCGCGCAACCGGAGGTGGGACGTCGCAGTCGGGGTCAATGGTCAGCTCGGCCGGGAGTTGATGACGCTGGAGGTGCCCGGCAGATCCGACGCGCCTTCCGCGAGACAGAAGCGCAGCGTCAGAAAGACTTTCGATTGGAAGAAAGCTGCGAAAGACGCGCTCGGAACAGTCAACACGAGCATTCTGCGGCTGATGCACATTCGCGACCACGGTCCCGACACCGCATTCGACGAGCGCGGCCTCGATACGTTGATCGATGCGTACAAGGGGCCCGGAAACGAGCTCACCGAAGCCGACAACTATTACTTCTTCGAAGAGACAGCATTGAAGATGAACCTGGCGCTGTGCAATGAAGGCGAAGATCTGCTCAAGGACGTAACCATAGAGCTTGCACTGCCGCGAGCCGCGGATTTCGGTGTGGTGGATCGTGTGTACTCCGATCCCGAAGGCAAGCGGCCTCCGGCTCGCTCCGAGCGATCCAGCTACCCCGAGGTCCGCGCCGGCAAGGAGGCCTTCCTCGTGCGCGCGTCGGTCGGCGACTTGGTTCCGCATCAATCGAAGCAGGCCTTCGAGTGCGCGCTTCGCTTGGTTGTCGGCCCGAAAATGGAAGGCAAACGAATCGCGGTTCGCTACACGCTCCGGGCGCGCAATAGAAGCGGTCACTGCCAAGGACGGCTTAAACTCGAGTTCCGCAAGGCGGCTCCGGCGATCGAGCTCAAGCTTCAAACGGAAGACGCCAATAGCAACAATCCCTACGACACACCGATGCCCCGGCGGTAGTCGGTGGCCCCGCGTAGAATAGCAACCCAAGTCAAACCGGATTTGTTAGCGTTGGGGCATGACGAATGACTCCCACGGCTATCCGGCGCGTATCCAGCGCGTGGTCGACTACCTGGCCGAGCATTTGGACGAGGCCCTCGATCTCGAGACGCTCGCGCGAGTGGCCCACTTCTCGCCTTATCACTTCCACCGCATCTACCGTGCGCTGCTCGGGGAAACCGTCAACGACACCGTGCGCCGTTTGCGCCTGCACCGTTCCGCGATCGACCTGCTCGACCGGGATCTCGGCATCGAGCACACCGCACGTCGGGCGGGCTATGCCAGTCAAGCGGCATTCACGCGCGCATTTCGCGCCGAATATGGCGAGCCACCGGCCCGCTATCGCGTAGCGCGGCGCGCAACGGAGCTCGACCAAGAGAGGAACCTCACTACGTATCGAGTGGAGACCGCCACTCTCCCCAAGCTACGCGTGGCAGCGATCGAGCATCGCGGTGATTATCAGCTTACGAGCAAGGCCTTCGAGCGATTGATGACGGTCGCGGCCACCACCGGCCTCTTGACGCCCGATACGCGCACGATCGGTATCTATCGCGACGACCCAGTCTCCGTACCGCAGGACGAGCTCAAGTCGACCGCTTGCATCACCGTTCCGGACGACTGGGCGCCTTCGGGCGAGCTCATCGAAGCGCACATCGAAGGTGGGCGCTACGCGAGGATTGTCCATACGGGCCCCTACACTGAGCTCAAGACTGGCTACGACTGGCTGTACCAAACCTGGCTTCCGAATAGTGCCGAAGAGCCGCGCAATTTGCCCTGTCTCGAGGAATACCTGAACGATCCGCGGCGGGTATCCGCCAAGGATCTCGAAACCGCCGTGATGATGCCACTCGAGGAGTGAGCGGGCACATGATCGAGCTCTTTCAATATGCTCCCGCATTCAACTTACCGAGCCCCAGCCCGTTTTGCGTAAAGCTTGAGCTCTTGCTGAAAATGGCGAATATCCCCTATGCCAATCGCTACGATGCCGATGTGAGAAAGGCACCGAAGGCGAAGCTGCCGTACATCGTCATCGATGGAAAGCAAACCATCGCCGATTCGGAACTGATCCTGCGCTACCTCAAGGATTCCGGCCAATTCAGCGTGGACGAGTGGTTGTCCGATGCACAGAAGGCGCAATGCATCGCGGTGACACGACTGGTTGAGGATCACTTATATTGGTTGTTGGTTGACGACCGCTGGTTGAACGACGACGTGTGGCCCATCCTCAGAGACAATTTTTTCGCGGGGCTGCCTCCTATAGTGAAATCCATCGTGCCCGGCATCGTGCGTAAACAGGTAAGGAAAACACTCTACGCCCACGGGCTGGGCAGGCACAGTCAGGCAGAGCTCAAGTATTTTGCGGAAAGAGATCTCGCGGCCCTTGATGTCTTGCTGGGCGACAAGCCCTACATGATGGGTGAACGGATCTGCTCCGTTGATGCCACCGTCTACGGTATTCTGTCTTCTATCTATTACCCGGATTTCGATACTCCACTGAAAGCCATAGCGCTGGATCATCCGAATCTGGCCGCTTATTCCGACCGAATCACCGGGCAATTTTTTTCGGATTACGGCCGACGGCACCGTGACAAATGAACACCCAGAAGCTCAAGGAAGCCGAAGCAGCGTTTCTCGCCCGGTTTCCGAAGGGATTTGGCGATCCGGGGATGGAGAAGATACGCAAGAGTCACAACGTCGACCGGCTCGCGGATTTCACACGGGCCAATGTGACAGAGGCTGCGCTATCACGGCCGCAGAGATTTGCCGATATCTTGCTCAAGATCGTCAGCCGGTCTTCCATGGTGTCACGATTCGAGAAACCGCCGTTCAGGGCGTTCCTCAATGCCCTGAGCTCGAAAGACAAGCGTCATTTGGCCGAGGCTTTCCGAAAACGCCTGTTTGGGAGAAAGGAGCGCGAGGGATTCGAGGAGATCGTCGATCTGCTCGATCGCTATAAGCTCGCGCGCTGGACCTTGGTGTCCGCCGTGCCTTTCTACTTCGCGCCCGCCAAGGAAGCTTTCGTCAAACCGTCGACGGCCAGAAGGATCGTTGCCTTTCTCGACATGGAGGAGCTTCGCTACAACCCCCGGCCGGACTGGGAGTTCTATGTCGGCTATCGAAAGTTGGTTCTCGATATCAAGAAGAAGGTCGACCCAAGCCTGACGCCGAACAATGCGGCAACGACCGGCTTTCTAATGGCGACCACGTAGGGATAGCCGTTTCCTCGACGCACGAGTCGCGGCATACTCGTGCCGCGATACGCAGGTCGGAGACCAAGCTCATGCGCCAAGCCGTCACGGTTTCGATTACCCTATCCATCGCCGCCGCTCTTTGGCTGCCGGCGCGCCTCGAAGCGCAGAGCGCAGCACCTTGCGACCGCGCGTGCCTCGGCGACGTGATGACGAGTTATCTCGACTCGCTCGTTGCGCACGATCCGAAGCGGGCGCCGCTCGCAGAACGCGTGCGCTTCACGGAGGATGCGGTGGAGCTCCCGGCGGGGGAAGGGCTCTGGAAGACGACCTCGAAGCTACGGCCATTTCGCACGGACTTCCTCGACGTGCGCGAAGGCATTGCCGCCGTGCACGCCGTGATCGAGGAGAACGATGCGCCGGTGCTTTTTGCGGCACGGCTCAGCGTCGAGAACCGCCGCATCACAGAAATCGAAACGATGGTGGTGCGCAACCAGCAGGAAGGCGTGCTGTTCGCGCCGGATGCACTGGCGGCGCCCTCGGCCGCGATGAGCACGCCGCCGCCGAAGGCGGAGCTCATGCCGCGCGACGCGATGATCGAGTTGGCGCTGCGTTACCCCGAGGGCTTACGCGTCGGCAGCTTCGAGGAGTCCGACGTGCCATTTGCGCCGGACGCCTATCGGCTCGAGAACGGCGTGCGCATGGCGGGGCCTGGTTGCACGTTTCAGCCACCGAGCTGCGAGAACATGCGGTCGCAGCAAATACCGACGCTCGCGGAAATTCGGCCGCGCGTCGTCGCGGTCGACGAAGAGAATGGTACCGTGCTGCTCTGGATGAACTTCGGTGCGGGATCGTTGCCGGGACCGCAAGGCGCGGGGAAATCGCTCGTCACGTTCGAAGCGTTCAAGGTCCATGGCGGGCAGGTCCACGCCGTCGAAGCCGTGTTCGAAGGCATGGCGGCGGGCGCTGCATCGGGTTGGGACTAACGGCGCGATTTTTCCCGCGCCGGCGCAATGACGATGAGCAAACACACTCTGTGCACGGTTCTGATTGCTTGCTCACTCGGTGCGGCGAACCTCGCGTTCGCGCAAACGAGCGCGACGCAGGGCACCGGTAACGCCGAATGGCCGAGCTACGGCGGCGACCTCGGGTCTACGCGTTACGCCGCGCTCGAGCAGATCGACGCGAGCAATTTCAGCTCGCTGGAGATCGCTTGGCGCTTCAGCACGGTGAACCTCGGTCCCACGCCCGAGTATCGCTTTCAGAGCACGCCCGTCATGGTCGACGGCGTGCTCTACACGACGGCCGGTTCGCGGCGCGCCGTGACGGCGCTCGACGCCGCGACGGGCGAGCAGCTCTGGGTCTTTAGCCTCAACGAGGGCGAGCGCGGCGCGGCCGCGCCGCGCAGGCTTTCCGGCCGCGGGCTCGCGTTCTGGCAGCGCGGCAACGACAAGCGCGTGCTCTACGTGACGCCGGGCTATCGGCTCATCGCGTTGAACGCCGAGACCGGCCATCCGATCGAGAGCTTCGGCGAAGACGGCATCGTCGATCTGCGCGAAACGATGGATCAAGGTGACGACTGGGACGCGAGCCAGATCGGCACGCACTCGCCGCCGACGATCGCGAACGACGTCGTCATCGTCCCTGCCGCACATACGCCGCTCGCGCCGGCCGACCAGGCGGAGAACGTCATCGGCTACATCCGTGGCTTCGACGTCGTGAGCGGCAAGCACCTTTGGACGTTCCATACCGTGCCGCGGCCCGGCGAACCGGGCTATGAAACTTGGCTCAACGGCTCGGCCGAGACGGGCGGCGGCAACGCGGGCGTCTGGGCCACGATCTCGGCGGACGAGGAGCTCGGGCTCGCGTATCTGCCCGTCGAATCGCCGTACGGCGATATGTACGGGGGCTTGCGGCCCGGCGCCAATCTTTACGGCGAGAGCATCGTCGCCGTGGATCTCAAAACCGGCGAGCGACGCTGGCACTTTCAGACTTCGCATCATCCGCTCTGGGACTACGACATTCCGACCGCGCCGATACTTGTCGACGCCGTCAAGGATGGCCTCACGATCAAGGCGCTCGCGCAGGCGACGAAGCAGGGACTGCTATTCGTGTTGAACCGCGAGACCGGAGAACCCGTTTGGCCGATCGAAGAGACGCCCGTGCCGCAGGGCAACGTGCCGGGCGAGTGGTACTCGCCGACGCAACCGATACCGACGATCCGCTACGGCCACCAGGGAATCGAGATCGACGATCTCATCGATTTCACGCC
>DATCIQ010000053.1:0-12891 GCA_036507635.1 Gammaproteobacteria bacterium
TAGGGTCCGCCGCCGTTTCCAATTAGAGGAATCCACGCAGTAAACTCGGGAGGCTCACGCTGTGGCCTGGGCAGATTTGTTTGCGGGCTTGGCTTTTTACCTGATCCTCGAAGGTCTGTTGCCGTTTGCGACGCCGCAAGGTTGGCGCCGCGGACTCGCGTCGCTCGCGCGGCTCGACGACATGCAGCTCCGGACTTTCGGCTTGGGTTTGGTCATCGCCGGCCTGGTGCTGATGTTCGTCGTGAGGTCGTGAGATGGGGCGCAACGTCGTAGTCATCGGTACGCAGTGGGGCGACGAGGGCAAGGGCGCCGTGGTCGACGTGCTCGCCGAGCGCGCCGACGCGGTCGTACGCTTTCAAGGCGGGCACAACGCGGGCCACACGCTCGTCATCGACGGCGAAAAGACGGTCCTGCATCTCATTCCGTCCGGCATCTTGCGCGCGGGCGTGACTTGCTTGATCGGCAACGGCGTCGTCGTCTCGTTGCCGGCACTCGTCGAAGAGATGGACACCTTGATCGCGCGCGGCGTGCCCGTCGCGGAGCGGCTCAGGGTCTCGCCGGCCTGCCCATTGATCTTGTCGTCCCATGTGGCCCTCGACAAAGCGCGCGAGCACAAGCGCGGCGCGCAGGCCATCGGCACCACGGGCCGCGGCATCGGGCCCGCCTACGAGGACAAGATCGCGCGTCGCGCCGTGCGCGTGACCGATCTATTCGTGCCGCGCGCGCTCGAGGAGAAGGTCCGCGAGCTGCTCGATTTGCATAATTTTCTGCTCGCGCGCTATTACGGCGTGGCCGGCGTCGATGTCGCCCGCGAGCTCGAAACGCTCTCGACACTCGGTGAACGGGTCAAACCGCTCGTCGTCGACGTCACGGAGTTTCTGCGCTCCCTGCGAGACGCCGGCGGCAACACGCTGTTCGAAGGGGCGCAGGGAGCGATGCTCGACGTCGACCTCGGCACGTATCCGTTCGTGACCTCGTCGAATACGACGGTCGGCGGCGCGTTGGCGGGCACCGGCGTCGGGCCCGCGGCCATCGACGGCGTGCTCGGCATCGTGAAGGCCTACGCAACGCGTGTGGGCGCCGGACCGTTTCCCACGGAATTGCACGACGACACGGGCAAGCGCTTAGGCTCAGTCGGCGCGGAGTTCGGCGCAACGACGGGCCGGCCGCGGCGCTGCGGGTGGTTCGATGCCGTGCCGTTGCGTCGCGCAGTGTTCTCGAACGGCCTCACGAGCCTCTGTGTGACCAAGCTCGACGTGCTCGATGGGCTGCCCGAGATCAAGATTTGCGTCGGCTACCGGCTCGACGGCGAGCGGCTCGACACGCCGCCGCTCGTGACCGACCGCTACGCGGACTGTCTGCCCATTTACGAATCCGTGCCGGGTTGGCCGGGGCCGACACTCGGGACCACCGACTATGAGGCATTGCCTGCTGCCGCGCGCAACTATTTGGATCGGCTAGAAAAAATACTCGCTGTCCCCGTCGACATCGTGTCCACGGGGCCGAGCCGCGACGCGGTGATCCTGCGCCGACACCCCTTCGATTGAGCTCAAGGACCACCGCGAGTCCCAATTCTCGTCTATAATAACGAGAATCATTTGCATTTGCGGCTAGAGGATGTGTAACTACGGTGACTTTGGCGGACCTCAAACCAGGCGAAACAGTCAGGATTGAAGCGATCGCGACCGCTGACACCACAGTTCAGCGCCTCATGGTGCTCGGACTCGTCGAGGGCGCCGAGGTCACGTTTGTGCGTGCCTCGCTCGGCGGCGATCCGCTCGAGTTCCGCGTCTTCGGCGCGGCCATCTCATTGCGCCGCGAGCACGCACGGTGTTTTAGAGTCTCGCCTGTAGGAGCGAGCTCCGCTCGCGATTCTTCCGCCCCTCGCGATTCCGTCGCGAGCGAAGCTCGCTCCTACCAAGACCTGTCATGAGCAGCCGTCCGGAAATCGCGGTTCCGCTGCGCAACGTGGCGATCACGCGGCGCGCGAGTGCCACGATCGCCGTCGTCGGCAACCCGAACTCGGGCAAAAGCTCGCTGTTCAACCGGCTCACGGGAATGAACCAGCACACGGCGAACTATCCGGGCGTCACGGTCGAGCGCCGAGTGGGGCGGGCCCGGCTCGGCGCGGCCGTCGTCGATCTCATCGACCTTCCCGGCACCTACTCGTTGAGCGCGAACTCGATGGACGAGCAGATCGCGATCGGCGTGCTGTTCGGGCGCGTGCTCGGCACACCGAGGCCGGACGCGATTCTCGCGGTCGTCGACGCCACGCGCCTTTATCAAAGCCTGTACCTCGTGCAGCAGCTGCTCGATTTGGGCCGGCCGCTAGCCGTTGCGCTCACGATGTCGGACGCCGCGCAAGCGGAGGGCTTGAAGATCGACGTCGAGCGGTTGAGCCATCATCTCGGCGGCGCCGCCGTTTTTCCCGTCGTCGCAACGACGGGGCGGGGCTTCGAGCCGCTCCGAGCCGCTCTTGCGGGCCTCGCCCAGGCGGCGGCGCCGCGCGTGCCCGCCGTGTGGCCGGAGCTCGAGCACGCGGTCCGAGAGCTCGAGCCGGACCTCGGCGCGAAAGGCGCCCGGCTGCAACGTGCCGAAATCGAGCGCCTGCTCGTCGAAGGCGCGGACGAGTTCCGGGCCGGCGCGAATCTACCGCCGTTGCCGGCGGAGGCGCGCGCGAACGTGGATGCGCTGCGCGCGGGGTTGTTCGGCGCGGAGCCCGCGCTCGCGGTCGAGGCTAGGCACCGTTATGAATGGATTCGATTCGTGCTGCGCGACGTGCAGACCACGGGCTCCGTCGTTCGCCGGCGAAGCGCGGCGTTGATTCACTGGATCAATCAGCCCTGGCCTGCGACGGTGCTGTTCGTATTGTCGATGGCGATCGTCTTTCAAGCGGTTTTCGCGTGGGCGACTGTTTTCATGGATTGGATCGATGCGGGCGTGAGCGGTATCGGCGCTGCCGTCGCCGCATCGCTTCCCGAAGGCGCCGTTGCGAGTTTCCTCGCCGACGGCGTCATCGCCGGCGTCGGTAGCGTGATCATTTTTCTGCCGCAGATTCTCATTCTCTTCCTGTTCATCATTCTCATGGAAGACACGGGGTATCTTGCGCGCGCCGCGTTCCTCGTCGATCGTGCGATGCGTTCGATCGGCTTGTCGGGGCAGTCGGTCATTCCGCTGCTCTCGAGCTTCGCTTGTGCCGTGCCCGCGATCATGGCAACGCGAGTGATTCCCGACCGCCGCGACCGCATCGCGACGATCCTCGCATCGCCGTTCATGACGTGCTCGGCGCGACTGCCCGTATATGCTCTCCTCATCGCGGCTTTCGTGCCTGCGCAGTCGGTCTTCATTTTCAACCTGCAAGGCCTCGTGCTGTTCGGACTGTACGTGCTCGGCATCGTGGGCGGTGTCGCCACTACGTTTCTCTTGCGCCGCTCCGTGCTGCGCGGCAAGAATCCGCCGTTCATCCTCGCGTTGCCCGAGTTTCGCCTGCCGAACGTTCGTACGGTGATCATGAAGCTGCTCGACCGCGTGCGTATATTTCTGCGTCGCGCGGGCACGGTGATATTCGCCGTCGCCGTCGTGGTCTGGGCGCTCGCTTATTTCCCGCGCTCCGACGCCCTGGAGCAGCAGCGTCTGGCGGCGGTCGACGCCGCAGCGTCGACGTTGACCGGTCCGGCGCTCGATGAGCGCATCGCGGAGATCGACAACGAGGCCGCAGCGGCGCATCTCGAGCAGAGTTGGCTCGGGCGCGCCGGGCAGATGGTCGCACCCGTGTTTGCGCCGCTCGGTTGGGATTGGCGAATCTCAGCGGCGGTCATCGCGGGGTTTCCGGCCCGCGAGGTCGTCGTGGCCGTGCTCGGCACCATCTACGCCGTGGGCGATGACGCCAACGAGCAGAGCCTCGCGGCGCGGCTCTCGTCCGCGACGTGGCCGGACGGCCGGCTCGTCTTCACTCTGCCGATGGTCCTCGGGTTGCTCGTGTTCTATGCGTGGTGCCTGCAGTGCGCGGCGACGCTCGCCGTGATCCGCCGCGAGACCAACAGCTGGCGCTGGCCCGTGTTCGCATGGGCTTATATGACCGTGCTCGGCTATACGGCGGCGCTTCTCATATATCAAGTGGGCTCCTCGGCTTGAGCCACGCGAAACCTTGGCGGGAGATCGGCGCCGAGGATCTGCTCGATTGCCGGATCTTTCGGGTCGAGCGTTCCATCGCGATCTCGCCCGAGGACGGCAGCCGGCACGACTTCGCGCGCATTCGCAGCGCCGATTGGGTGCAGATCGTCGCCGTGACGGCGCACGGCGAGATCGTGATGGTCAAGCAGTATCGGCACGGCTCCGGCAGCATCGTCCTCGAGGTGCCCGGCGGTCTCGTCGATCCCGGCGAAGCGCCGGCGGCGGCGGCCGCGCGCGAGTGTCTCGAGGAGACGGGCTATCTCGCGAGAGATCTTCGCTCGCTAGGCTCCATGAACCCGAACCCCGCGCTGTTCACGAATCGTCTGCACTCGTTCTACGCGCATGGCGTCGAGCGCGTGGCCGAGGTGCAAAACACGGGCCGCGAGCATACCGAAGTCGTGCTTTTGACGCGGCGTGAGCTCGAAGCGCGACTGCGCGATAATTCGATCGATCACACGTTGGTCGCCGCGACATTGTGGCGCTATCTGTGTGAGCATCCCCTGGTCGGCAGTTAGTTTTCGATGAACGTATCGCAAGAAGCCGCGGCCGCGGCCGGGCCGCTGAACGGCGCGCGCGTGCCCCGGTATTTGATCGCGTTCTTCGGCGCGCTCGTCGCGCTCGGTCCCTTGAGCATGGACGCGTATCTGTCGGCCATTCCGCTCATGGCCGAGGACTTCGGCGTCGGCATCGTCGAGGTCAACAACACGTTGAGCCTGTTCCTCATCGGCTACGCGATCGGCCAGTTTTTCGGCGGCTCGTTCTCGGATCAGATCGGCCGCAAGCGCATCGGTTACATCGGCTTGAGCGTCTACGTCACGACGACGTTCGCGATGGCCTTCGTCGCGACGGTCGAGCAGATGCTCGTGCTGCGATTCTTTCAGGCCGTCGGTGGCGGCTTCTCGACGGTCATCTGCATGGCGTCCGTGCGCGACATCTATCCGCTCGAGGAGCTCGGTCGGCGGTTCGCGACGGTCACGATGATCGTGCTCGTAGCGCCCCTCGTCGCGCCGGCGCTCGGCTCCCTGATGCTGCCCCTCGGCTGGCAATCGATTTTCCTGCTGAAGGCGGCCTACGCCGTGGGCCTGTTCATCGTCTATGCGCTCATCGTGCCGGAGACACGCGCCGGCGGGTGGGCGCAGTTGTCGGCGTTGTCGATCTTCCGGCAGTGCGCGCGCGTGCTCGTGCGCCGTGTCGACGGCCGTATGTTGCCGTTGCGTTACGCGTTGTCGATGGCCTTGTCGGCGAGCGTGCTCATGACCTTCGTGACGAACGCGGCGTTCGTGTACATGGAGTACTTCGCGGTCTCGGCTGCGGTATTTCCGCTTCTTTTCGGCCTCAGCGTGTTGGGGTTCATGTCTTTGAATCTATTCAGTATGAGGCGCTTGACGAGCCGCAACGCGGGGCGGTTTTTCCGTAGCGGCCTGCGCATCCAGATTGCGGCCATCGCGTTGCTGCTCGTCGTCGTCGGCAGCGGGGCCACCCATCTTTGGACCGTCGTGCCGCTCATCGTCGTCATGATGTCGACCTTGGGGCTTGTCGGGCCCGCGGGATCGGCGCGCTACATGGGATTCTTCGCCGAGCTCGCGGGCAGCGCATCCTCCGTCTACACGACGCTGATGTTCGCATTGGGCGGTATTCTGGGCGCGCTCGTCGGCGTTTTCTACGACGGCACGCTGCTGCCGATGCTCGGCGTCATGGCATGCGCTTCGCTTCTCGCCAATCTCATTGCCCTCTCGATCCGCGGCCCGTAACCAATCGTGGGAGCGAGCTTCGCTCGCGATCTTCTCCTGATTGTCAACACAAGCAAATTCCCCGACGATGGCCGCGATGGAGAACAAGAACAGCTTCGGGCTCGCCGCCGACGAGTACCGAGCCTTTCGACCGAGCTATCCCGATGCGCTGTTCGCGTATCTCGCTTCGTTGTGTGACCGGCGGAATGCCGCGCTCGACTGCGCTACCGGCAACGGACAAGCCGCCGTCGATCTTGCGACGTACTTCGAACGCGTCGCGGCGTTCGACTCGAGCCCCCAGCAGATCGCCGTCGCGCTGTCGCACCCGAAAGTCGAGTATCGCGTTGCGTCGGCCGAAGAATTGCCGTACGCGGAACGCGAGTTCGATCTCGTAACCGTCGCGCAAGGCGCGCACTGGTTCGATCTGCCGCGTTTCTACGCGGGCGTGCGCCGTATCGCCGTGCCGGGAGCAGTCATCGCGATCTGGGGCTATTCGTACTGCAAGGTGAGCGCCGACGTCGACCGCATCGTTGCGGCGCACTTGCTCGAGGCCATCGCGCCGTTTTGGGCCGCCGGCAATCGCATCATCATGGAGAAGTATCGCACGATCGATTTTCCGTTCAGCGAGTCGGCTTGGCCAGGGTTCACCGTACGCCACGACTGGACGCGCGGCGCGTTCTTGAACTACATGCGCACCTGGTCGGCCTACCGGCGATACGTCGCGGTAGAGAGAGCCGACCCGATGCCTGCGCTCGATCGCATGCTCACCGAGCTCTGGCCCGACGCGGCAACGAAGCCCGTGACTTTCGAGCTCGTGGGTCGCGTGGGACGCGTGTAGGCACGGTCTTCTTTGTAGGAGCGAGCTTCGCTCGCGATCTTTTCGAAGAATCGCGAGCGAAGCTCGCTCCCACAGAAGACCGTCGCTTCTCCCACAAAAAAGGTCGCTTCTCCCACAGAAGGCGGTCGCTGCTACGGACTCGCTCCCACAAGGAAGGGCGCTCCTACTATAATCGCCGCGCCGCGGATAGCCTTTGGAGGAGCTCGATGCGCATAGGCGTGCCCCGAGAGATTCATACCGGCGAGAGGCGCGTGGCGACGACGCCTGCGGTCGTCGCCGAGCTCGAGCGCTTGGGCTTCGAGGTGTCCGTCGAGACCGGCGCCGGAGACGGAGCGAGCTTCAGCGACGCTGCGTACGCGCAAGCCGGCGCCGCGATCGCGCCGGATGCGGGAGCGCTCTACGCGGCGAGCGAGATCATTCTCAAAGTGCGCGCGCCCGAGAGGCATCCCGACGGAAGCTACGACGAGGTCGAGCGGCTCGAGGCGGGCCAAGTGCTGATCTCGTTCCTTTGGCCCGGCCAGAACCCGGAGCTCCTGACCCGGCTTGCGGGGAAGCGGGTCACGGCGCTCGCGATAGACAGCATTCCGCGCATTTCGCGCGCGCAAAAGCTCGACGCGTTGAGCTCGATGGCCAACATCGCGGGCTACCGGGCCGTCGTCGAGGCTGCGCAGCATTTCGGGCGGTTTTTTCGCGGCCAAGTCACGGCGGCCGGCAAGATCCCGCCGGCCAAGGTCCTCGTCATCGGCGCCGGCGTCGCCGGCTTGTCGGCGATCGGCACCGCGAAAAGCATGGGCGCGATCGTGCGCGCGTTCGACACGCGGCCCGAGGTCAAAGAGCAGGTCGAAAGCATGGACGCCGAGTTTCTCATGCTCGACTTTGCCGAGGAAGGCGGCGGTGCGGGCGGCTATGCCAAGGTCATGAGCAAGGAATTCATCGCCGCCGAGATGGCGCTGTTCCGCAAGCAAGCCGAGGAAGTCGACATCATCATCACGACGGCGCTCATACCCGGCAAGCCGGCACCGAAGCTCATCACGGCGGAAATGGTGCAAGCGATGAAACCTGGTAGCGTGATCGTCGATCTCGCGGCGGAGCAGAGCGGCAACTGCGCGTTGACGGAGCCGGATCAGCTCGCCGTCAAGCACGGCGTCACAATCATCGGCTACACGGATCTTCCGAGCCGGCTCGCGGCGCAATCGAGCCAGCTCTATGCGACGAATCTGCGGAACTTACTGAGCGACATGTGCCCCGCCAGGGACGGTGCGCTCGTCGTCGACATGAACGACGAAGTCGTGCGCGGCGCGACGGTCATCAAGGACGGAGAGATCACGTGGCCCCCGCCCGCACCGAAGCTCACGGCCGTGCCGCCGGCCGCGAAACCCACCGCGCAGAGCGTCGCGAAGGCCGGCGCGCCCGAACAACGGAAACGGCCCGCATGGGTAGGGCCGCTCGCGATGCTCGGCATCGGTGGCTTGGCGCTCTTCGGCCTTGGGCAATTCGCACCGGCGTCGTTCATGGCGCACTTCACGGTGTTCATTCTCGCCTGCTTCGTCGGCTATATGGTCGTTTGGAACGTCACGCCGGCGCTGCACACGCCGCTCATGAGCGTGACGAATGCGATCTCGAGCATCATCATCATCGGCGCGCTTCTACAGATCAGCTCGCAAGAGACTTTGATCATGGCGTCGGCCGCGTTCGCGGTGCTGATCACGAGTATCAACATTGCCGGCGGTTTCGGCGTCACGCGCCGCATGCTCGCCATGTTCCGGCGCTAGACGAGGGGAAACGATCTTGCCTCATCTTTGGGTAGGAGCGAGCTTTGCTCGCGATTTGAAGATTCGCGAGCGAAGCTCGCTCCTACAAATGGAGAAGCGATGTCTTCGGGTGTAGTCACAGCCGCTTACATCGGCGGCACGATCCTCTTCATCCTCGCGCTAGGCGGCTTGAGCCACCCGGAGACGGCGCGACGCGGCAACCTTTACGGCATCGTCGGCATGAGCATCGCGTTGCTCGCGACGTTGCTCGGAGTCGTGACCGCGAACTACGCGCTTCTGGTCGGCGCGCTCCTCGTCGGCGGAACGATCGGTTTGCTGCTCGCGCGGCGCGTGCAGATGACGCAAATGCCCGAGCTCGTCGCGATTCTGCACAGCCTCGTCGGGCTGGCGGCGATGCTCGTCGGCTTTGCGAACTTCATGGATCCGATCGTGGAGCTCACGGGTGTCGAGCGGACGATTCACGACATCGAAACCTATCTCGGCATTTTGATCGGCGCCGTGACGTTTTCAGGCTCCGTGATCGCATTCGGCAAGCTGAGCGGCAAGCTGAGCGGCAAACCGCTCGCGCTCCCGGGGAGGCATTGGCTCAATCTGGTCTTGCTGTTGCTCACGCTCTGGCTCGCGGGCGTGTTCGTGGCGGACTCGGCGGCGGGCGAGGGGCTCACGCCGCTTCTCTTCATGAGCGCGATTGCGCTCGTGTTCGGCGTGCACATGGTCATGGCGATCGGCGGCGCCGACATGCCGGTCGTCATTTCGATGCTCAACAGTTACTCGGGTTGGGCCGCATCGGCCACGGGCTTCATGTTGAGCAACGATCTACTGATCGTGACGGGTGCGTTGGTCGGCTCGAGCGGCGCGATCTTGAGCTACATCATGTGCCGCGCAATGAACCGCAAGTTCCTTTCGGTCATCGCGGGCGGGTTTGGGACGGCAACGGCGGCGTCATCGGCCGCTGCCGCGCCGGACGGCGAGGTGCACGCCATCGATCCCGCGGAGGCCGCGCAAATGCTCCGCGAGGCGAAGGAGGTCATGATCGTGCCGGGCTACGGTATGGCCGTCGCGCAGGCGCAGCACGCCGTGTTCGAGCTCACGAGGACACTCAAAGCCAAGGGCGTTGACGTCCGTTTCGGCATCCACCCCGTCGCCGGCCGTATGCCGGGACACATGAACGTGCTGCTCGCCGAAGCCAACGTTCCGTACGACATCGTGTTCGAGATGGACGAGATCAACCGCGACTTTCCCGACGTCGACGTCTCGATCGTCATCGGCGCCAACGACATCGTGAATCCGTCGGCGCAAGAGGTGCCGGATAGCCCCATCGCTGGCATGCCGGTGCTCGAGGTATGGAAGGGCAAGGCGACGATCGTCTTGAAGCGCAGCATGGCGACGGGGTACGCAGGTGTCGAGAACCCGCTGTTTCACAAAGAAAATACCTACATGCTGTTCGGGGACGCCCGCGAGAGCTTGGGCGCGGTGCTGCGCGAGCTCTAAACCGGCGACGCCCCGTCCGACGAGGCCACGACTCTGATCGGGGCGGCCGGTCGGCGACCGATTTCTTGCGTGGGTGCCGTCTAACGGCCAGAGTCGTGAGACCCAAGCGCGCTTGGTTCGGAGGGGTTGGTTTGCGAGCGATCCGCCCAGTGGGCGTTCTCGTGTTGATGGCGGCAGCGTGGCCGGCGCTCAGCCGCGCCGAGCTGCCGGAGGCTTTCGGGGCCGTCGATGCCAAGGTCGTCTGGGTCGACTTCTGGGCGTCATGGTGCGCTCCCTGCCGGCGCTCGTTTCCATGGATGAACGAGATGCACCGCAAGTACGCGAGCGAGGGCCTCGAGATCATCGGCGTCAACGTGGACAAGGAACGAGGGCTCGCCGATGAGTTCCTCGCGGAAACGCCCGCGGAGTTCAGGCTACATTTCGATCCTACGGGGAGTCTCGCCGAGGCATTCGCTCTGCGGGCGATGCCGAGCTCCTTCGTGCTCGACCGCAACGGCAACATCCTCGCAAGCCACTACGGATTCAAGCTCGCGAATACCGACGAGTACGAGCGCGCGATACGAGAGGCGCTGACCGCCGCTCGAGGGGACGCAACGCAAGCTTCGGAGCAACAGGAGTAGCGGATGACGGCGAAGTATCGTGGATTCACCCTTGCCTTGGTGCTCGGTTCGACGCTGGCTGGATGCTCCGGGCTCGGCGTGCAGCCGTGGGACCGCGACGTGCTCGCACGCGACGACATGCAGCTGGTTGCCGATCCGATCGAGTCGTCGCTCGACGAGCACATCTATTTCAGCAAGGAAGCTTCGAGCGGTGGACAAGGATTCGGCGGAGGCGGCTGCGGATGCAACTGACGAAGAATGCGCGCCGCGGCGCCGCTCGAATGGGCGGCTCATTGGCCGCAGCGACTTGTGCGCTGCTCGGGCCCGGCGCACCGGCAACCGTGATTGCCCAGGAGCTCACGCCGTGGGACATCGATACGGCGTTGCTGTACTACGGCGAGTCCGATGGTCGCGTACGCGACTTCAGCCTCAACGCGATCGCGAGCAAGGAACTTCGAGAGGACAGCTTCTTGAATCTGACGCTCGCCTATGACTCGCTGACGGGCGCATCGCCGAGCGGCGCTATGCCGAGCACCACGCCGCAGACTTTCACGCGGCCGTCGGGTAACGGCAGCTATACCGTCGTTCCCGGCGACACACCGTTGGACGATACGTTCCTGGATACGCGCACGGCGTTGAGCGCGAGCTGGAAGTGGCCGTTGGCGCGGCTCGCCACGGTGGACGTCGGCGCCAGCGTATCGGACGAATACGACTACACTCACACGGGCCTCAATGCGAGCATCGCGCGCGATTTCAATAACCGCAATACGACGCTGTCCTTCGGGCTCGCCGTCGCGAACGACACGAGCGATCCGGTGGGCGGGAGCCCCGTGCCGCTGAGTCTCATGCTCGGCGAAGGCGACTTGAGCAACAAACGCGGTGACCAGTCGAAGGACGTCTTTGATTTCCTCGTGGGCGTCACGCAAGTCTTGAGCCGACATGCGATCGTCCAGGTCAACTACTCGCTGAGCGAGTCCGATGGGTATCTGACGGACCCGTACAAGATTCTCTCGGTCGTCGATCCTGTGACCGGTTTGCCCGCGAGCGGGCCGCCCGGCAGCGGTCTCGACCGCTTCGTCTACGAGAGCCGGCCCGATACGCGTGACAAGCAGAGCCTTTTCGGCCTCTTCAAACGTGATTTCAACGGCGACGTCTTCGACGTCTCGTACCGCTACATGACCGACGATTGGGGCATCGATTCGCACACGATCGATCTGCACTACCGTTGGCAACTCGACGGCGGGAAATATCTCCAGCCCCACCTGCGTTTCTACTCGCAGAATGCGGCGGATTTCTATGAGACGGTGCTGCTCGACGGTCAGCCGCTGCCGCTGTTCGCGTCGGCGGACTACCGGCTCGGCGCGTTCGATGCGGTCACGCTCGGGATCAAGTTCGGCCGGGAAACGCGCCGCGGTGAGCTCTCCTCGCGACTCGAGGTCTATCAGCAGACCGGCGAGCCCAAGCCCGGCTCACGCTTCGGCGCGTTGGCGGGACTCGACCTTTATCCGGATCTCAGTGCCGTCATTGGCCAGGTCAGCTACAAGTTCGGACGCTGACCGAAGTCCTCGAGGAGTCGACGCCCCGTCGTTGACTCCCCGGCCATACGGCTGGCTCGGCTCATTTCAAGCGATGGCGAGCCCGTGCGAGGTGCATTTGGCGGACGCCGACCGCGCGACGGCCGAGCGCGTGCTCGATGTCGTCTGCGCCGAGGCGCGGCGAGTCGAGAGAAAATATAGCCGCTACCTCGAAGATAACATCGTTCATCGCATCAATACGGCGAACGGAGCGCCGGTCGTTGTCGACGACGAGACAGCCGCGTTGCTCACTTACGCCGATCGGTTGTTCGGGCTCAGCGGCGGACGGTTCGACATCTCGTCCGGCGTCTTGCGCAAGGTTTGGCGCTTTGACGGTGGCAGTCGTCTGCCTCGCAGCAGCGCGATCCGCAAGGTCATGAGGCATGTCGGGTGGCAGCGCGCACGTTGGGCCGCACCCGAATTGACGCTCGAGCCCGGCATGGAAATCGATTTCGGCGGGATCGGCAAGGAATACGCGGTGGATCGAGCGGCAGAGTTGGCGCGTGCGATTTGGCCGCGTTGCTTGATCAATTTCGGCGGCGACCTGTTCGCCTCCGGTTCCGGCATCGATGACCGCGGCTGGACCGTCGGCATCGAAGGCCTCACCGCGACCGATGTTCCGGCCGCCCGAATCAAGCTTACGCTCGGCGCGCTCGCGACGAGCGGCGATGCACGCCGCTATCTCTGCAAGCATGGAAAGCGCTACGGGCATAT
>DATCIQ010000054.1:0-2631 GCA_036507635.1 Gammaproteobacteria bacterium
CGCCGGCGACGCGTCAGGCCCTTCGCTCGCGCGCTCGACGGGGCCATACTCCGTCATGACGGCACGTCTCTATAAGATCCTCGAAGGCCAAGTCGTGAGCACGCAGTCGGCCGCACTGCCCGTGCCTTACGGCATGCCGTCCGGTTGGTAGGAGCGGCCTCCGGCCGCGAACGCGGTAACTCCGATGTCAAGAGCCCGGCAGGCCGCGGAGCTCGCTCACGCGGGCGCCAAGGCCTACATGGCCGGAGATCTCGCATCGGCCCTTGGGTCTTATCTCACGGCGCTCGCGCACGCACCTACAAACGCCAACTATTTGTATGTCGCGCTGAGTCTCGTCGGCATGACCGCGGGCTTCGTGCTGCCGCCGGCGATCAGGAAGATTTTCGCCCGAGCGGCGGAGACACGAGACTTCAACTGTCAGTCCCTCGTCACCGTCGTGCACTCGGCGCTCGTCGCCGACCCCTTGGCGGGCGAGCTCATGAGTCTGGCCGCGCGCGGTGGGAATACCTTGGAAGACGCGTTGCGCTCCCGACGATACGACGCGATGCTCGACGATCCCCTGCTGCGCATCGTCATGCAGCGCGCCGTGATCGTGTCCCTCGAGATCGAGTCGTTGCTGACGGCGCTCCGCCGCCACGCGCTCGAGAGGGCCGCTCACTCCGCGCCGAGTTGTCTCTTCGCCGAGCGTCTCGAGCTCCTCGCGAACCTTGCGGCGCAGTGTTTCAACACCGAGTACGCGTATGCGGTCGGAGACGACGAGGAAGCGTGGCTCGAAGCGAGCCTCGCCGATCGGCCGCGCGAAGCCGCGTCGATTGCGCTCGTCGCCGCTTATCGTCCGCTGCACGAGGTACTTGGCGATCCTCCAGCGCCCAACAGCGATGCGTTCTCCGCGCTCGATTTTCTGCTTCGACAGCAGGTGGCGGAGCCCCGCCGCGAGCGTGCTTTGCAGGAGCAGATAGCGGTGCTGACGCCGCCAGCCACGGCGCTGTCGAAGCGCGTGCGTACGCAGTACGAGACGTTTCCTTATCCGCGCTGGTTCGCAGTCGAAGGCGGTCGGCCGCGTCCTTTCAAACAGGTGATTAAAGAGCGCTTTCCGACCGTGCAGTTCAGAGATTTGCCGGAAAACGGCGTCGATGTGTTACTGCCCGGCTGTGGAACCGGGCATCAAATCGCCCAGGTCAGAAGCGTCTTCCAGAACGCGCGCATTACGGCGCTCGATCTCAGTCTCACGTCGCTCAGCTTTGCGCGTCGCAAGCTCGAAGAGCTCGATATCGACGTGCACTGCCTCGCCCAGGCCGACATTCTCGCCCTCGACGCGTGGGACGAGCGCTTCGACTACATCGAATGCATCGGCGTGCTGCATCATCTCGGGCGGCCCGAAGACGGGCTCGAGATCTTGGCGCGCCTGTTGCGCCCCCACGGGATCATGCGCCTCGCTCTCTACAGCGATCGCGCGCGGCAGCGGGTCGTCGCGGCGCGGCAGCTCGTTGCCGCGTATGGCTTGACGGACGACGTGCGGGGGATACGGGCGGCGCGCCGGCTCATCGCCGAGTTGCCGGAGAATGAGGCCCCGCGCGGACTCGTCACGAGCCAGGATTTCTACAGCATCAGCGGCCTACACGATTTGATTTTCAACGTGCAGGAGCATCGCTACACGCCGCTGGGTCTCAAGCAACTGCTCGCGGGCGCGAGACTCGAATTCTTGGGCTTCGACCACATCGATCCGGGGGTGCCAGTCCGGTATCGCGACCGCTACCCAGCTGACGAGACGCAAACGGACCTAGCGAATTGGGAGGATTTCGAGGCCGCGTATCCGGAGACGTTCGTCGGCATGTATCAGTTCTGGTGCCGGCCGGCCGTGTCTGCTCCTACCGTGACTACGGCGGCCGGCGTATAGTCGAATCGATGGCCTAACCGTCCCGGCTTCGGACGCAACGAGAGATGAACGATGCCAAACCGTAGGCAGTTCTTGGAGCTCGGGCTCATAGCCTCCATTTTGCCCGGCCTGGCGGCAGCGACCGAGCGCTCACCGATGTGGGCGCCGGCAGCAAGCTTCCCGCACCCACCGTTGTACAAGGCGATCTACGACAAGTCCTACGCGCCCGCGTTGGCCTACGCCGCGCAAATGCAGCGACGAGGTGTGGCCGTCCATCCGATCGACGGCGACATCACAGACGTCTGGTTCAACGATCTCGCGCTGCGTTGGCGCGAGAGCCCGGTTGCGATTGCCGGACTGACGGCGCCGGAGGCGTTGTTTTGTCTCGAGCAGCTCGCGTGGGATCACAGGATGCGTGTCGTATCGCGCGCGCTGCACGCGCAGCGGCCGCTCATTTCGTGGGTGATCGCACCGATCGTTAGAACGTAGCTCCGGTAGCAAGGCTCGTAGGGGGATTGATCATGACATTGCCGCCTGGCATGAGCCAACGTGATTTCTCGGCAGCGCTTCGGCAGCTCGAAACTGCCGTAGGCAAGGAATGGGTTTTCAGCGCACCGGAGGACGTTGCGCTCTATCGCGACGCTTACTCGCCCTTCTGGGACGAGGAAGAAGAGCGCACCGCATCCGCGGCCGTTGCGCCGGACACCGTGGAGCAAGTGCAATCGGTCATGCGGATCGCGAACGAGCACAGAATC
>DATCIQ010000055.1:0-3471 GCA_036507635.1 Gammaproteobacteria bacterium
CTCATTAGCATGGTGACTTTCCGCTTCTCGCCTCCGATTTGCAGCCCGGAAGGCGACTCGAGCACCGTGGCCACCACTTCATCCGTCAAATAGCGGCCGAAGGTCTCGCGAATGAATTTGTTGCGGAGTTCGACTTGCTCGGCCAGGTGCTGTAGCTCGGCCTCGATGCGCTTGCGGTCGGAGATGTCGGCGCAGGACCCGACGATTTCCTGGGGCTTGCCTTCCTCATCGTGAGTCACGGTTAAGGTATCTTGGATCCAGATGTAGTGACCGTCTCGATGCCGGAAGCGATACTCCAAAGCGCCTTTTCCCTGACTAACGATCCGATCCATCTCGGTGAACACCCGCGTCGAATCTTCGGGGTATAGGCGCTTGACCCAAAATTTCTTGTCGTCACGCATCTCCCAGGGCGCATAGCCCATGATCGCATCCAAATTCTCGCTGACGAACGTACAGGCGTAGTCGCCGGAGACCTGGGTGGTGTAGATGATTGCGGGGCTCGCACCGACCAACGTTTCCAAATCGTTCATCAAGGCCATGCGCTCGCCGAGCGCCTGCTCGGCCTTCTTGCGAGCGGAAATGTCCGCCCACGAGCCTACGATCTCGAATGGACGGCCCTGGTCGTCTTCGATGACTCTGAAGGTGTCCTGGATCCAGATGTAGTGCCCATCGCGATGCCGGAAGCGGTACTCTAAAGTCCCGCCGCGTTGCTCAACGAGGGGACCCATTTCGCTGAAGACGCGCGAAGCGTCGTCGGGATGGAGGCGCACGGTCCAGAAGTCTTTGTCTTCCAGCATCTCCCATGCCGAGAAACCCATGATGCGGGACACGTTCTCGCTGACGAAGGTACAGACGTAGTCGCTCGCCTGATTGGTGTAGACGATTGCCGGCGTGACGGTCATGAGGTACTGCAATCGCTCGCGCGCCGCTTTCAGCTCCGTGGTGCGCTCTTCCACGCGTTTTTCCAGTTCGTCGTGCGCCTTGCGGAGCTCCTCTTCCTCCCGCTTGCGCGTTCTGAGGTCGGTGGCAAAGCCGACCGTGCCTACCTCCTCGCCATGTTCGCCGAACAGAACCGAAGCGGAGATGAGAACGGGAATGCTTTTGCCGTCCTTCGTGTTGAGAAGGCTCTCGAAGCCCGCAACAGTGCCTCCGCGCTTACGCATCTCGCGCGCGACTTCCCGCGCGCGCTCCTCGTCGCCGTAGAGTTCCGTCGCGTGCCGGCCAATAACATCGTCCGACCTATAGCCGAGCAGGGTCTCGGCGCCCTCGTTGAAGAGGACAACCTTGCCTTCCTTGTCGGTAGCGATGATGGCGTCGGTCGAGCTCTCGATGAGGCGGGTCAGATAGCGTTTGGTGTCTTGCAGCTCGATATTCGCTTGGAGCGCTGTCTGCTCGGCGCGCTTGCTTTCGGTGATGTCGGCCCAGGCGCCGACCAGCTCGCGCGGATGGCCGTCCTCGTCATTGACGACCTTGAAGGTGTCCTGGATCCAGATGTAATGCCCATCTCGATGCCGGAAGCGATACTCGATCATTCCGCCGCCCCGCTCGATCAGGGGGCGCATCTCGTCGAAGACGCGGGGCGCATCATCCGGGTGGAGGTGGTCGGGCCAGCACTTCGGGTCAGTGGTCATCTCCTGCGGCGAATAACCCATGATCGCGCACAGGTTCTCGCTGATGAAAGTGCAGCCAAAATCGCCGGAGGCTTTGGTGGTGTAGATGATGGCGGGACTGACGGCGAGCAGGTATTGCAGGCGCTGCCGCGTGTCGCTGAGCTCGGTTTCGATGGACTTGCGCTCGGTGATGTCCGCCCAGGCGCCCACGAGCTCCGACGGATGGCCTGCTTGGTCCTTGACCACCTTGAAGGTGTCCTGGATCCAGATGTAGTGCCCGTCACGATGCTGAAAGCGGTATTCGACCGTTCCCCCGCCCCGCTCGATCAGGGGACGCATCTCATCGAAAACTCTTGGGGCATCTTCAGGATGGAGATGGTCGGACCAGCACCTTTGATCGCCGATCATCTCCCCCGGCGAATAGCCCATGATCGCCTGAAGATTTTCGCTAACGAAGGTGCAGGGAAAATCGCCCGAAGCTTTGTTCGTGTAGATGATGGCGGGGCTAACGGCGAGCAGGTGTTGCACGCGCTGCTCGGTGCCCTTTAGGTCGCCCTCGATCGGCTTGCGGTCTGAACCCGGCTCAGCTCCGGCGTTGAGCCGCTGCCGCAGATCGGCGATCTCGTCCAAGAGCTGCTTTCGAGACTTCTTCTCGTCGCTCGAGTTGGCGGAGACAGTATCGGGAACAGCGATCCGCGCGGTTTTTACCCGCGCTGCCCTGCTTCCGCGATTGCTCAACTCGTGCATGACGCGAGCCTCCTAGCGAGGCAAACCTAAAATCCGCTCGACCTTCGCTTGCATCAGCCCTTCGGTCGAGGGCAACCGCCCGTTGGCGTGAAATTTATCTTAGCAGTTGCACAATCTTCGCGCGAGTCGGGCGCATTCCGGGCGGCTACTCGCCGGTTGCGGACTGGACCATCTCGGCCAGGCGATCGACGTCCTTGACGAGCAATGTGCCGCCGCGCCGCTCGAGTATCCCAATTCGGGACAGGCGATTGAGCTCCCTGGTGACCGCTTCCCGGTGGGTGCTGACCCGGCTCGCAATTTCGACATGGGTGGGGGCCGGCACGATGCGCGCGCTCTTGCCATCCTTGGGTCCCAGGCTCGCCAGCCGCAGCAGCTCGGCCTGGATGCGATTGTTGACGGCGAGCGTGCTGAACTCGTAGACCCGCGTCGTCAGGGCGCGGATCGTCTTCACCATCCTTGGCAGCAGGGCCTGCGCCAGTCCCGATTCGGACGCGAGCAACTCCCGGAATGAGGACCCCGGCATAGAGGCGATGAGACAATTGGTTCGCGCCTCGACGCTTGCCGATCGGGAGCCCCCGTCGATGGCCGGAAATTCGCCGAAAATCTCGCCGGCCGCCATTTCGCGAAAGCTCACTGCCTTGCCCACCGACGAGTAGATGGTGACCCGAACCTCGCCCAGGGTCAGGAAAAACACGTCGTCGGAGGCATCGAGGTAATCGAGAATCGGCTCTCCCGGCGCGTAGCGCTTCCAGGCACAGCGCCGCTCGATCCGCTCGACCGCATCGGGGGAGAGGCCCGCGAAGATGGCGATCCCCTTGAGCGAGTTCCGCGACTGCGTGGTCTGAGGCTGCGCCATCTCGCGTCCCTAAGCCTCGTGAAAAAGTGGCAGAGAATAGGCTAAGCCAGGCCGAGCGTGTATGACGAAAAAGGCCGCAGGGCAGGCAGGGGCTAGTGTACCTCGCCTTTGTCGCAAAGGCATGGCACGCGCTTCCGGCCGTGCGTCCGGGGGCCTGGGACCGGGCCGCCAGAGCCATTTTTGGCGTGTGGCAAATGCCACAGCGAAAATCCCGGAAGTGCGGCATGATTCAATTGCAAGCTCAAGATGGTCTTGAGC
>DATCIQ010000056.1:0-5902 GCA_036507635.1 Gammaproteobacteria bacterium
TCTGTATCGAGAGCACCGCGTCAGCAGCGAGCTCTGGGAGAAGATGATCGGACATTTCGGGCGTCAGCAGACGGTCCAGCTCATGACGATCATGGGCGAGTACTTCAGGGTAGGCTTCATGATGAATGCCGTCGATCAGCATCTGCCGCCGGAGCGAGAGGCCTTGCTGCCGCCCGCTGCGAGTCGTGCTACGCCGGCGGCGCTTCCGCGTACTGCGGCAGATCGTCTGTGATCTCGAACCACGGCGCCTTCGATGCGACGTAGATGTTCGCCTGCGGCCGCATGACGGGATCCGTGTCGAGCGTGCCGGCGGGCACTACGACCCTGCCGCGCTCGCGCGCCACGTACGGCGCCCCGCCGCCGCAGCGCGTGCAGAACGCGACCGTGAACCGCTCCGCCTCGGGCACCTTGTACTCCGCGACGAGCTCCTGGCCGCGCGTGAATGCAAAGTCATCGAGCTTCGCAAAGAGATTCGTCGTGTGGGCCGCGCTGCGCTCGCGGCGGCAGCGCCAGCAATGGCAGTTGTACATCCTCAAGGGTTCGCCGCGGAGCTCGTATGCGACTGCGCCGCAGAGGCAGCTGCCGTCGACGACGCCGGGGCGCGGCTCGACGCGCGGGCGCGCCACCCCCGCGCCGCCACCGAGCTCGGGCGGATTCCCTTCGTGCTGCGGCAGCGAATCCGTGATCGTGTACCACGGCGCCTTCGAGCCGACGAACGCGTGAAACTGCGGCCGGATGCCGGGATCGCCTTCGAGGTTACCCGCGGGCGCAATCGCAAAACCCGCTTCCGGCATCAGTGTCGGCGCCACCGACGCGCAGCGGCCGCAGTACGACCGCCGGCCTTGCTCCGACGAGCGATAGGTGATGATCGCGTCCTCGCCGCCGAGCCAACGGAACGCCGAGAACGGCGACGCGACGAAGGTCGCGAACGGCGCGCCGTGGTGCTTGCGGCACATCGAGCAATGGCAGTGCATCATGAGCTGGAACGGTTCGGTGAATTCGTACCGGACCGTGCCGCAAAGACAGATTCCGCGCGTCATCGCTGTATCGTGCCTCCGGTGTTCGGGATTGGCATTGTAGCTAGTCGTGCTCGTGTCAGCTCGCGTCGCGCCAGAGCTCGAAGCCGGCCGCCGCAAAGTCTTGAGCCGACGACGGCGTCTCTAGGGAGCCCACACGGACGCGAGATCCACCGTGACCCCGGGCAGCGCCGTCACGAGCATGGTTTCCGGCCGCGTGGCCGAGGTTTGTCGCCCGTACGCCCCGTCGCTCAGCGAGCCGTAGACGAGCAGCTGGTCGTTCTGCAGGTCGACGATCCAAACTTCCGGCACGCCGTGCCGTGCGTACAAAGGCACTTTGACGTCGCGATCGTAGCGCAGCGTGGAGTCGCTCACTTCGATCACCAGCAGCGTGTCCGCGCCCGACGCGTACTCGTTACGGTAGAAGTCCGGCCTCGGTTTCAGCAGCACGACGTCCGGCTCCGGCTCGGACATTTGATTCAAACGCACCGAACCCTGGACGCGAACGATCGCATCGTCCCCGACCGCTCGAACGAGCAGCCGATTCAGCTGATCGACGACGCTGGTGTGTGCTTTGCCGATCGGCGCCATGTCGATGATCTCTCCCTCGATCAATTCGACGCGCGCATCCGGTGCGAGCAGGCCTAGTTCGGCCATGCGGTGGTACTCGTTCACCGTGATGCGATGCCGCCGCGGCCAGCTTTCCATGAGCGTGCCCATCGGTACTCCGGGACGAACAGTGTAAGGGCGGACCGAGCGTGGATTGCAAGTGTCACTCCGCGGGCGGCGGGTGTCAGGCACCGAAAGTCTAGGTCGCGACTACGCGAACCGGATGCAAACGTGGCCCAACGCCCGCAAAATGGGCACCGTGTTCGGTCGCCCTACTCCGGACCGCTCGCAGGCCGCCGTCGAGCTCACGTGCTTGTGGCTCTTGGGGACAAGATTCCATGCAACTCCGAAACCTCGCATACGCCTCGTTCGCCGCCGTCACCTTGCTCGTCTGCCGTGGTGATCGAGTGGACCATCGAGGCAAGGTCGTCGCGATCGTCTAGTGCGTCTCGCGGTCCCGCTTCGTCTTGCGGCACGAGGAGCATTGTGCTGCAGTTGCCGGATCGGTGGATACACCTTTCTTACTGGGATAAATCACCAATGCGTCGAACGAAAGTTTTCGGGTCCGCGGTCGTGGGCGCGGCTCTGTCGTCGCTGGCAATCGGCGCAGCCCTGGCACAACCGCCCAAGCCGGACGTCACGGGCTATGAGGTGGAGTGGGTCTACCGCGTCCGCTATGGCTTCATCGACGAGTGGTGGGATCTCTTCCGTAAGTACCAAATCCCGATTCTCGACCGTGCCAAGGAGCTCGGCTACGTCTTGGACTACCGCGTCTATCATCCGCAATTCCATACGGACGAGGCGGCGCGCTGGGACTATCGCATCGAGATCACCTACGCGGACTTTGAGGCGGCCTCGCACGAGGCGGAGATCGCGCAGGAGCTGTTCGAGGACGCAGTTACGCGTAAGCGCGAAGAGAACCGGCGCTGGGAGCTGACGGCCAATCACTGGGATCTGCCGATCTACCAGGTCGATACGACCAAGTCACGCTGAGAGGCGCGAGCGGTGAAGGCCACACAGCCATGAGCAACGAATCCGACAACAACTCAAGCCCCAAGATCAAACGCCGCGAGTTCCTGTCCTCGGCGGTGCTCCCCGTTGCGGCGGCGTTGACGCCGCGCGTGCTATTGGCGCAAGAGCGCCTGCCGTCGAGTTCCGCGGCGCGCGAAAGGATTCGCGTCGGGATCGTCGGCGCGGGCGGCATCGTCGGCTCAACGCACATTCCGGGGTTGCGCCGGATGCCGGGCGTCGAGATCGTCGCCGTCGCGAACCGCTCGCTCGATTCGAGCCGGCGCGCCGCCGACGAGCTCGACATCCCCCGCGCGTACGCCGACTGGGAGCAACTCCTCGCCGCCGACGGCATCGACGCCGTCCTCATCGGCACCTGGCCTTACATGCATCGCACCATCACGCTGGCCGCGCTCGAGAGCGGTAGGCACGTGCTCTGTCAGGCACGCATGGCGAATAACGCCGCCGAAGCGCGCGAGATGTTGGCCGCATCGGAACGCCATTCCAATCTCGTCTGCCAGCTCGCACCGAGCTCCGGCACTTACAGAATCGACAGAGCGCTGCAGAGCCTGCTCGCCGGCGGCGAGATCGGCGATGTGCTCTCAGTGGACGTGCAGATGCCGCAGCGCGGGTTCGCGGACTTCGGCGGCGAGCTCGACTGGCGCCACAATCCGGAGTTCAGCGGTATCAACGTGCTGAACGTCGGCGGCACCTACGAATCCGTGATGCGATGGCTTGGGCCCGGCAACAGCGTGATGGCCAAGACGCGCGTCCACGTGCCCACTCGGCGGGACGAGGAAGGCGCGGAGCGCCCGGCGACGATACCGGATCACGTCGAGGTGCTCTACGAGCTCGGCAACGGCGCCCCCGTCCACATGAAGTTCAGCGAGACCACGGGACTCTCGCGCGGCAACGACATCTGGATCTTCGGCAGCAAAGGGACGATCCACGTCGACAACGAGCAGAACATCTTCGTCGGGCGCCGCGGCGATCGGCGGCTCGCCGCGCATCCCAATCCGCCCGAGGGGCAGGCTCGGCATCGCGTTGAAGAGGAATTCATCAATGCGATTCGCGGGATCGAGCAGG
This sequence comes from Gammaproteobacteria bacterium, assembly GCA_036507635.1. GTDB lineage: Bacteria > Pseudomonadota > Gammaproteobacteria > Steroidobacterales > Rariloculaceae > DATBLZ01. The sequence continues at coordinate 3,720 of DATCIQ010000056.1, forward strand.
TCACTATGAATACGTTTGAGATCGGCGTCAGATATATGGAGTGGACCGAGGCTATTTATCGCAGCGCTGAGTCGGGAGCTGCCGTGAACTTGCCGCTGGAGATTTGAGGGAGTGCGGTAGCGGCAGCAACGCGCTCACCGTCGGGAGAGCGATCTAGTCGGCCTACTGTCGGTGGAGGCGCGACGGATTGCCGAGCTACCTAGAATGATTGGCCGGCAGCCCACGGGGATCGCTAGAGATTTCCAGGTCGCACGCCTCGATTTGCGAACCTGAGGTGGTCGCGGTACGTTTGCGACCAACCATGGCGCACACTTACTACTCGCTACGCGCGGGAACCAACCCCCACCCAGACGGGCCACCGCTTGACGACATCAAGGACCTGTTCGTCGGCGTCCAATGAAAGCCAGTGCCAGATACGCGAAGATCGTCGAGTGGTCTCCCGAAGACAACTGCTATGTTGGAAGCGCACCGGGTTTGATGCTCGGTGGCTGTCACGGCGACGACGAGCGCGCTGTCTTCGACGAGCTCTGTCAGATCGTCGAGGAGACCATTGCTCTATACGAGAAAGACGGTAGGCCGCTGCCACTGCCGCCGCCGACGTCCGGTCGCGACTACGCGAACCGCATGCAGAGTGCGGTCTAACGACCCAGAAGCGGGGACTACGTACGCGGTCCCCGCCACAAACGAAAGTCGACTTAGGGAATCACTCCGACCACCGAGCCGTTCAGCGAGTCGATTGCCCGACCGACCATACGTATCCGTCCGGATCGGTGAACGAGAAGTTTCGCTCTCCCCAAAATTGGTCTTTGACGGCACTCACCTTCACGCCGAGTTTCTCGAGACGATCGTGCTCGGCCTGCGCGTCTTCGACCATGACCTCGACGTGCATTCCGCCTGCGTAGCTCCGGTCCTCCGGCTTGCGTTCGTCGGCCAGAAGCACGAGATAACCCGAGCCGAAGCTGAAGCCCGCGACTTGCGCTTCGTTGGTTCCGAGCTTCCAACCGAGCTTGTCGCGGTAGAACGCCTTGCTACCTTCCAGGTCGGAAACGAAGGCCGAGACGTAGAAGATTCCTTTCGCGTTCATTGTTCTACGGCTCCCAGGTTATCCGGCCGCAACCGTCGGACTTGGCCGCGCAAAACGGCCTGCAAGCTTGCCGCCGAAAAGCACGGCGGGAACTACCGGAATGACCACCGCGAGGTTATACCACCAAGGGAAGCTATCCCAGACGTAATAGAGATGCATGAAGGCCATGTATAGTCCGATCAGCGCAGCCAGAATCCACGAAGCCTCGCGGCGCTTCGCGATGACGACCGTTAACCAGCCGGCGAAAATCTCGGCCAATATCCACAAGAGCACGTGGAAACCGGACTCCGGAGCGGTGAATTCATAGACCTGCGCGCTCATCCATGTCTGGGCGTGAGCCGCGTAGGCCGGCGACATTAGAAAGAGGAGCCGCGCGACCGCAAAAAATGCGACCATCCAGGCGATCGCACCGACCACGATACCGAGCGCACCACGTACCATGCTGTTGGCCTTACACTTGTCCTGAGGACGGGCCAGCATCATAGAAAAGAAAGGCCTGCCTCACTAAGCGGCCACTCTGCCAAAATGTGTGCTGAACACGCCAACATGAAAAGAAAACTGCATTTCGTCGTCGTCGCGGTCGACGGGAGTGTCGCGTCGACCGTCTTTGGCCCGATCGAGCTCGTTCAGACGTGCAAGAAGCTGCAAACGATATCCGCAGATCGAGCTCGATCTGGACACCCCGCTCATCGAGGACGGACGAGTATTTAGCGTCGGAGGTGTCGTGTGCGGGCTCGACGGCGTGCTGGCGATCATCGACCGGTTCATGGGTAGGGAATTCGCGCGCCTCTGCGCGAAGTGCTCGTGCTCGAGAATCGTCCGCCATCCGAGCTGCGTTACGAGAAGCGTCAACCGACCGTGCACAACGACCCGTTGATCGACAGAGCCGTCAGTTGGATCAGGGGCAATCTCCATTCCCGTCTAACAATGGACGACCTCCTGCGGCAAGTGCCCACGAGCCGCCGCAATTTGAGCCGTCGCTTCGAGCTCGAAACCGGCGAGGGGGTTCAGGCGTTCATTCAGCGACTGCGCATCGACCGCGCGAAGCTGTTACTCGAAACGAGCAGCACGCCGGTCGAGCAGATCGTCGAGGAAGTCG
>DATCIQ010000057.1:0-4177 GCA_036507635.1 Gammaproteobacteria bacterium
CATACTCACGCCGTTGCAGTAAAGAACGGTCACATGCGAGAGGTCCTTGGTGGCGCTAATGTTCACGCCAGCCGAGCCGTCCCATTCGAACGTGATCTCCGCCGTGCTCGAGATGTTCGCTTTCGTGGGCGCCGCGTGCGCGTTGAATCCGGTGAGCCCGAGCGCGACGAGTGCACACGCAAGGCCATTTCGTTTGTCGATCATAGGTCGTCTCCTTCTTACCTTCGGTAGCTCAGCCGCCATAGCGTTATGTCGCCTTAGACCCGGAGCTTTGCGTCACTGCCTTTCGGCAGCTTTGCCTTTATCGGACTCGGTGTGGCGCCGACTGCGCGGGCGCCTGTGACGCAGAATACGTGACGAAATTCCGTCGTCAACGTGAGCTGCGTCACATTTCGTGCGTGCAACCGACGAGCGCGCCGGTTCGCGAGCGAAGCTCGCTCCTACAAGAGAACGTTACGTGCCGCTCCAGCTCGCCGAGGGCTTCGCTCCGCCGAGCAGCAGCAAGGCGAGCCCCGTCAGGATCAGCACGATGCCGGCGCCTTCGGCAAGGCTCGGCCGTTCCCCGAGTTGTAGCCAGGCGGCGATGACGCCGACGATCGGCACGATCAGCGAGCTCAAGCCGCTCAAGAGCGCCGGCAGGCGCTGAAGAATGTAGAGCCAGAGAACGGTCGCGATCGCCATGCCGCCGACGGCGTTGTAGGCCAGTGCGCCGATGAAAGCGCCGCTCCACTCGATGGGGCGCTCCGCCACGAACGGCGCGATGGCGACGAGCGGCACGAACCCATAGATCATCTGCCAGGTCGTCAGCGACAAGAGATCCTCGCGGTCCCGGACCGGTATGCGCTTGACGATGATGACGCTCACCGCCCACGAGGCCCCCGCGCCGAGCGCGAGCAAACTGCTCGCAAGATCCGCGGCGCGCTCCCAGAGCTCGAGCACGAGCATGAGCCCCGCGAGCGCGAGCGCGACGGCAAACCACTGCCGGCCGCGCACACGTTCGCCGAGAAACGGCCAGCCGAGCAAAATGACCCAAAACGGCATCGTGTAGGCGAGCACCGCGCTCTTGCCGGCCTCGCCGTACGCGACCGACCACGAGATCAAGCCGACGAAACCCGCTGTTTGAAAAAATCCCAACAGTGCCGTCCGGGCGACGTGACGCGGCTTGAGCGGAACGCCGAGCGCCAGCAGCAGGACAAACAACAGCAGCGCGCCGAACCCGACGCGCAAGTACGCGAAGTCGATGGGGCCCGCGTAGCGCATCGCCACTTTCATGACGACCCAGTTGTAGCCCCAGATCAGCGCCAGCGCCGCATACGCGGCAAGTGGACCGGGATCGGCTGTGCGGCGTGAACCGGCGACGTTCGCAGAATCGTTCATGAAGTCCTACAACGAGAAAGGCCGCGCCCGGATGTTACCGGAACGCGGCCCTTTGATCTCGATGTCGCGATCGTGCGGCGCCTAGAACTCCATTCGAACGCCGACGCGGTAAGTCGTGCCCAACGTCGGAAAATAGATCGGGTTCGTGCTCGCCACACCGAAGCTGGCGCCGCCGCTCGCGAACTGCGGGTCCTTGTCGAACACGTTGTCGATCGTGCCGAAGACCTCCAACGTCTCGATGTTGCCCAACGAGAAGGCGTAAGAGCCAGTCAAGTTCATCGTGAAGTGGCTCGACGTGCGGTTCGTCGTGATGCTGGTGTTGAGCAACGGGTTGTAGCCGTCCTGCGTCGGATCCGTCTTGGGCGTGTTCTTGTCGATGATCGAATCGGTGAAGTAGCGGCCCAGTAGTCGGTTGCAAATACAAGACGTCTCGGGCGCTGCTATGCTTTCAGGCATGTCGATCGAGTTTCATCGGCGCATGCTTGCGGACGACGTCCGCCATGCGGCGTTTCGCGAGGCGCTCGCGCGTACGATTCGCCCCGGGGAAACCGCCGTCGCCGATCTCGGCGCCGGCACGGGCATTCTCGCCTTCTTCGCCCGCGCGCTCGGTGCGCGCGAAGTGTGGCTGTACGACCCGGGACCCGTGTTGTCGCTCGCGGAGACGATTGCGGCGCGGAACGGCATGGAGCACTTGCACTTCGTCCCGGAGCGCTCGCTCGACGTCGCCGATCCGCCGCGAGTCGAGCTCGTCGTCGCAGAAGTGCTCGGCAACTTCGCCTATGAAGAAGGCGTGCTCGACACGCTGCGCGACGCGCAGCGCTTTCTCGCTCCCGGAGGCACGCTGATTCCGCACTCGATCGTGCAATGGGCGGCGCCCGTAATCGCGGATCGATTCGAGCGCGACTTCCGGAGCTGGCGCACGATCGGCTTCAGTCTCGACTTGAGCGATGCGGAGCGGATGACGCGCAACAACATGTACGTGTTTGCGATCGAGCCGAACGATCTGCTCAGGCAGCCGCCCGCGGCGTGGGATTCCGTGGTGTTCGCAGGCGACATCGACAGCCGCCGAGCCGGCCGCGCGACGTGGCACCTCACGAGCAACGCGACGATCTTCGGGTTCGCATTGTGGTGGGAATGCACGCTCGTGCCCGGTGTCGTGCTGTCCACGAGCCCGTTCGCGCCGCGCACGCATTGGGACCAAATCTATCTGCCCGTGCTTGAAGTCGTCGAGGGGAGCGCCGGCGACGTGCTCACGCTCGACATCGCGAGCGAGACGAGCGCCGACAAAAGCGGCATCGACGTGCGCTGGACCGTCGAGCAGCGCCGCGGAGCGACGGCCCTGACGCGGCAGGAGCTCGATATCGCCGCAGGTCATCTCGCGTAATCATGATGGTGCAAGCATGTCTAGGATAACGTCGATGCATACTGCGACCGCCGCGGCCGCTTTGTCGGCGCTCGCGATGAGCGCCGCGAGCGCGCAAAGCAGCGCCCCCGTCTTCCCGGGCAGCAGCGGAGGCCAGGACACGTTCGGCCACTACGAGGTCGTTGCCGACTGGCCGAAGCCGTTGTCGCAACTGCCGGGGCACGACGCGTGGACTTATGGCGCGATGCAAAGCGTATTCGCCGAAAGCCCGGATCGCATCTACGTCTTGCAGCGCGGCGAGCTGCCGCAGCTCGACCGGCCGGCGACGCGGCGACTGCCCGATGTGGGCCCCAGCCTCACGTTTCCCGTTTTTCGCTTGCCGCTCCGCGACGCGACCGTCGCGAGCCCGCCGGCCGGGGGCGCCGCGGGTGCAATGCCGGCCGACGGCCTCAAGGCTTGGCAGGATGAAGGCGGAGTGCTCGGCGTCGACGCGCGCTGGGAGCATTGCATTCTCGTGCTCGATGGCGCGGGCAACGTCGTTGAAGTCTGGACGCAATGGGATGCGATGCTGGCCCGACCGCACGCCGTATACGTGAGCCCCTACGATCCCGATAGGCACGTGTGGATCGTCGACGATTTTCGCCATGCGATCTTCAAGTTCACGAACGACGGCCGCGAGCTTGTGCAAACCATCGGCACGTACGACGAGCGCGGCAGCGACACGACGCACTTCTTCAGACCCACGTTCATGGCTTGGCTGCCGAACGGCGACTTCTTCGTCGCTGACGGCTACGAGAACACGCGCGTCGTAAAGTTCGACGCCGCCGGCAACTATCTGCTCGAATGGGGCGACAAAGGGGCTCCGCCGAACGAAATGCGGCCGGGCTTTTTCAACAACGTTCACGGCATCGCCGTCGATCCGCAAACGCGGCGCGTGTTCGTCAACGACCGGCAAAACCGCCGCATTCAAGTGTTCGACGAGAACGGCGACTATCTCGATCAGTGGAGCGTCGGCGATGCGCCGGCCGACATCCATCTCATTATGATCACCGCGGATGGCTATTTATGGGCGGCCGATCGCGGCACGAACAAGATCCTGAAATACGACCTCGACGGCAACTTTCTCTACTCGTGGGGCACTTGGGGCACGTTCCCCGGCGGCCTATGGGGCGTGCACGGCATGAGCGTCGATCAAGACGGCAACTTCTATGTGGCCGAGGTCGATGCGGGGCGCGTGCAGAAGTTTCGCCCGCGCGCCGACGCAAATCCCGACTATCTCGTCGGCCCGCCGATCGAATAGATCATTCGTCGAACTCGAGGATCTCGCTCTCGTAATCGAGGAAGTTCACGTTGTCCATGCACGAGAACTCCTCGATCGTCCAGTCGGTTCTACGGAAGAAGCGTTGCGCATGCCACGGCTCGGCGAGCGCGATGGGG
>DATCIQ010000058.1:0-5820 GCA_036507635.1 Gammaproteobacteria bacterium
TAGAGCCGTCGTCGAGATGAGTTTCATCATTGATCTCCATTATGAATTGTTATTGTTGAGTAGTTCGGTACCAATGGTTCACAGGACGCCGAACATGGGCATCGTACACCATTCCAGTGTAAGTACCTGATGGAATCGGCGTATTGGTGGAGCAGAAGGGGATCGAACCCTCGACCTCCGCATTGCGAACGCGGCGCTCTCCCAGCTGAGCTACTGCCCCACTGTGTAAGGCGGCCGCATTATCGGCCAGTTCGGACGGCCCCCGCAAGCGAGGTGGGGCGCGACATGCGGGCGCAGATTCTCTATTGAGCAATCCACAACTTCACGTGCCCTGGCCGGCTGGAAATATTATGCGTACAGACAATAATGATCTGGGGCATGATGTTTCCATGCAGTGGCTCGACCGACAAGCCGAGATGGCGCACCTCGAACGCCTCGCGACTCTGATCGACGCCAAAGCCGTCGTCCAGACGCTGCGCACCCCTGTGACCTGACGCGAGAGGGCTCGCCGACCGCCAGGCATCAGACCGGCGGACCGGCCTCCATCGCCCGGAACACAGCCGCGAGCGTGATGTTGCGAACCTCGGGCGAGAGTGCGGCAGCCGCCACATCGGCCGCGCGGCGCTCGTCGCCGCCGCACACCTTGTCGATCAGACGCCGCGCTTCCTCACGCTCGAGGGCGCGAGTACGCAGCATGGCGAAGCAACGGCCGGGACGCAGCAGCGCGTCGTCGATGTCGCCGACGTTCGGCAAATTCGTCGTAAAGATAATCTTGCGCCCGAGCGCGCGCACGACGCCGTCGGCCACGGCGAGAAAACGGTGCAAATCCGCATTGCCGTCAGCGCGCGCCGCGAGCACGTGGTCGGCATCCTCAATGACGAACGCGTCGTGCGCACCGGTGATGAACTCGACGAAGATCTCGTCGTTCTCCAACGTGCGCCTGTCCGCCGTATAGAGCACGTGGGCGCTATCGCCCTTGCGACGCGAGAGCGCCGCAAGGATCGCGCGGACAAGGCGCGTTTTTCCCGTGCCCGGCGGTCCTTGCAGCACCAACACGGTCTCGCGAGCGCGTAGGTAACGCCGGATGAACGATGCAACGGGCTCTGCAAGCATCGGATAAGCCTCGTCGAGCAGATCGGGATCGGCCAACTCATCGAAGGCAACGCTCGTAAGGCCCCTATCCGCGCTCGAGAAATGCCAGTCGATTGTGAAGATTTCCTGTCGAACGCGCTGTTCGCCGACGATATCCAGCAGTCCCGCGCGGATTGCCTCGAGCCGCTCAATGCTCGCGGCCCAGATATCGAAAGTGCCCGAGCTGTAATCCGTGTTGCGCTTACCCCGAGCCTCGACGAATACACCGGGGCCGTCGAGAAGCAGCGAGGCCGTATCGAGCCGTTGTGCGTCGAGACCCGCACGCAGCGCAAGGTCGTCGAACAGATCTTCGAGCGGGCGACGGGCGGCGTAACGCACACGGCGGTGGATCGGGAATCGCCTTGCGCCCCAATCGAACGCCTGAAGCGCGCGTACCTTGAGAATCGTATCGGCCAGGTCGCCGAGGTCGCCACGCAGCGCGATGCGCGGTGAATGCCCGCGCGGCCACTCGTCCCGCCCATCGATAATGTCAATGTCCATCCGCTTCACGGTGATCGCCGATCCGCCAACGAAAAAGCCCCCGAGATCGCTCGCCGGGGGCTTAAGTGTGCGGACTCGCGACACGGCCACCGGCTCAAAGCGCACGCTTCGAGCCGATGGCCCGAAACGGGTTACGTCATTTCACTTGAGATAGATCTGCAAGCAGCCGTCGCGGCCATCGGTGTGCTCCAAAATCGAAGCCGCGTAGGATACGTTAACGTCAGTCGCTCCGCAAACGCGGTCGGCGCGTTCTTCCCGCGCTCCCCGCCTTGCGCTAATGTCCGTCCAAGCAGGTGTGAGAACCTTGCGGGGCGATCCCATGCAGGCTGCGCGAGCGGCTCGGACTGATGACTTAGAGTGCTTTGCCTCGTGATACCCGCCATCGAGCACCGTGTGGTCGAGGTCGTGGATCGCCTCCTGCTCGAGCGCGGCGAGCTCGATCCCGTCGACTGTCTCGTCGGCGTCGGCCTGCTGAGACAAACGGACGCCGACGCACGACGCCGCAGCGGCGCTGATATCACCTCCGCGTTGCTTGCTCCGGTCGGAGAAGCCGTTGCGTTGCTCGAGCAGGCGCACGCCTACGCAAGCGCTCAAGACCTCATCGCCGTGCCGCGAACGTCGGCAGCGCTGCAAGTCCCTGTTTCGCGCCGAGACGACCTGTCGCGTCGGTTGATGGCGCTGTGTGGCTCGATTCTTCGGCACTCGGAAGGCGGCCGCCGGCAGGCGGACTTGTTTCACGACAGCGCGCAGACCGCGGCGCTCAATGCGCTCAAAGAAGCGCTCGCCGAGCACCGTACGGAAGCCGCTCGCTCCGCGCTGCAACGGCTGAGCGGGTTGACGCCGGATTTGCAGGCGATCGACGACTACACGCGACTGCTCCAGGCGCTCGTGGCGCCATGCACGCCGCCGGCCGAGCGCTCGCGCGATCTCGAGATGACGATCACGCCTTTGGCCTGGCGATGTCTCGGCCCGCGGGCGCGAGACTATTTGTCGCCGCTGTGGAGCGATGTCGCGGCGGCCCTGAGCGAGACAGCTTTCGCACCCGACACGCCGCACGTGCATGCGAGCTACGCCCATGCGCAGGCGCGGCAGTGGAGCGCCGTGGCCACGAGCGTTGAAGGCGCGCCGGACTGGCCGCGGCACGCCGCGCTCGTCGTTCGTCTTGCAGAGGCTCGGGCCAGGCAGGGCGAGGAGAACTCGGCGCGGCTCCTTTGGGCGAAGCTTTGTTGGGATCACCCGGAGACTGCTCCGGCCATTCTCGCCGATGCGCCCGGCGACCCCGTGGTCGCGCGGCTGTGGAGCAAGTTCGTCGACGCAGACGCGGAGCTCGCCGTTGGGGATTTTCCGGCTTGGCTGTTACTGGGCGATTCTCATCAAGCCTATCTCGTGCCCGCGGACTGCGCGCCCGACAACGGAGAGGGGCGTGCCTATGCCGCGCTGCATCGCGTCGTCACGAGCGGCGCTGATATCGCGGCACGCATTGCGCTTCACGGGTTGCGCCCGGACCTGCTCAGGCTATATCTCGCCGCGAAGGACTTTGGTAGCGCCTAAAACAGCAGGCAGCCATCGTCACTGCTTGTCGGCACATGCCGGGGCCGATCGAGTCATGGCAGCTTCAGATCTTCACAGAAGCGAGCGAACGGCAGCACGACAGTCTTGCCGCTTTGAAAGCTACGTTCGCCCCGATGTACCTGATAGAACACCGGTATCGCCGTCCGCTCGGCGAAATACCTCGCCGCGGCGCTCGCTTCCTTGTCGCCGGTCTTGCACTCGACGGCGAACGTGGGCTTGCCCGCCTGCATCACCACGAAGTCCACCTCGCGACCATCCGTATCGCGGAGGAATCGCAGCTCCATTCGGTAGCCCTCGACATCCTCTTGCCAATGGCAATACTTGAGCAGCTGCGCTGCGACGAGATTCTCAAAGCGTGGCCCCGCCTCCGGGACCATGGACCAATCCCACAAATACAGCTTTTGCGACTTCTTTACGGCGCGGATTCGTTTCGAGCCGAACGGTGGGATGCGGAAGCACACGTAGAGGTTTTCGAAGATCGCGATCCAGTGCTCCGCGGTCTTGTGATCCACGTGCAAGTCCTCGCGGAGGCTCTTGATCGACAGCGGCGAGCCCACTTTGTCGGGCAGGAGATCCGCCATGTGCTCGACGAGGGAGATTTCCCGCACTCGCTCCAGATCGCGCAGATCCTCGCGGACGACGCGCGTCATCCGTTCCCGCTGCCAGAGACGTAGCTTGCGTTCGCTTTGCTCGAGGAGCGGTTCGGGAAAGCCGCCGAACTTCAGCAAAGCCGCCAAGCGCTCTCGTTCCGGGGCACGATCCGACGCGGCGAGCTCACGCAGCGAAAACGGGTGCAGACGAAAGTACCGATACCGTCCGGCAAGGGAATCCCCGCCTTTGCGATAGTGATCCAAGCGTGCGGAGCCCGTGACGACGATCTTGCGCGAGCTCTTTTGGGTATCGTACAAACCTTTGACGAGGTTTCGCCAACGAGCGTATTTGTGAATTTCATCCAGGACGACGATCGGTTCGCCGGCGGGCAGCTCGCCGTTACGCAGCCGCGATGGAACTCTCGGATCGTCCCAGCTCAGATATCCCGGGTGCTGTTCCGTCGGCGGCGCCAAGAGCGACAACGCCAACGTGGTTTTGCCCACTTGGCGCGGACCGCCGATGAACACCATCTTGCTTTGCAGCGCGGCGGCAACCTCCGCCCGGAGATAGCGGTCAAGAATTCTCACGGAGAACGGCTCCGGCAGCTAGCCGATAAAATAGAGTATAGTCTACTTCACTCATGAGTAAAATGGACTGTTGTCCACATTGTCGCCATCGCCACTGCGACGCCGGGTCGCCCCTCAGGCTTGCGCCCCGGGGCTCCTACGAACGCAATGAGAATCATCTGGAGAACCGGCCAGGGATGGCCTATTCTTAAGGCCAGGGCTGGCGGTCAGCGCCCGTGGCCGTCAAATTCGAACTAAGCAACATAACGATCGATCAGCAGGAGGAGAGATCAATGAGGACTTCCGGCATTCTCGGACCGGCAATGTTGGGTATCGCGCTCGGTGCGGCAAGCGCGGCGGCTATCGCGGCACCGGTCACTTACGACGTCGACTCCAATCACACCTATCCGACTTTCGAGGCCGATCATCTTGGCGGCTTGTCTTTCTGGCGCGGCAAAATCAACTCGACGTCCGGCACGGTCACGCTCGATAAAGAAGCCCAAACCGGAACCGTCGACGTCACGATGGACATGACCACCATCGACTTTGGTCATCAGGGGCTCAACGATCACGCGAATACGCCGGACCTTTTCGACACCGCGCAGTTTCCGACGGCGACCTTCGCGGGAAGGCTGACGAGCTTCCGCAACGGCGCGCCTACGGCGGTCGAAGGCGATCTCACGCTGCACGGCGTGACGAAACCCGTGACGCTGACCATAAACAAGTTCATGTGTAAGCCGCACCCGATGCAGATGCGAGAGGTATGTGGCGCCGACGCTTCGGCGACGATCAACCGCGCTGATTTCGGCGTCAACTTCGGCCAGCAGATGGGATTCAACATGGACGTGACGCTCAGGATCTCGATCGAAGCGATCGTCCCGCCGACGTCCTGATACTCGTCGATCGGGCGGCACGAACGCCGCCCGATCGACGCTCTCTTCAAACCGCTTGCTTGAGGCGCTGGTTCACGGCCGGCGCGCGTCCGATGGCGGACAGCGTCGCTTGGAGCGTCGCGAACGAGGAATCCTCGTCGATACAGCAGGCCGCGGCGCGCTTGCCGTCGACTTCGAGCTGAATCGAAGCGATGGCCTTGGCCTCGGTGCCCGGCGTCATTGCATGCTCGTCGAAGTCGTGCACGGCGACCTTGACGTTGAAGTGCTTGCTGACGGCGTCGACGAGCGCCTCGATGAGCCCCTGACCGGCGCCGCGAATCGTGCGCCCCTCGGCACCCGAGCCGATGCGGAACTCGCCGTTGGTCTTCTGCGCCTCGGAATGAAGGTCGTAGCCTGAGAGCTGCCAGCCGGCCGGAACGTCGAGAAACTTCGAAACAAATAGCTCCCGCACGCGGCGCGAGGAGACTTCGACGCCGGCCGCATCAGCCTGCTCCTGCACCACTTGGCTCACCGCGGGATGCATCCAGGTCGGCAGCGTGATGCCGTGATCGCGCTCGAGCACGAGG
>DATCIQ010000059.1:0-4949 GCA_036507635.1 Gammaproteobacteria bacterium
TCGCCGTTGATGAGCTGCACTTCGACCGGCTCGATGGCTCCGCCTCCTTCGAGATGGGTGCCGATGTGCTTGCGTATCATGGCCCGATAGGCGGGGCGCATGAGGTCGGTGACCTGCTTGCCCTGGAGCATCGCAGGAGCCATTCCGAACAGCGCCCCCGCGGCCGCGTTAGCGTAGAGAATCGTGCTCGTGTGCACGAGCGCGACTTCGGGAAGCGTATTGGCGAGCACTTCGAAGTGACCTGGCTGCCCTGCTTTCACCGCGGAGCCCTCGGCGGCTCGATCGAGCAGCCGATTCACGCTCGCGGCGACATCGACGAAGTCGCTCATCCTACCGTTGACGACGATACGTCCCTCCGCGCTCGGAGCGGACAAGAGCTCGTGCACATCCTCCCGCAAACGCTCGATCTCGCGCCGGTAAGTGCGAGCGCGACGCGCAAAGGCCAGCATCGCGATCAATACCGCGAGCACCAGAAGCACGCCGGGTGCGTATTCGATGATCAGGGCTTCCACGAGCGCTCCCTCGAACCTCGCGGGTCGAGCACGTCCGCCTCAGCATGATGTCCGCGGACTGAGATCGCGCCTGCGGGCAACGCGGGGCTCGGCCGGCTTGCCCCTGCCATCTGGGATGTCGCTTTACGCAACGCCGATTTTCCTTGTCGGCCTCTTCTTGTTCTGCCCTCGTGCCTTGGCGTCGCCAAGTCGCAGGAAGCGCGAGAGCTTTGGCCGTCCTTAAAGATACCCCACGGCAACCCGAGCCAAGTCTCGGATTGACCATAATTCTTAAGACACCGTGTTGTAGGGCTGGATTAAACTCTTTACCCTAACGCGTCTTCCAACCGGACACCGACGCTCCGCGCGAGCTCTAAAAGATGAATTTCGAAGCAGCAAGAATTCAGATGCTGGGGCAACAGGTCCGGGCCTGGGAAGTGCTCGACGACCGCGTTCTCGGCGTCATGCGCGAGACGCCGCGCGAGTTGTTCGTTCCCGAGAAGGATCGCGAGTTAGCGTTCGCCGATGCGGAGATACCGCTCGGCCACGGCCAGTGCATGCTCGCGCCGAAAGTAGAGGGCCGCCTGCTCCAGGCGCTGCAAATAGAGCCGGCCGACGACGTTCTCGAGATCGGCGCCGGCAGCGGATACATGACCGCATGCCTCGCACGCCTTGCGCAGCGCGTCACGAGCGTCGATATCTTCGCTGATTTCGTCTCCGCTGCCGCCGACCGGTTGCGAAGGCTCGACGTGCACAATGTCGATTTGACGGCCGCCGACGCCTTCAGCTTATCCTACGCCAACAGCTTCGATGCCATTGCCGTCACGGGATCGGTGCCGAGCTCGAGCGATCATTTTCTCAACATGCTGAAGCCGCACGGCCGGCTGTTCATCGTCATCGGTCGCGCTCCCGTCATGGAAGCGAGCCTTTTCACGATGCACCCGGGCGGGCATTGGACGCGTCGGGACTTGTTCGAAACGCTATTGACGCCGCTCCTGAACGCAGAGCAGCCGGAACCATTCGTGCTCTGACGCCGTCGAACGAGCGCCATGCCCCAAGTGCCCGAATTGACGCCGACCGAGTTTCGCCGCCGCTGGCCGGTCGGAGAAGCTCGTGCGGCCGTTTTGCTCGACGTGCGCGAGCCCGCCGAGCTCGGGCAGGCCAGTGTCCCCGAAGCGGTGCACATGCCGATGCGCGAAGTCCCCGAACGCCTCGATGAGCTCGACGCCGACAGGCCGCTCGTCGTGATGTGCCACAGCGGTGCCCGCAGCAGACGCGTGGCCGAGTACCTACTCTCGAATGGATTCGACGAGGTGTACAACCTCGCCGGCGGTATCGATGCGTGGTCTCGCGAAATCGACGCGCGAGTGCCGCGGTACTGACCGCCCTCCGTCCCTTTACATCAACGATTGACATGGAACGATCATGAAGCCAGAGAAACTTGCTTTGCTGTCTATCGCCGTTGCCGTCGGCTTGCTTGCCCGCGTCGCCGACGCCCAAGAGAGTCTCGTCGAGATTTACGGGAGAGCGTTGGAGAACGATCCCGCGCTGCGCGAGGCCGAGGCGAACTATCTCGCGACGGCGGAAGCGCGGCCGCAGGCGCGCGCGAGCCTGCTGCCGTCGCTGGAGCTGGGCGCGCAGCGATCGCGAAGCGATACGGAAAGCACCAGTCCGGTCGACTTCTTCGGCAACCCGAGCCCGTTTGCAAGCACGGAATCGCTGCGCGATCCCCGCAGCCTGAGTCTCAGCCTGAATCAGACCGTTTTCGACTGGGGAAGTTACGTCTCGCTGCAACAGGCCGACAAGGTCGTCGCGCGCGCCGAGACCGACTTCGCCGCCGCCCAACAGGACTTAATTCTGCGCGTCGCCACCACCTACTTCGAAGTCCTCGCGGCCGAAGACAACCTCGCGTCCGCGGTCGCGGCGCGCGAGTCCATCGCGCGGCAGCTCGAGCAGGCGCAGCGGCGTTTCGAAGTGGGGCTCATCGCCATCACCGACGTCCAAGAGACGCAAGCCGGCTTCGACCGAGCCGTCGCCGACGAGATCGCGGCGCAGCGCGCCCTCGCCTCCTCGCAAGAGTTCCTACGCGAGATCATCGGTGAGTACGTCACGGAGCTCGCGGGGCCCACGGAGGACCTGCCGCTGCTAGACCCGGATCCGGCCAATCCGGAGCAATGGGTCGACACGGCGCTCGAGCAGAATCTCGCGCTGGTCTCGAGCCGTATCGGCCGCGACATAGCCGAAGACGACATCCGCATCCAGCGTTCGGTGCGGTTCCCTACGTTGAATTTCTCAACGTCGCTGAATGATCAGTCGACGATCTCGAGACAAACGAACAACCTGGTTGCCGGCGGTACCATTGCCGGCGCGCCGACTACTACCGACAGCGACGGCTACAACTGGTCGCTGAACTTTCGCGTTCCGCTTTATAGCGGCGGCGTGAATCGTTCTCGGATCCAGCAGGCCGTCTACCGTCATCGCGGCGCGATGGAATCGCTGGAGCGTATCGCCCGACAGACCGAGCGGGAAACGCGCGACGCCTACCTCGGCGTCAAGTCCGAGATTTCACGCGTGCAAGCGCTGCGTCAAGCCGTCGAGTCGGCGCAAACGGCCTTGCGCGCGACGGAAGCGGGTTTCGAGGTCGGCACGCGGACGTCCGTCGACGTGCTCAATGTCCAGAACAACTTGCGCCAAGCCGAGACCACGTATTCTCGCAGCCGTTACGACTACATTCTGAACGTATTGCGCCTCCAGCAAGCGGCCGGCGGTCTCGACCTCGAGGCTTTGCGGGAAGTCGACGGCTGGCTCGAGTAGCTCCCTTTCAGGACGGGTCGCCCCGCCGCAATGCGTCGATGAGACGCGTTGTGGAACGCCCGGCTCTGAACGGCAGCACGCGGACTTCGCCGCCGTTTGCGAGCACCGCCCCGCCGCCTGCGATCTGCTCGGGTTTCCAGTCGCCGCCCTTGACGAGCACGTGCGGCAAGATGCGCTCGATGAGGGCCGCCGGCGTATCGTCGGCGAACGGCACCACCCAATCGACTGCGGCGAGACCGGCGAGGACCGCCATCCGATCGGCGAGCGGGTTCACGGGGCGCGCCGGTCCCTTCAAGCGGCGCACCGAAACATCGTCGTTGACTGCGACGACGAGATGATCGCCGAGCGATTTCGCCTCTTCGAGATAGGCGACGTGCCCGGCGTGCAGAAGGTCGAAGCAACCGTTCGTCATGACGATCCTTTCGCCGCGTGCCTTCGCAACGCGGACCAACGTCTCGAGCTCTGCGAGCGTGACGAGGCCGCGGCCGCCGCTGCCGTGACGGTGCATGGCGAGGTTGAGCTCCGCCCGCGTTACGGTCGCGACGCCGATCTTCGCGACCACGAGCCCGGCACCGAGATTGGCGAGCGCGACGGCATCGGCGATCGGCATTCCCGCAGCGACGCCGAGAGCGAGAAGCGCAATGACGGTGTCCCCGGCACCGGTCACATCGAATACCTCGCGCGTTTGCGCGCCGAGCGTGATGGGTTCCCCGTCGCTCCTGAACAAAGTCATGCCGCGCTCGCCGCGCGTAACGAGGAGCATTTGGAAGTCGAGCCGTGCTCGCAACGCCTCGGCGCGCTCGAGAAAGTCGCTTTCATCCGACCAACGGCCGACGACCGCCTCGAGCTCGGATTGATTGGGAGTCAACACCGTTGCGCCCCGGTACTTGTCGAAATCCAAGCCTTTGGGGTCTACCAATACCGGTAGATCGAGTTGTCGGCACAAGGTGACGAGATCCCCGACCTCCGCCAGCGTCCCCTTGCCGTAATCGGAAAGAACGACCACGTCGGCTCCCGCGACCGCCGCGCGCAGGGCGCCGCCGATCTCGGTTGCGCAACTTGCGAACGACTGCTCGGCGTCGAGGCGGATGAGCTGTTGATTGCGTGCCAATACGCGCAACTTGTGAATCGTCGGTAGCTTAAGCGAGCGAATCAAACGGCACTCGACGCCGCCCTTTTCGAGTTGCGCCGCGAGCGTGGCACCGCGCTCGTCGGCGCCGATGACGGCCACGAGACAAGGCCGAGCCCCCAACGCGGCCAGGTTCAGAGCCACGTTGGCGGCACCGCCAGGCCGCTGCTCGGTGGAACCGGCACGCACGACCGGCACGGGCGCCTCTGGAGAGATCCGTGCGGCGTCTCCGAACCAATATTCGTCCAACATCGCATCGCCAGCGACGACGACTCGCAACGACGCGAAGTCGGGAATTGCAAACGTCACGAGCGCCGCCTGCGTTGCCGAGAGAAGGTCATTTTAGCGAGTTTCCCCTGCAAAAAGATGGGGCGATCGAGTAGGGCGCGGGGTTACCCCCGCGGCCCTCTCACACCACCGTACATGCGGTTCCGCATACGGCGGTTCCTGTCAACAACGGCCACATGCACCGCTGTGAGTTTCGTCTCGTTCGGCGTGTCGCCCGTCAGCCGTCG
>DATCIQ010000060.1:0-25668 GCA_036507635.1 Gammaproteobacteria bacterium
CGTGATCGTTCGCGCCCCATACGCGGGCGCAAGCCAGCCGTTGACGAGCGCCTGACCCATGTTGCCGAAGCCCAGCAGCAAGATCGCGGGGGCGCTCATGTCTCGAGCTCCGAGATACGGCGCTCGGATCGCGCGTGTCGAGAACGCGGCGGTTCGAGCTCGGCTTGCGGATCGTTGTAGACGCCGAGGTCGAGCGCCCCTTCGCTGCGTGCCACGACGCACGTGCACGCGGCATCACCGCTGACGTTGACGGCGGTGCGCAGCATGTCGAGTAGTCGGTCGATACCGACGATGAGCCCGATGCCTTCGATCGGAAGCCCGACCTGCGCAAGGACCATCGCGAGCATGATGAGGCCGGCGCCGGGCACGGCGGCCGTGGCAATCGACGCCAACGTGGCCGTCAGGACCACCATGAGGTAATCCGTCATCGCCAAATCGACGCCATAGACGTTGGCGACGAACACGGTCGCGGCGCCTTGCATGATCGCGGTTCCATCCATGTTGATGGTGGCGCCGAGAGGCACCGTGAATGCGGCCACGGAATTACGCACGCCCATGCGCTTTTCCAACGTCTCGAGCGTGAGCGGAATCGTCGCGCTGCTCGACGCCGTGCTGAACGCGAAAGCGGCCACGACACGCATCTTGGCGAAAAAACGAGCAACGCTCAAACCTGCAAGCCTGACCAGCGTCGTATACGTGAGCAGCACGTGCAACAGCAATGCGCCGATGACTGCCAAGACATACCACCCAAGCGGCACAAACACGTCGAATCCTTGCGTTGCGAATGTTCGCGCCACGAGCGCGAACACGCCGATCGGCGCGACACGGATGACTATCAAGACGAGGTGCATGATGACCTCGTTGAGATCCTCGAAGGCGCGCGCGATTCGCCGGCCGCGGTCGCCGGCAAGCGTCATCGCCACGCCGATCAGCAACGCGAACACGATGATTTGCAGCATCTCGCCGTCGGCAAGGGCGCGGACCGGGTTGGCGGGAAACATATTGATGATTACGTCGGCAAGCCGGGGCGCCGGACGGGCCTCGTACTCTGCGCCGCCCGCGAGCTCGAATCCGTCGCCCGGCGAAATCAACGTCGCGACGAGCAATGACAGGACGACGGCGGTACAGGTGGTCACCAGGTATAACCCGACGATCTTCGCGCCGAGTCGGCCAAGCGCACGCACGTCGCCGAGCGTGGCCACACCGCAAACGAGCGATACCAAGACCAGCGGGACGACCATCATTTGCAGCAGCGCGAGGAAGATCCGGCCGACCGCATAGAGCACGTCCTCGACGAGCACGTCGCCCACGGGTTGAAGGTCAGCCGAGAAAATGTTGAGAATTCCGCCGACGACGATACCGGCGGCCATCGCGACGAGGATTTTGGCCGTGAGGCTCATTGGCTTAGGTTATCATGCGCAACCGAGGCGGCCCCGGGCCGCCTCGCGTTTCGTCCGTGGGAAGGTCGCGTGAGAGATGTTTACATCGTCGGCGTAAGCCAGACGCCCGTCAGCCGAGATTCGACAGTTCACGCACGCGAGTTGGCGACGACGGCCGTGCGCCAAGCGCTTGCAGAGAGCTCAGTCCCTTCGTCCCGGGTCGGCGCCTTGTTCGCCGGCAACATGACCGGCGGCATTCTCGATTCTCAAACGCAAATCGGCGGGCTCGTCGCGGACTACGCCGGGCTTGCGGGCATAGAAGCCGTCAATGTCGAAGCGGCTTGCGCCTCGGGTGCGGCCGCGGCGCGCATGGCGTACTTGAGCGTCGCGGCCGGCGTGCACGACGTCGTCATCGCGTGCGGCTTGGAACGCATGACGCACGTCGGACGCGACG
Organism: Gammaproteobacteria bacterium; assembly: GCA_036507635.1. Lineage (GTDB taxonomy): Bacteria > Pseudomonadota > Gammaproteobacteria > Steroidobacterales > Rariloculaceae > DATBLZ01. The sequence goes on from DATCIQ010000060.1 coordinate 1,834, forward strand.
CCATCACGCGCGCGCTCGCGACGGCCGCCGACTGGGAGCTCGAGAGCAGCAAGGGCGAATCGTTCTTGTCGCTCAACGCCAAGCTCATGCGCGCCTATATGGAGAAACACGCAGCGCGACCCGAAGATTTCGCGCCGTTCTCGATCAATGCGCATCGCAACGCGCTCACGAATCCGAATGCGGTGTTTCACAAGGAGATCGGCGTCGACGACTACCTGCAATCGCGCATCGTCGTCGATCCCGTGCGCTTGTACGACGTCTCGCCCGTGTGCAACGGCGCGGCGGCAATCGTGCTCGCATCGGCGGAAGTCGCCGCGGGATTGCTCGGCGCCGGACGCGCGCGCATCGTCATTGCGGCATCTTCCGCGGCGACGGCCCCGCTTGCGCTGGTGCGCCGGCCGGACATTCTGCACTTGCAGGCCGTCGAAACGGCGACCCAGAAAGTGCTTGCGCAGGCTCGCATCACGCATGCAGACATAGACTTCCTCGAGCTTCACGATGCCTACACGATCATGACGGCGCTCTGCCTCGAATCGGCGGGCTTCGCCGCGCGCGGCACCGCGCTCGAGCTAGGCAAGGAACGCCGCATCGCGCTTGACGGCGATCTGCCGCTCTCGACGATGGGCGGCCTCAAAGCGCGCGGCCATCCCGTCGGCGCCACGGGCATCTATCAGCTCGTCGAAGCGTTTCTTCAGCTGAGCGGTCTCGCCGGCCCGAACCAGGTCAAGAATGCCGAGGTCGCACTCGTGCAGAACATCGGCGGCACGGCGGCGACCGTCGTCAATCACGTTCTGCGCCGCATCGGCTAGAGGAATGCCGCCGCCGTACGCGCGACATCACATGCAGCGACCCGCCGGCCCTGCCTACTGGGCGGGCGGCGTCTCAGTCAACCAGCCGCGATACCGAATGATCAGGCCGATCGTAGGGTGGCCGATTTCGACATGAAATCGAAATCGTCCGTCATCCCCCGATTCGTATGAGTCCCCGCGCGGCGATAGCGACACGGGCAGCGCTATTCCGAGACATGTCCACCGACGCACGACGAGGCGGAGCCGGTCGCCGTCGAGCACCAACGCCAGGCCGAAAACGAAGGGTCCGAATCGCTCGCACAAGAGTCGGTCGAAGGCGCCCCTTCCTTCCTCGTGGCTGCTCGAGAACGAGCGATCCCGAAACTTTCGGGTCCAGACTTGCTTGTCCCCTTGCACGTCGAAACGAACCTCGACCGGAACGTCGCTGCCCGCCTTCGGAAAACGGAGAGCCCCGGCAACGAGCCGCGCGACCCAGCCCGCTCCGCGCTCAACCTCGGCAATTCCGGATGCGGTCATGCTGCCGTGAACGTCATGCATGTTGCGAATCGGCTCAGGCAGGAGATCCCACGCGTCACCGAGCACTCGCCGATAAAGCGTCACAATCGGCTCGGCTCTCGAGGGTATCCTCGAGCCCGTATGGATCTTGCGACGCTTGAACATCTCCTCATAGTCGCCAATCTCGATCTCGCGCAACGCCGGACGGGCTCCCGCCGAAGGTGCCGTGCCGCTCAAGCATCTCCGAATGATCGCTTCTGCCGCCATCGACGGAATGAGCGGCCCGTCATCGCCCTCGGCAAGGAGGTGCCAAGACCGTGTCGTCGCTCGTCCCTCTTCGTCGCGGCCCCGTATTTCGACGAACATGCCGCCACGGTGCTCGCCCCACCGCAAGACATTGCTCGCCCAGTGCATGAGGCGCGCCAAGGGCGCTAGCGTGGGAACGACATGGAGGCGAACGAGCCATGCAAGTCCTCTAAGGACGCGGTGCAACAGAGGCGGTGCGGGACCTGCGCCCATCCATACGGACGCGACATCGGGCCAGAGCGCGACGAGCATTTGAAGGTCCGGTACATCGACGAGCGAGAACTGCATCGGGCGCAAGGGCAGCCGCCCGGGAACTGCGACCGTAAATCGCCGCGTTTCTGTGAATGGATACGCTCGCATCGTCCTCGAATCGCGTCGGAGCTCTATCCTCTGCCCGGCGTAGCTCGCGATCGCGCGAATGACGTTGAGACCGACGCCCGCGTACGGGGACGGAGCGATCCCGCCGCAAATGTCGTCCAAGCGCTGCATTCCGTGCATGAGAGACCGCACGACTGCGGCGGTCAGCACCGGAAAGCTGCTGACCCCGGAGAGAACGAACAAGCGCCTGGCCTTCGCCTCTTCATCGAATCGAGATACTCCACGAACAAACTGAGACCCGTCGGCAAGATCGAGATAATGTGCTCCGCATCGGAGGCACGCCTCGACGACGCGATAAGGTGAATCTCCGTAGGTCTGAAACGGCCCAGAGGCGTCGACTACGATAGATGGGGCGATCTCGAGGAGTTGAGTGTCGACATCGGCATCTCGCTGGAAGCGAACCGCAATCCTCTGTGCGCCACTCGGCAGACTCGCGCAAAATTCCTGCGCTTTCCCCAATGACCGTCCACCGATGATAAGCACCGCTCTATGCTCGTCTGACAAGAGCCGTGCCAACCTGCCTCCAAAAGTTCCATAACCGCCGAGAATCAGGATTCTCACTTGGCCCCTGGTCATGAGATGAAGCGGTCGCGGTCGGATTCGGCCGGCGCATAGCACGTCGAACGCTTGCCGAAAATCCGCAGTCGGCTTTCTGCAATCAGCTCATACAATCGGTCGCGAGCCTCGAGCGGCAAGATCCGAAAGACCTTTGCGAGTGCCCAAGGCCAGCCGAGGCCTTCGGCCATGCGGATGCTCGCTTCGGATTTGAACCAAGCAAGTCCGTCGTCGAGCAGGATATTGGTCCCGTAATCGTTCGGATCCAGGCGGAACATGAGGTGCGCTTCGATAGCTATAGCGCGCCGCCAACTGAGTGCCCGCCTAGTTCCGGTGCAGCAGCTCGATCTTCGTCGCGACACCTTCTTCTATCCTTAGGCGCGCCGGGAAGACTCTGGGACCGAGGTTGTAATTCCAGTACTCGATCGTAGTCACTCCCACTTGAAATGCCGAGCCGTTAGCTCGCCGGGCCATGACCGGCTCTTCGATGACCTCCTTCGAGGTCGGCGCGCCGCATTTCTCCATGACTTCCGAAGCGAGCATGCCTTCCCGGATCAAGTAAGTGCCGCACCGAAACGAATCGGCCCAGGCACTGGTAGAGGCCATCGCCAACCAGATTGGCATGACATACACCAACGAACGGAGTCGATCTGGCATCTGCGGCCTGTCCTGATGTGAATGGGAATGGCAGATCCGAATCGTACTACAGCTCATGAAGATCGTAACCGGCCACGTGGCCTCGGGCGATAACTGCCGAGAGGCGCGACAGGCGCTTCGCGATCTCGGCGACGACCTCGAAATCGTTTTCGTCGGCTGAGCAGTCTCAACGCGAAGGATGCGCGCGCCGGCGGCGCACGCCGAAGAAGCGAGCGATGAACTCGCCGAACACCGCTTGGGCGAGGCGGCTCGACCGCGGCATATGACGCTGGGTCGCCTCGAGCGCGGCAGCGGAATCGAGCTCAGGCGGAATCTCGTCGACGCCCCGCACGTCGGTTCCGCGATCGAGCCAACGCCGGATCAGGGGTTGATCCGCTTCTAGATGAAACTGCAAACCGTACGCAAGGTCGCCGACGCGAAACGCCTGGTGCTCGCAGACCGCCGAGCTTGCGAGGTGCACGGCACCGTGTGGCAGCGTGAACGTGTCTCTGTGCCATTGGAAGATCGGCTCGCCGCCCTCGAAGTGGCGAAACAAGAGATCCTCCTTGCCATGCGGCGTCGGCGTGACCTCCGTCCAGCCGAACTCGACGGCGCGCCCGCGCAAAATACGGCCGCCCATGCTCGCCGCCATGAGCTGCGCGCCGAGGCAAACGCCGAGCACGGGCATGCTCGTCTCGATCGCGCGGCGAATCCCCTCCTGCTCGTAAGCGAGGTGCGCAAAGCGATCCGTCTCGTCGGCGGCCATCGGCCCGCCCAGCACCACGAGGCCGTGGTAGCGCCCGACCGGTACCTGTGCATAGCCGTCTCTGTGAAAATTAACGTAACGAATGCGGAAGCCGGCATCCTTGAACATCCGATCGAGCACGCCGAGCGGCTCGAACGGCACATGTTGAAATACCAGGAGCTTACGCAATTTACTCGCCGACTTTGCGTGCCGCGTCCTCGGGATGAATCGCGATGAGGCTCGAGCGCGGTGCGGCGTCGCCGCCGTCGGGCCAGTGACTGCGCGGTTCCTCGACCGAGCCGCCTTCGCCCGGATGCTGTAAGGTCAAGAATAGCGTACGGCCGTCCGGCGTGAATGTGCAGCCGCAGACCTCGGCGCCGACGGGCCCGCTCATGAACTGGCGCACCGCACCGCGCCACTCGCCTTGCGTCGGGCATACGAAGCAACCGTTGTTGTTGTCGCCGGGTTGCGTGCCATCGGTCACTATCCAAAGATTGCCGTCGCCGTCGAAGCCCAAATTATCGGGATTCGCGAACGCGCTGAGCTTACCCGGATCGGCAAACCCCGCGAAGTACGTGACGTCGGCCGCAAGCGGCAAGTCTCCCGTGCGCGGTAAAGCCGCGAGCAGGCCGCCGGCACGCGGATCGCCGGCGAGCATGAAGACCTCCCAGCGAAAGCGCATGGCGCCGGCGTCGCCGGCGTCCTCGATGAGCTCGAGAATGTGGCCGCTCGGGTTCGGTGCGCGCGGATTCGCGGCGTCGCTGCCGGGCGTGTGGGCGCCGACCGACGGGGCCGCGTCGCCTTCGCCGCGCTCGGTGTTTTCCGTGCAGGACACGTAGACGCGTCCGTCGACGGGGCTCACGGCCACGTCCTCGGGCCGGTCGAGGGGCGTCGCGCCGACGCGATCCGCGGCTTCCCGGCAATACACGACGACATCGCCTTGAGAATGGAAACCGCGCGCCGGCGTGAGCTCGGGATGCTCATTCCAGACGAGCGGCAACCACTCGCCCGAGCCGTCCTCGTTGAGCTTGGCCACGTACAGTGTGCCGGTGTCGAGCAGATCCCGATTACGTTCCGGACGTGCCGGATCGAATCGGCCGCCGGTCACGAACTTGTAGAAATACTCGAACACTTCGTCGTCGCCCATGTAAGCAGCCGCGCGTCCGTCCGCGGTCAGAACGGTCGTTGCGGCTTCGTGCTTGAACCGGCCGAGCGCCGTCCGCTTCTTGATCGGCTGAGTCGCATCGTGGGGATCGATCTCGACGATCCAGCCGAACTTGAGCGGTTCGTGCGGCGTGCGTGCGACGTCGAAGCGCGCGTCGGCGAATTCCCATCGGTAAATGCTCTCTCTCGCGCGCGCTCCAAACCGTTCGTAGGCCCGCGCAAGACCTGACGGAAGCTCGGCTTGCTCCAAATTGCCGAAGAAATCGTCGGTGTTCTCTTCGGCCGTCAAATAGGTTCCCCAGGGCGTAGTCCCGGCCGCGCAGTTGCAGAGTGTGCCCTGGACGCGGCCCGGCCGGTCGGCGTCCTCCCCCGCGAGCAGCGCATGATTCTCCGCAGGCCCCGCGAATTGCATCGCCGTGGTGGCGGTGATGCGGCGATTGAAGCGCGAGTCGCGCCTGAAGCCCCAAGCGCCGTCGTATTCGAGCTCGACGACGCTCACTCCGACCGACGCTTGCATGTAGGCCACCATCTCCGGACGGGCGCGGACGAGCTCGTGACGTGTGCGGTTGCGCCGCGCCTCCGCCCATCCCGGGAACATGAGGGCAGGGATGGGATACTCGTGATTCACGCACATGAGCCACCGCGCGTCGGCAAGCGCAAAGAGGCCGATGCCGTCGCAGTTGAAGCCGAACTGCCGTGCCTGTGCCGCCGCGGAGCCGCGTTCGAGCAATCCGCCGGCAGCCACGCGGCGCGCGTCGAGCGATCCGCCGCCGGCGGTAAGCGCGTCACCCCAGCGCAGCACGACGTCGCTCGAGTAACCCTCGGGCACGATGACGCGATCCTCGCGTGACGCCGCAACGCGCGCAAAACCGAAAGGTGCGGCCTTGGCCTGCGGCCAAACGCTCGCGGGCAGCGTCGAGCACGCCAGGACGCTCGCGCTACCGCGAAGCAACGTGCGCCGGCTGAGCCGGCGCCTCAGGAGGCTGCGAAAGGTCTCGGAGCTCGAGGACGTCATTGCCGTTACCGCATCGAGAAGTGTTTAATGCTAGCCTATTCAACAGACAAAAATATGACACGGCTTCGAGGAGACGCATGGCAGACGAACGCGCCGAACAGGACATCGGCATGGACAGCACGGCGCTGTATCGCGAGGAAACGTTCACGGATCGCAGGGTCGGCACGCTGCAACGCTTGACGCCCGTCGATCGGAACGGTAACCCCGATCCAAGCCGCCCGATCTTGTATGTGGGACAAACGCAAGTGCTGACGCCGGCAGGCGCCTTGCCGTTGAGCTTCGAAGTCGCCGCCAAGTCCCTCGAGGAAGCCGTGCAGAACTTCGGCGCCCACGCGGAACAGGCGCTCACGAACACGATGAAGCGGCTCGAGGAATTGCGGCGCGAAGCCGCGTCCTCGATCATCGTTCCCGGCAGCGCGCCGCCCGGCGGCGGCATCAAGATGCGCTAGCGGCCCCCTGTAGGAGCGGCCTCCGGCCGCGAGATCGCGAGCGAAGCTCGCTCCTACAAGAATCGCGGCGTCCCCTGTGGGAGCGGCGTCCCGCCGCGATTCCTAGTCGCGGCCGGAGGCCGCTCCTACCAGCAGATCAGCGAAAAAGGCGCGGAGCGCTCGGGCACGTCGATCGTGAACGGGATTGCGTCTCCATGCGCGAGCGGCTGCGCCGACACGGTGCCGGGGAGCGCATTCGTCACCACGAGCGTGACCAGAACGCGTAAGCCATACTTCATTCCGTTCCCTCTGCGACATCGTGTCGCGCCGCGCCGATTCTAGTATGCTCGCGAGCGACGTGAAACTCGCTTCCTTGAAGTCCCGTCGGGACGGCCGCTTGCTCGTCGTCAATCGAGAGCTCTCGCGTGCCGTGCACGCGAGCGCCATCGCACCGACGCTGCAATCGGCGCTCGATCGCTGGGAAAAAACCGAGCCGCAGTTGCGCCTGCTCGCCGCCGAGCTCGAATCGGGGCGGCTCGAGACGATCCCTTTCGATGAATGCAATTGTGCCGCACCGCTGTCGCGCGCCTATCAATGGATCGACGGTTCTGCGTACGTCAATCACGTCGAGTTATTGCGCCGCTCGCGCGGCGAGCCGCTGCCCGAAACCTTCTGGACCGAGCCGCTCATCTACCAAGGAGGCTCGGACGACCTGACGGCGCCGCGTGACCCGATCCGCGTGCACGCCGACGACGTCGGCGTCGACTTCGAGGCGGAGATCGCGATCATCACCGACGACGTTTCCGCGGGCACGACGGCCGCGGCAGCATCGCGGCATATCAAGCTGTACATGCTCGTGAACGACGTGAGCTTGCGTCGCATCATCCCGCCGGAGCTCGCCAAGGGGTTCGGCTTTTTCGTCGGCAAGCCCGCGACGGCGTTTTCGCCGGTCGCAATCACGCCCGACGAGCTCGGTGAGGACCTCGTCGGCGACGCCATCCGCTTGCCTCTGCTCGTCGACGTCAACGGCAAGCCCTTCGGCAGAGCTCGACCCGACGTCGATCGGGTTTTCTCGTTTGCCGAGCTCATCGCGTACGCTGCGCAGACACGGAACTTGAGTGCCGGTACCATCGTCGGCGGGGGCACCGTCTCCAACAAGCTCGACGGCGGGCCCGGCTTGGCCGTAAGCGAGGGCGGCTCCGGTTACTCGTGCATCGCCGAGCAGCGCGCGGTCGAGCAGATTCGCGACGGCGCGGCGCGCACGAAGTTCTTGCGCTACGGCGATCGCGTGCGCATCGAGATGCGAGATCGCGACGGCGCTTCCGTTTTCGGGCGCATCGAGCAAACCGTGGCGCGCTGGGAGCACCGCAATGCAACAACATGAAGATAAGCTCGCGATCATCGAGGTCGTCAACAACTGGGTCTTGTGGAGCGATTCGGGTGACTGGGATCGCTTCGCCACCGTTTGGCACGATGATGCGTGGATGACGGCAACGTGGTTTCAGGGCCCGGCTACCGAGTTCGCGAAGGCGCGGCGCGCGGGCTTTGAGCGCGGCGTCAGCATTATCCATTTCCTCGGTGGCACGACGTGCGACGTCAACGGCACGCGCGCGATCGCGCAAACGAAGATGACGATCAATCAGCGCGCCGCAGTCGACGGCGTGATCGTCGACGCCGTGTGCACGGGGCGCTTCTATGATTTCTTCGCCAAGCGCGACGGCCGTTGGGCCATCGTGCGGCGCCAGCCGATCTACGAGAGGGACCGATTGGACGCCGTCACGCCCGGCGCAAAGCTCGCGCTCGACGCCGATTTGCTCGCGCGGTTTCCCGAAGGTTATCGGCACCTCGCGTACTTGCAGACCAAGGCCGGCTTCGAGGTCAGGCTAGGCTTGCCCGGACTGCGTGGGCCCGAGGTCGAGACGCTTTACGGCGAGGGCCGAGCCTGGCTCGCGGGCGCCGCGACACCCGGCAAGCCTTTGTAGGAGCGAGCTTCGCTCGCGATTCGTCGCAAGATCGCGAGCAAAGAATCGCGAGCAAAGCTCGCTCCTACCTACGGGAGCTCGACGACGATTTCGCGCACGTCGCGGCGTTGCTTGGTCGGCACGACTTGGGGGCGTCCATACCAGTAATAGCCGACGATGCGCTCGGCGCTCGAGTCGATGCCGAGCAAATCGTAGAGCCGTTGCTCGCGCGTGATTGCGCCCGTCGTCCATTTCACGCCGATGCCGTGTTGCCACAGGTACAACATGAGCGTCTGCACGGCGCAGCAGCACGCCGCATAGTCCTCCCGGTCGAGCAGCTCGTCGGCGCTTCGCCGGCTCGTGACGATAAAGTGGCCGGGAATGGCCTTGAACCGCGCAAGGCGCGCTGCACCCGCACGCTCACCTTTGGTCTCGGCCTCGAACGCCGCGGCACAACGGGCCACGGCATCGGCCGTGTGCGGGCCGAGTACATAGAAGCGCCACGGCTCGGTGAGCCGATGATTCGGCGCCCAGCGCGCAAGCTCGATGGCTTCGAGCAAGCGCTCGGTGCCGACCGGCGCGGGCTTGAAGAGATCGATCGACCGCCGGCTGCGAATGAGCGCGGCGAGATCGAGACTCGCCGACTCGATTGCGCCTGTATCGTCGTCGCGCATGCGGATCCTTGTTGAGCCGAAATCAGCGCAGATTGCCGACGAGGGCACTCATGACGCGGCCGCCGTCCTCGAGGCCCGTCCACGTGAAGACGAGCTCATCGCCGGCGCGAGCTATTTCCGGGACATCGAGAGGCTGGGCCGTGCCGCTCTCGACGATCGTCTGGATCGACCCCAACGTGCCGTCGCGAGCTACGGTGCGGGCTGCAAGCGCCGTTCGTCCGCCGGAAGCTCGACGCCACCAGCTCACTACCGCCGTCGCGTCGTCGAGCAGCGCAATGGCGACCTGCCCGAAAGCGCCTTCGGCATCGATCTCGAGGGGCGTCGCGAAGCTCGCTCCGCCGTCGGCGGAGCGCGCGAAGCGCACGCGCGGCCGGTCGTCCGCGGCAGTGAACCATGCCGCCGCGACGTCGTCGCCCTGTGCCGCGACGGCGGGACCGTTGACGGGACAGCCTTCGATGAGCCAATGCTCCTCGCCGAGCGCAACCTCGGGCAGCCAGCCGTCCCCGTCGTGCCGACGCACTACGACGTCGCGAATCTCGTCCTCGGTGCGATCGCGATAGACGACGATCGGGCCCGCGGATGCGATCGCGACGTCGGTCTGACAACAATCGCAGACGAGCGGGTCGATTTCGCCGCGCTCGATGACGCGGCCGTCGAACGCGAGGCGCGCATAACGCAAGCTCGTGCCGAGCAACTCGTCGGGCCGGTCGAACGACCACTCGGCCAACTGCCGGCCGTCGAGCCACACGACGCCGATCGCATCGCCGAACGGAAACAACGTCGCGAACCCGTGCTCGGTCTCGGTGCCGTCGTCGTTCAAGAGCACGGGCGTGCTCCATGTCGCGCCCGCATCCTGCGACGTCGCGGCCACGACGTCGTATGCGCCGAAGCTCTCGGGAACCAACTTGAGCCAATGCGCGACCCACCGGTCCGCCGTGATCGGCACGACCGAAGGCACATCGGCCCAATTCACAAGCAGGTCGTCGCCTTCCGCGATCGTGTGGGCGGCAGACCATGCGCCGTCCTCGAGCATTGCATAGCGCAGGCCGATCCCGTCGCCCGCGGGCTCGAGCCAACTCAAGACGACACGGCCGCCGGGACTTGACGCGAGAAACGGTTGCCCGCTGCCGGAGGCGGCGGGGACGTCGAGCATGCGGATCTTAAGTCCGCTCGCAGAGGACGCGACGTCGCGGTCGCAGGCCATGAGCGCGCACATCGACGCGATCCAAATGCAGAAGGTGAGGCCGCGCACTTCAGGCACCGCGGCAGATGCGGTAGACGAATGCGGGCGGCACGTTGAACGGCGCAATGCCGTGCAACGCGGCCTTGAGACCCAAGCCCTCGAGCATGCTGCGACGGATCGGGCAACGGCCGCCGTAGGTGAACTGATGAAACATCCCCGTCGCTTTCAAGAGATTGAACGACTGCGCGAGCAGCTGCCGCTTCTGCGTTTGCGAGAACAGCACGAGCGGCAACCCGCTCACGATGAAATCGATCGAGCCCGCGAGCTCGCGCGCCTGCTCGGTGAGCGCGGTCGCGTCCTCCTGCAGCAGCACCGCGTGCGGAAACCGTTGCCGCAATAAGCGCGCGAAGGTCGCATTGCGCTCGACGAGATAGAGGTCGCTTTGCTTGACGCCGGTATCGAGAATGGCGCGTGTGACCGTGCCGGTTCCGGCGCCGAGCTCCATGACGCGGGCGCCCGGGCGCAATCCGCCGACCATGAGCCGCGCCAGCGTGCGTCCACTCGGCGCTACGGCGCCGATCGCGAGCGGATCCTGCATCCAGTTCCAGAAGAACTGACGAAACCGGGCAGGATGAATCTGCTGCGCATCGCTGCTATCCATGAGTCTCCCTTGAATTTACCGCGGCCGGACCCTCACGTTGCGAAACATGACGGTGCCGGCGCCGTACTGCAGCGCGATCGGCCCGCTGCCGAGCTTGCCGTCCTCGACGTCCACGACCGGCACGTCATTGAGCGTCACCTGTAACCTCGGACCATCGAGACTAATCTCGTAGCTGTTCCAACGCCCACCCGCGTTCAACGTTCGGGCCGGTGACGCCACGTTCACGATGCCGCCGGTTCGATACTCGGGATCGGGCCGCCGGTCGTAGATATTCGCCTCGTAGCACGAGGTGTCGGAGATCTCTTGCGGATTCATGCAGCGCATGAAAACACCGCTGTTGACATCCGGCGAGGCGAAAAACTCGAGCGACAAGTCGAAATCGTCGTAGCTCGAGTCGCTCACGAGAAATCCATTGCCGGTGTCGGCGCGCACAGCACCGTCGGCGATTGCCCAGTTCGCATCGCCGACCGGGTTCCATCCGTCGAGACTGGCGCCGTCGAACAGCACGACCCATTCGCCTTGTGCAACCGGCGCCGAGGCAGGCGCCTCGGGCTCCGAGCCCGACTCGGGCGTGCACCCGACGAGACAGGCAAAAGGGACAATCAAGAGACCTACGCGATACGGCATTTCGGCCCTCCCCCTCACGTCGATCCAATCCCCGGTATCCCGTTGTTGTTGTTCGTCGCTCGGGACACGGCGGTTCGCTCGGCGCTCACCCCGCATCATAATGCGAACGCGTCGCAAGGTGTGAACTCGCTCTAAGGCCGCGGCAAGTAGCCCACGCGATCGCCGCGAAAAGTGCCGATCCAAATCTCGCCGCCGACGGCCAGCCCCGTGCTCGCGCCCTGAAGCGCCGCATTTTGATCGACGCCCGCCACGCGTGTCGCCTCGAGCGTGTCCGGGTCGATCTCGACGACCGACCAGCCCGTGGCACACGGCGGGCTCGCGCATTGCTCGGGTGGGACGAAGTTCCCGCCGATCGTGTACAGCGTGCCGTCGTCGGTCCAACGCAAGTTGTCGGGTCTGACGTCGATCGTGACCGATTCTTTGGTCACCGGATTTGCGGTGCGGTCGAAGCGCACGACCTCACGCGAGCCGATCGCAGCGACGTAGAGCCAACGCTCGTCGGGCGAAAGCTCGATGCCGTTCGCGCCCGAGAGCTCCGTGCCGGGGACCGCCGTGACCTCCCCGCCTGGATGCCACTCATAGACGTTGCCGGAAATGCGGCCCGCGAGAATCCCGGCGAAACCGGCGGGATCCGTCGGATCCATCATCTTCGTCGTAACGAAGCCGCCGTCGGAAAGGATCGCGACGCTGTTCGACGACGTGCGCTCCGGCAGGACGACGCAGCCTCTCCATGTGATCGCGGGCTTCTCTGCCGCGGTATGGACGTCGAAGACCTCGATGGCCTCGCGCTCGCCGTGACTCGTGATGTAGAGCTTGTAGCGATCCGCCGCAACTTCGCGCAGCGCAAGACCGTGCGCGGAAAAGTTCGCGACGTTGAGCGGCCCCGGGCAATCCTCGAACATCGCCGTATCGTGGTTCACGCTCACGCTTGCGCCTGGAAACCACGTTTCGTAAGTCTTTGCGGCGGCGTCGACGAGATAGAGCCTACCCGAGCTTGCGGCGCTCGGCGCTTCGCCCTGCGCGCTCATGCCGGACAGAATGAGCCAGCCCGTGTCGCCGAGAGCGACGATGTCCTCGGCATTGCGCGGGCCGCAGACGTAGGCGAGCGTTCCCGACGGGGCGCAATCGCTCGGAGGTGCCGCTTGCTGCGCCTGCGCACCGTAAGCGGCAAGCAATGCAAGGGCGGGTGCGCCCAACCACGGCGCAAATTGTTTGGCTTTTCGCATGAGCGGCATCCTCATTTCACTTCGTTGTTTCGAGCTCGCGAACCGAGCAAAAAGTTTATAGTGTTGTCGACGAGGGACCAATAGTGCCGACCGATATTGCAATCCGCTGCTCATGCGGCGCCGTTCGCGGCGTCGCGCGGGGCCTGTCGAGCGACACCGGCAACCGCTGTATATGCTACTGCGACGATTGCCAGGCGTTCGCCCACTTCTTGGGGCGCGCCGAGGAGATCCTCGACAGTCATGGCGGAACCGACATATTCCAGATGTCTCCGGCCCGGCTCGAGATCACGGGCGGCCGAGAGCGGCTCGCCAGCATGCGCCTCACGCCCAAGGGTCTCATTCGCTGGTATACGGGCTGCTGCCGGACGCCGATTGGCAATACTGCAGCCACCCACCAGTTGCCGTTCGTCGGCCTCGTCGTATTCTGCATGGAGCGCGGCGCCGACGATACGTCGCTCGTAACAGCACTCGGGCCCGTGCGCGCTGGCATCCAGGCGCGTTTCGCCATGGGTCGGCCGACCGGAAGCAACGTTTACGATGGGGCGCCGTTCTCCATGATGTTGCCCATCATGGGCCGCCTTCTCATGGCGCGCCTGCGCGGCGAGCACAAGCGATCGCCGTTCTTCAATCCACAGACCGGGCAGCCTGTGGTTACGCCGCACGTGTTTAATGCCGACTAGAGGGATGCAGATGCCGCGAAGATTCCGGTGTTGGGTTCTGACCATGGCCCTGCTCATCGGTGTCGCGACGCCCGGCGCTGCGCATCATTCGGGCGCGCTGTTCTATGACCCCGACGGCGGCATATCCATCACGGGGACCGTCACGAAATTCAGCTTCCGCAATCCGCACGCGATCATCGAGCTCGCCGTCGACACCGCAGACGGCGAGCAGGCGCGTTGGATCGCCGAAACCTCGGCACCGTCGGCGTTGCGCCGGCGCGGGTGGAGTCAGGAGAGCCTCGCGATCGGCGAGGAAGTCACGCTCGAAGGCATTCGCGCGCGCGACGGTTCCTTACTGATGCGAGTCACGCGCGTCACCCGCGCCGACGGCACCGAGGTCGGCGTACCGCGGGGAATCGATAACTAGGCGCAACACTATGAGAAGGATCCGTCGATGAAGGCCACTGGAAACGCAATCGTCGCCGCACTCGGCGCGATCGCGTGCGCGCCGTTGCTCGACTTGGCTATGGTCGCCTCCGCCGACGAGTCCTCGCAGCCCGATCTTTCGGGTTATTGGATGATCACGTTCGGCGCGTTGCCGCCGCGGCGTGAGCCGACGCCGCTCGAGCGATCGCTCATCGAGCGGCTTCCGCCCGGCACCGTGTTACTCGGGGATTCCGGGTTGCCCGAGTTTCCGCCCGGAGAATTCGGGGGACTCGAGGTGCTCGAAGGCGCGCTCGACGCCGCGCGCCGTTACGACCCTGAGGTTCAGCGCTCCGTTGCGACCACGTGCCGGCCGCCCGGCATCATCTACTCGATGCAGGGTCCCTTTCCGATCGAGATCTTTCAAGGCTCTCGGCTGATCGTGATGAAGCTCGAGTACTTCGACCTCGTCCGCATCGTTTTCATGGACGAGACGGACCATCCCGATGATTGGCCGCTAACGGTCACAGGCCACTCGATCGGGCACTGGGAGGGCGACACGTTGGTCGTCGACACGGCCCGCCTACAGCCCGCGACGCTTCTCAACAACGGGCTCGACCACACGGAGCACGTTCGCCTGCTCGAACGATTCCGTCTCAGCGAGGACGGCTCGACGTTGGCCGTGACGCAGGAGATCGAAGACCCGCAGGTCTTCACGGGACGGGCCGCGCGCGTGTTGTCGCTCGAGCGTGGCGACGGCCACGTCTATCCGTACGCCTGCGATCCGAGCTACGGAGTCGCGATCGAGACGCGGGACAAGCAGTAAGCCCGGCAGTTCGGACGCTTACGCGGAAACAATTCTCAGATCGCTCTCGAGCTTTCAGACATAAGTGCTTGTTTAGGCTAAGTCAATCGGCGGCGGCCTCAGCGGTCATCGCCACGCGCAGGATGTCGGCCGCGACGGGAAACTCCTTCTTCGCGTTCGCGAGGAAAATGCCCTCCGCGATCATGAGGGGTGTCCAACCGAGCTCGTTGGTCGCGTCGACGTCGGCGCCTTGGTCGATCAAATACTTAAGTATCGACGGCTGATTCGAGATCACGGCGCCGTGCAGCGCCGTCATGCCGTCGAACCGCGGATCGCCGACGCCGAGATTGCTCAAGTCCTCGATGTTGTGCGGATATGTCATGAGCGTGAAGTCGGCGCCGCCGATCATCGCGTAGTCGCCGAAGCGCGTGCGCGCGTTGACGTCGTTGCCCTGCTCGAGCGCGAGCTTGACGGCCGCCAAGCGCTCGGCTTCGGGAACGCCGACGGGCGGTCCCGGCGTCTCGCCTTCGTAGTAGTCGAGCCCCGCCGCGGCCATTAGCGGCGTCACGCCGGTCACGTTGGCGATCCTCGCGTCCGCGCCGAACTCGACGAGCAGCTCCATGAAGCGGATATCGCCGTTGCGCGCAGCGACGTAAAAAGGCGTTGCGCCGTTATAGGTCAGATAATGGCGGCCGAGCATGAGTCCCGGCGGATTCATCGTCGTGCCGAGACCGATCGTGAACCGTTGCTCGCGAAAGGTTGCGCGCACGTTTGGGTCGGCACCGCGCTCGAGAAGCTTGCGACCGAGATCGAGCGCCGTGACATCCCCGGTCGGGCGCGGGGCCGTCTGCGGCTCCGCGCTCAGGGCCGCCGCATCCCACGTCGAGCCCGGCTTGTGGAGCCACGCCAGCGTATGCAGCGCCGAACCGCGCGCGTCGGGCGCATTCGGGTCGGCGCCGAAATCAAGCAGCATCGCGGCGAGATCGTAATAGGCGTTGAGCACGGCCACGTTGAGCGCAGTCGTGCCGTCGGGCGCGTGGTCCTCCACGTTCGCGCCGAGCTCAAGCAGCGTCTGCGCTGCGTCGATGCGATTCTCGCGAACGGCGAAGAGAAGCGCCGTGAACCCGGCGTTCGACCGAGCGGCGACGTCGGCACCTGCCGCCACGAGCACCTCGACGGCTGCGGCGTTGCCTTCGCCGGCCGCCCACATGAGCGTGGTCTGCCCGCGGAAGGGCTCGCGCGCTTCGACGTCTGCGCCACGCTCGATGAGCAGCGCAACCGCGTCCGCGTTGCCGTTCAGGGCCGCGCTCATGAGGGCCGTCTGGCCTTCGCGCGAGGTCTCGTTCGGGTCGGCGCCGGCCTCGAGCAGGCGCGCGATCATCGCCGCGCTGCCGTTCATTGCGGCGAGCGCCAGGGGCGTCACGTTGTAGCGCGTCGCGGCGCCGGCGTCGGCCCCCGCGGCGAGCAAAATGTCCGCGGCCGCGACGTCGTCGTTGCGCGCGGCCGCGTGCAGCGCCGTGGAGCCATCGGCTGCCGTCGCGTTGACATCGGCGCCTGCGGCGAGCAGCACGCGTAGAGCGCCCTGATCGCGGTCATCGACGGCGGCAATCAAGGGCTCCGCGGAAACTGCGGGACGGGATAGTGCAAGTACGAGGGCGGCGCAGAACCAGGGTCCGGGCCCGACGCGGCGGCGATTTACCATGACGCTCCCCCCGAGCTGCTCGATACACTATAGCAGGCAGTATATAGTTATGTGGGATAACAATAGAAAGCGTCCGGTGGCCGGCGAGGGGGAAGCGGAATGGCCGTAGGGTCCCGAGCAAAGCGACTCACGGGCGCGGCCGCGGCCGTCGGTGTGGCCGGGCTCGCGGCGCTTTGGGTCACGGATCGTTTAGGCTGGCTCGGGGACGAGCGCGGTGCGACGCGCGCAGCGATCAGCGCAAACTGCGTCGACTGCCACGACGGCGAGACGAAATCCGGAGGGTTGGTTCTCGAGCTGGACGCGCTCGCGAACGTCGCTGGGCACGCGGAGATTTGGGAAAAAGTCGTGCGTAAGCTGAGCGACCGTGCGATGCCGCCGCCCGGCGAGCCGCGACCCGACGAAGCGACTTACGCGGCGATGCAAGCGTTCCTCGAATCCGAGCTCGACGTGCACGCCGCCGCAGAGCCGAATGCCGGCGAGTTGCCGTCGTTGCACCGCCTGACGCGTACCGAGTACCGGAACGCGATCCGCGACTTGCTCGCGCTCGAGCACTTGCCCGCGGAGCTCGACTTCGAGCTCCTGCTACCGGCAGACAACACGAGCAGCGGGTTCGACAACATCGCCGAGCTCCTGTTCGTGTCACCGGCCATCATGGAGCGCTACCTGGACGCGGCGCGAAAGGTCAGTCGTCTCGCGGTCGGCGATCCCGGCGCGCCGCTGCTCGTCAACCGCTACACGCTGCCGCTGCAACTGCCGCAGGACGGCCACGTCGCGGGGCTGCCGATCGGCACGCGCGGCGGTTTGGTCCGCGATAGCTACTTTCCGCTCGACGCGGATTACGTCTTCACCGTCGAGCTCGCGCGCGGCGGCGATGCGCACGAGCTCGAGATCCTCGTCAATGGTGAGTCGATGGCGCGTGCCACGGTCGGATCGTCCGCGGGCCCCGGTGGCCGGCAGAGACCGCAACCGGTGGAGCTTCGCATCCCCGTCAAAGCGGGACCGGCCGAGGTCGGCGTCACGTTCATCGAGCACACGCAAGCGTTCGACGAGTCGACGCTGCGCGTCAAGCAGAGAAGCCGCGGCACACTGCCCGACATCGAGCAAGTCACGATCAGCGGCCCGTACGACGCAACCGGCCCCGGCGATACGCCGAGCCGCCGCCGCATCTTCGTCTGCACGCCCGAGGCCGAAGCCCAAGAGCTCCCGTGCGCGCGCGAGATCCTTGGGCGCTTGGTGCGCCGAGCGTATCGGCGGCCTGCGACCGACACGGACCTCGACGACCTGCTGCCGTTCTACGCATTGGGCCGCACCGACGGCGGCTTCGAGCTCGGTATCGAGCGTGCGCTCGAGCGGATACTCGTGAGCCCGCAGTTCCTCTATCGCATCGAGAGGGATCCGCCCGCCGTTGCGGGCCGCGCCTTTGCCGTCAGCGACGTGGAGCTCGCCTCGCGTCTCTCATTCTTCTTATGGAGCAGTATTCCCGACGACGAGCTCTTGGACCTCGCGATCGCGGGCCGGCTTCGCGACGCTGCGGTGCTCGACGCGCAAGTCGCTCGCATGCTGGCCGATGCGCGCTCGGAGTCGCTGGTCACGAACTTCGCCGCACAATGGCTGTTCCTGCGCGACGTCGCGGGCAAAGATCCCGATCTCTTCCTGTTTCGCGACTACGACGAGACGCTACGCGCGGCGTTAACGCGCGAAGCGGAGCTCTTCGTCGACAGCATCCTGCGCGCAAACCGCAGCGTGCTCGATCTCATCACGGCCGACCACACGTTCGTCAACGAAAGGCTCGCCGACCACTACGGCATACCGAACGTTCAGGGCAGCCAATTTCGGCGCATCGTCCTGCCCGCGGACAGTCCGCGCGCGGGGTTGCTCGGCAAGGCCGGGCTGCTGACGCTGACGTCGTATTCGACGCGCACGTCGCCGGTGCTGCGCGGCAAGTACGTGCTCGAGAACCTGCTCGCCTCGCCGCCGCCCCCGCCGCCGCCGAACGTCCCGAGCCTCGTGACCGAGGACGAAACGGACGGTGCGCCGCTCACGATGCGCGCCGCGCTCGGCCGGCACCGCGCCGACCCGGCCTGCGCGGGGTGCCACGTCGAGATGGACGCCATAGGGTTCGCGCTCGAGAACTTCGACGCGATCGGCCAGTGGCGCACGCGCGATGCCGGCGAGACGATCGACGCGACGAGCACGCTGCCCGACGGGACCGTCATCGACGGCGTTTCGGGCTTGAGGCAATTCTTGACGAGCCACCCCGAGCGGTTCGCGCGTGCGTTTACGGAAAAACTGCTAATGTATGCGCTCGGACGCAATGTCCAATACTACGATGCGCCGGCCATTCGCGCGATCGTCCGCACGGCGGCGAACGACGATTACGCCTTCGCATCGATCGTTAAGGGCATCGTCGCGAGTGTGCCGTTTCGGATGCGCAATCGAGAGCCCGCCCGGCAACTAGCGGACGCGCGAGCGCAGGGGGAGCCATGAGGTTCGTCACGCAGAAGTCGATCGAACGCCGCACGTTCCTACGGGGACTCGGCACGTCGCTCGCGCTGCCGATGCTCGACGCGATGGTTCCGGCGTTCGCGCAAGCGCCCGCGGCGCCGCCGCGGCTCGGATACGTCTACGTCGGCAACGGCATCATTCACGCCGACTGGAAGCCGAAGACGGCAGGCTCAGGCTTCGAGCTGCCGCCGAATCTCGTGCCGCTCGAAAGCGTGCGCGACGAGCTCAACGTGCTCACGGGGCTCTCGCACCTCGAGGCCGATTCCAAGGGCGACGGCTCCGGCGACCACACGCGCGCGTCGGCCGCGTGGCTCACGGGCGTGCACGTCTACGACCGCACGCGCCCCGGCGTCGAGGTCAAGGTCGCGACGAGCGCCGACCAGCTCGCGGCACAACGAATCGGCAAGGACTCTCCCGTGCAGTCGCTCGAGCTCAGCGTCGACTTTCCCTTTCAGGGCAGCTGCGATTCCGGCGACTGCTTCTACGTGAACACGGTCTCATGGCGCAACGAAACGACGCCGAACTTGACGGAGACGCATCCGCGCGTCGTCTTCGAGCGGCTCTTCGGCGACGGCGGCACGAGCGCCGAGCGGTTCGCGCGTATCAAGAGCGCGAGCAGCTTGCTCGACTCGGTCCAAGAAGAGGCGCGGCGCTTGGCGCGAACCTTGAGCGCCGGTGATCGCTCGAAGCTCGACGAGTATCTCGATACCGTGCGCGACATCGAGCAGCGCATCGCGAACGCGGAAGCGCGCGGCGAGCAGGCTGTCGAGCTGCCGAGCCGGCCGACGTCGATCCCGGAGACGTTCGAAGCGCACGCAGGTCTCATGTTCGACCTGCTCTCTCTCGCATTCCAGACCGACTTGACGCGCGTCTTCACGATGATCTTCTCGCGCGAGCTGAGCGGCCGGAGCTACGCGCAGATCGGCGTACCCGGCGACCACCATGGCATCTCCCATCATCGCGACCAACCCGAGCGCATGGCGCAGAAGTCACGCATCGACACGCATAACGTCGGCGTGTTCGGCAAGTTCGTCGAAAAGCTCGCGGCGACGCAAGACGGCGACGGCACGCTGCTCGATCAGAGCCTCATCGTCTACGGCGGGGGCCTGGGCAACGGCAACTTGCATCGTCACTCGGATATCCCGTGCCTGACATTGGGCTCCCTGGGCGGCAAAATCCCGACGGGCCGCCACCTCGCCTACCCGCTCGATACACCGATGTGCAATCTGCTGGTGACGATACTCAATCATCTCGACGTCGAGACGGCAGAGCTCGGCGACAGCACGGGACCGCTCGATCTCGATCCGCCCCCCGACGCATAAGGAGAACTCATGGAGAGACGCGATCTGCTCAAGGGTGTCGCGGCCGTGACTGCGGCCGCGGCCACGGCGAATATCAAGTCGGCCGACGCGCAATCGAACGAAGCCGACGCAGAGCTTTTTCCGGGCTTTCGCACCGAGCGCGTCGAGACGAGCGGCGCCGAGATCAATTGCGTCATCGGCGGCGCCGGCCCGCCGCTGCTGCTCTTGCACGGCGCGCCGCAGTCGCATGCGTCTTGGTTCGCGTGCGGGCCTAAGCTTGCGGAGCGCTACACGGTCGTCGCTGCGGATCTACGCGGATACGGGGACAGCAGCAAACCCGAGGACGGCGAGAACCATGCCAATTATTCGAAGCGTCCCATGGCGCTCGATCAAGTCGAGGTCATGCAGCACTTCGGCTTCGAGCGTTTCCGCGTCGTCGGTCACGATCGCGGCGGACGCGTCACGCATCGCATGGCGCTCGATCATCCCGAGCGCGTCGAGAAGGCCGCCGTGCTCGACATCGTGCCCGCGCATTACTTGTACAACCATCTGACCAAGGAATTCGTGGATGCCTACTTCCACTGGTTCCTCTACATTCGCCCGGCGCCGTTTCCGGAGAACATCATCGCCGAGCAAATGGCCGCCCGTCCGCGCGGCGGCCCCAACCCGATCGTCGCGGCCGAGTATCAACGCACGTTCGCGAACCCCGCGACGATTCATGCGATGTGCGAGGACTATCGCGCCTCGGCGTCGATCGACCTCGAGCTCGACGCAGCGGACTTGCACGTCAAGGTCGCATGCCCGCTGCTCGTGCTCTGGGCCGAGCAAGGCACGATGGGGCGTCTCTACGATGTGCTCGGGATCTGGCGCGAGCGCGGCGCGAACGTCACAGGCTATGCGATGCCGGGGGGCCACTCGTTCCACGAGACGCACCCGGACGAGACGCTCGCGCAACTTCTACCGTTTCTCGCCTAGGAGCATTCATGGCCGGAGCCTTGTCGCGCCGCGAGATGCTCAAGCGTGCCGCGGCAGTCAGTGCGGCCACGGCCGTGCCCCGCTACGCGCTGGCGCAAGCCCGCGGCGAGCCGTATGCGAACCTCACGGCCGCCGAGGCCAAGACGCTCGAAGCCGTCGTCGCGCGGTTGATCCCGAGCGACGAGAACGGCCCGGGTGCGCTCGAAGCCGGCGCCACGCGCTACATCGACCGCGCGCTCGGCGACGCGCTCGCCGGTGCGCGTGAGGTCTACTCGGCGGGTCTGGCCACGCTCGAGACGTATGCGCAAAGGGCCGCAGATCGTTCGTTTGCCGACCTCGAGCCGGCGCGCCAAGATCAGGTGCTCGAGGACCTCGAGCAAAACACGGCCGCAGGCTTCGCGCCCGATTCGGCGACGTTCTTCAACCTCGTGCTGGCTCACACGATCGAAGGAACGTTCGGCGATCCGCACTACGGTGGCAACCGAGATTTCATCGGCTGGGAGCTCATCGGTTATCCCGGCATCCGGCTCGCCGTCAGCGAAGAGCAACAGCGCATGAACGCCGAGCTCACGCCGACGCGCGTTTCCGCGTACGACTTGTCGATGTTCGACGCCGACGCCCCGCACGCGGGAGATCACGATGACGGTTAGCCTCGGCAAGACCGACGTTGTCGTCATCGGGCTCGGCGGTGCCGGGGGTGTGGCGGTGCAGCCGCTGACCGAAGCGGGCCTCAAAGTCGTCGGCCTCGAAGCGGGCACGTGGCTCACGCCGCGCGACTTCGCGCCCGACGAGTTGCGCAACAACTATCGCGGGTGGCCGCAAGCCGCGCAAAAAGCGAACCGCGAGATTCCCGTGCATCGGCCGAACGCGGCGTCGCCGGATTCGCCGCGCGCCGCGATCCACCCGATGATGAACGGCGTCGGCGGCACGACGCTGCACTATTGGGCGCAAAGCTGGCGCTTGAATCCTTGGGATTTCGAAGTCGTGAGCGCGACGACGCGGCGCTACGGCGCGGCGCGCATTCCTAAGGGCTCGACCGTCGAAGATTGGCCGTTTGGGCTCGACGCGCTCGAGCGCTATTACGATCAAGTCGAATACGCGCTCGGCGTCTCGGGTCAAGCCGGCAACGTCTTGGGCGTCATCGACGAGCGCGGCAACATCTTCGAGGGTCCGCGGTCGCGCGCTTATCCGATGCCGCCGCTGCACGGCACCGAGTTCACGGAGCTCATGGACAGCGCCGCGAGAAGCCTAGGGTGGCATCCCTTCCCGGGTCCGGCAGCTATTAATTCGGAGCAATATCAAGGCCGTAGCGCATGTCTTTACCACGGTTTCTGCAGCCGCGGCGGCTGCCACGTCGCGGCCAAGAGCTCGACGGCCGTGTCGACGATCCCGGCAGCGCAACGCACGGGCAACCTCGACGTCGTGACCGAAGCAGAGGTCACGCGCATCTATGTAGACCAAGAAGGCCGCGCAAGCGGCGTCGAATACCTCAAAGGCGGCGAGACCTACGTGCAACCCGCCGCCGTGGTGCTGCTCGCGTGTTACACCTACGAAAACGTGCGCCTATTGCTGCTCTCGTCATCGCCCGCCTATCCGCAGGGGCTTGCGAACAATCACGGACAAGTCGGCCGGCATTACTTCACGCACAATCAGGGCGCCTCCGTGCTCGCGCTGTTCCCGCACAAGCTCAACCGCTGGTACGGCCTGCCCGCGCAAGGCGTTGCGATCGACGACTGGGCCGACGACAACTTCGATCACGGCGATGTCGAGTTCATCGGCGGCGGCAATCTCTGGGTCTATTCCGACCAGCGCCCGATCGCAGCGGCCAGCATGCCGACGTTCGACCGTGCGCCGCGTTGGGGCTCACGGTGGAAAGAATTCGTCATGGCGAATGCCGACCGCTGGGTCGTCTCGTATCTGCAAAAGACGACGCTGCCCTACGAGGACAATTATCTCGATCTGCACCCGACGATCACGGACCCGCTCGGCTTCCCCGTGTGCCGCATCACGGCCGATCACAAGGACAACGAGAAGAAGGTCGCCGCGTTCATTCAAGACAAGATGGAGCAATGGTTTCGCGAGGCCGGCGCGATTGCGACGCTCCGCGGGCCGATCGGCACGATGGGCGTCTCGACGCATGCGTACGGCGGCACGCGCATGGGCGACAATCAGGAGACGAACGTCGTCGATCGCTTCGGCTTTGCGCACGAGGTGCCGAACCTCGGCATCTTGGGCGCCTCCGTCATGGGCACGAGCGGCGCGCACAACCCGACGCTGACGGCGCAGGCGCTCGCCTGGCGCACGGCCGCGCATCTCGTGGAGAATTGGTCGACGATCGCGGCGTGAGCCGCCGAGGAGACACCTCTATGAAGCTCTACTACGCACCCGGTGCGTGCTCGCTGTCGCCGCACATCGTCGCGCGCGAAGCCGGCATGGACTTGAAGCTCGACAAGGTGGACTTGTTCGGCACGAGAAAGACCGAGAGCGGGCGAGATTTCAATACGGTCAACCCCAAGGGCTACGTTCCGGCGCTGGAGCTCGACGACGGCCAAGTATTGACCGAAGGCCCCGTCATCGTTCAGTACCTCGCGGATCGCAAGCC
>DATCIQ010000061.1:0-9281 GCA_036507635.1 Gammaproteobacteria bacterium
TTCTGCATTCGGCCCTGCAAGGCAAGGAGTGCAGAAAGCCGCTGTTCGCTCTCCTTCTGTCTGTCCAAGATAATCCGTCGTGTTTTAGGACATGGCGACTGCCGCCGATCGGCATCACGCAGAATCTGGCTGATATCCCCCAGCCTGAACCCCAAAAGCTTGGCGCGCCGAATGAATCGGAGGCGCGTCACGTCCGCATCCCGGTACAGGTGGTAGCGGTTTGCCGGATCCCTGCGAGGCCGAAGCAGACCCGCGCGTGTGTAATAGCGTACGACGTGCGCTTGAACGCGCGCCCGCTTCGCGAGCTCGTTAACGGTCATTGCCATGATTACTCCGCTCTGCGGTACGACAGACAACTTAGCCTCCATCACAGCTTGACGGCATCCGAACATTTACGTATGTGCAGCGCGTCCAGAACCTGCACGTAACATTCAAGTCAGGGCCGGCGGCGCGCATCGAAGGACTCATTCCATTCACAGCACGTATTGCATACCGTTCCGCGTGGCGTAATCTTGCGAAACCGATCTCGCCGACAGGCGACGGGCACGCGATCATCGCTACAAGAGAAGTGGACGATCATGGACCTCACGGGCGAACTGGCGACAAAATTGCTCAACGCTGCCCCCGATCCGACGGTAATCGTCGACACACGCGGCGTCATCGTATTTGCGAACGCTCTGGTCGAAGAGACGTTCGGATACGAACCCGCGGAGCTCATCGAGCAACCGGTAGAGACGTTGCTTCCCAAGCGTTTCCGAGCCGTGCATGCCAAGCACCGGAGCCGTTTTTTCGAGAACCCAAGGTCCAGGCCTATGGGAGCGGGGTTCGAGCTCTATGGCTTACACCGTGACGGTCACGAGTTTCCCGTCGAGATTAGCTTGAGCCCTGTAGAGACTCGCTCCGGTGTGCTCGTATCGAGCGCTATTCGTGATATCACGGATCGGAGGGCGATCGAGCGTGCCCTGGTCGAGGCCCGCAATGATGCCGATCGCGCGAACCGTGCCAAGAGCGCGTTCCTGGCCGCGGCGAGCCATGACTTGCGTCAACCGCTACAGACGCTGACGCTGCTCAACACCGCGCTCGGCCGAATCGCAGATCCGGGATCCAGGGTGGCCGACATCGCAGCAGGCGAGGCACAGGCCTTGAGCTCCATGTCCGAGCTGCTGAGCTCGCTGCTCGACATCAGCAAACTGGAAGCAGGGGCCGTCAAGCCGGACATCGAAGATTGTTCCGTCAAGCACATCTTTGAACGGCTTCGGGGCCAGTTCTCCACTCAGGCTGAAGCCAAGGGACTCAAGCTGATCGTCGACGAGTGCGACGATGTCGTTCGCACCGACGCCACGCTGCTCGAACAGATCGTTCAGAACCTAATCGCCAACGCGATTCGGTATACGAAGAGGGGGCTCGTGCGGCTTCGGTGTTTGCATCACAGCACCTTTGTTCAAATCGACGTGCTGGATACCGGCATCGGCATTCCTGCAAACGAGTTGGAGTTTATATTCGAGGAGTTTTATCAGGCTCCTCGACAGCCGGGAGAGCGCAGGGAGGGACTCGGGCTCGGGCTATCTATCGTCCGCCGAGTCGCCGATTTGCTGGAGCTGCGCCTCGAGGTCGAATCAACGCCGGGACAGGGTTCTCGCTTCACGTTGAACGTCCCGCGAGGAACACGTGTGGAGACGTTCGCAACGACAGCGTCTATGCCAAGACGCGCGGTACGCAGTGGCGGTGGCCGGATTGTCCTTGTCGTCGACGATGACGACGCGGTCGCGAACGCGACGGCGATGCTCCTGGAAGTCGAGGGTTATCGACCCGTCATTGCCGGGCATTTTGACGAAGCACGGGACCGACTGGCCGAAATGGCGGGCCCGCCCGATCTCGTCATCTGCGATCTTCATTTCGATGCCGGTCCCGGCGGAGTCGAGACCATCGGCAGGATCCGAGAGATCACGAGGTGCGTCATCCCCGCATTGCTCGTCACCGGCGATACGGCCATGGCGGCAGCGGCCCGCGCGAATGACCTCAAGAAATGTCGTCTTCTCAGAAAGCCCATCGATGCAGACGAGCTTCTCGCGCTCCTGCAAGACGCGTTCGAATAGTCGGAGCGAGTGATTGGTGATCACTCAGGCTCAGCATCTTCCGCAGGGTCTCAATACCCGGGTGCGTGGAATGTTCCCTCGCGGAGCGCGTCGGCCTGGCGCCGAATCCAGTCTGTTACGGCTTCGTGGGGCAGGAGTCCATGGCCGTCTGCGACGTAGTCCAGACCCTCCAGAACCTCGGCGTACGGGCCGAATCCTTGGACCCGAAACGGAATCACGACTGCTTTGCCGCCCTCGTCTAGCGACGTCTGGACAAACTCGCGTATACGTCGTTCGGCGGCGTCGCGCTTTTCCGGCCAATCCTCTCGCAGCGAGTCCACACGGACCCGACGGAACGGCAGGCTCTCGCGGACTGCGTCCGCGTGCGCATCGATGCTCGCGAGCCACCGTTCGTTTTCGGCGTCATCCTCGGGACCGTGTGCGAGAATCAGCACATCCTCATGCTGCGGGTCCACACTGAGACGCCGGGCGCGGTCGGCGAGGACGGATCCCACCTCCTCTGCATCCGCGAGACCTTCGCGGCTGAGTGCGAATGACGCGTCGGTTTCGATTTGCCAGAATTCCATCGTATGTTCGTCCGTCGAGCGATGATCATGGTCTTGAGCGACCGGCCGGTCCGGCGCGCCCTCGAGCAATCCGAGTATTTGTTGCGTCCGCTCGTACCAGCTATCGCCGCTGATGAAGAGTCTAACGACCCCAATACGTTTCACGCCGTGAACCTCCAACCTCGTGATGCCGTCTTGCAATGAAACTGCGTCGGCCATGCCGAACGCGACTTCCAGCCGGCAATCTTGAGCGAGCGGGGCCACCGCTTCGAGCACAGCAGTGTTCCATTCCTCGCCACCTCCGTGCGCCATGACCAGAACGCCGAAGTCGTCGTGATCCTTTGCCACTTCATGCGTTTGAGCCGCGCAGAGCGATACGGGGCCGAATAGGAGCAAGCCGACGCGAAATAGTAAATGCATTGTCTTCGTCCTCGTCGAAGTCAGAAGTGAACGTTGAAGCTCATGCGCAAATTGGTTCCCGGGTTCCGCGCGCGGGCGATGATCTCAGCGTCCGAAGCGGGCAGACCTTGGATGTTGGCCCAGCGCGCGTAGGTCTCGTCGAACAGGTTGTAGACGCCCATCCGCAATGTGCTCCTACTCGTGATCCGGTAATGGCCAATGAGGTCGACGACGCCATAAGCGCTCGCCGTGACCCTGTCCTCGGCGGACACTCGGTCTTTGTCGGCCACCAGCGTGAGCAACGTCTCGATGCTCCACCGGTCGTTCGGCTCCGCAAAGCCCACGCCCAGCACGCTCGTCAGTGGGTCCACGGAGTCGAGCGGCACATCGTTCTCTTTGTCGTCACCGCGCGCGTACGCGAGCGCTCCGTGGAGTCGCCACCGGTCCGACAGCATCCATAGCGCAGTGAGCTCGAGGCCGCCAATCTCGGCCTCGCCGATGTTTCTTTGCTGAAAGAGACTGATGCCGTCTTGCAGGCCCGCGAACTGCGTATCGATGAAATCGGTATAGCGGTTCTGATAGAGGCTTACGCTGAAGCGAGATCGCTCGCGGCTTGCCTTGAGGCCGACTTCCAGACCCTTGCTACTCTCCGGGCGGAGATCGGGATTCGGCACCGTGGCATAGCCAAACGCTCGGTTGACGAAGGCTTGATTCGCTTCCTCGAAATTCGGCGGACGGAAGCCTTCCGCGTACTGCGCGAACAGCGCGAGCCGCTCAGTGAGGTCGTAAATAAACCCGAGGTTGGCCGAGACGTTGTGCTCGTCCACGGGCACGACCTCGAAACCGAAGGCGCCGACATCCACGAGCTGACTGCTGCTCGGGTCCATCTCGTAACGGTCGTAGCGAATCCCCGGAATGAGCGTGACCTTGCCGTTGGCGAGGATCATTTCGTCCTGAGCGAAAACGCCGCCGCGTGTGGTCGACGTATCGGGGAACGTCCTGTTCGGAAACACCTCCGGATCTGCGAATGGGTAAGCCGCGATGCTGCACGTCGAAGCGCCTGTTGCGCTCTCCGTCTCGCAACGGCTGCGGGGACGCTCTGTCTCCGTCTCGTCGATGCTCAATCCATAGACGATCGAGTGATCGACTTCCCCCGTCGCAACCTCCTTCCGAAGCGTGACTCCGAGCCCTCGGATCTCTTGATTGAATTCGAAGTCGCTAGTCCGCTCGGCTGTCGTGCCTCCGTAAGTCGAAAAATCGGTCGGATCGATGAACGAGTAACTCGTTCGATTCTGCTCCGTGTGTTGCAGTGCGTCGGTGGTTTGCCAGAAGACCTGCGTGTCGACCTCGTCCGCGAGGCGGGCATCGCCGTGCCAGCGGTGGTCGAGACTGATCCTGTGCCGGTCGGTCTCGTCGTCTCCCAAGGAGCTCGTGACGCTCGCGCCAACGTCGGTGTCCAGCCGCGACTCTATGTTCTCGCTAAAGGCATCCAGGACGAGCTCGAGCTCCTGATGCTCGTTCGGCATGAGCATCGTCTTCACAATCAGACCATCGGACCGGCCGTCCAGAGGGTTCAGGGCGACATCGTCGTTGACTTCTCTTTCCGCGAACTCGCGTCTCGTGTACTGGAAAAGCGTGCTCCAGTTGTCCGCCTCGGTGCCGCCCGAAAGCCCGAGCTTGTATTGCTCGTCGGTGCTGGAACCGGCCACTCGTGCGCCGAGATATTTGTTCTCGCCATCTTCCAAGTAGTCTTGCAGATCCTTGGTCTCAAGGATTACGGCGCCGCCCATGGCGTCGGCGCCGTACAGCACCGAGGCGGGCCCCCGGATGATTTGCACGGACTTCAAGTCGTCGATCTCGAATACGTCCTTGCCGTAGCCGCTGACGACCGCATCGTAGCTGTCGTTCGCGCGCACACCGTCGATGAGCGTCAATACGCGGTTGCCGCCGATACCGCGAATGATGAAGCCCTGATTGCCGCCGCGGCCGACGGTATCCATGCTGACACCGGGCTGATAACGCACGAGGTCATCGAGGTCATCGGCGATCTGACGTTCGAGCTCTTCGCTGCCGATGACCGACACGGTACCCGCAATGTCTTCGATGCTGCGGGGTATGCGCGTCGCCGTGACGAGGATATCCTCGATCACGTCATCGGCAGCGCCGCGCAGCGGCAGAGCGCCGTAAACCGCGCCCGCGATGACGCAAACGATTGTCTCGACGGTATGCAGAGGTCTCATGGCAGAAGTCTCCGGTTTAGAGGAGTCTGGCTTGCTGCCTTAAGACCCACGTGGGGCTTGGGTGGCTGGCTCGACGGTATGTTTACTTGGTCAGAATCAGCTTGTTGTTCGCAGTGATCCTCAGCGTGTAGCGCTGGCCGTTATGGATGATCGATAGCTGTCGGCGTTTGCCCAGCAAGGCCTCGCTCGTGACTGCGGTCGGCGATCCTTGCTCGTCGCGATCGTGGTGTGCCGCGGGTTTTCTCGGTACCGGTTCCACAGTTGCCGCAACGTCAAACTAACTACCAAGCCTCGTTGGTTCCGCAGCCCACTCCGGCATGGTAGGGCAACCGCAAGACGAATGCAAATCATTCTCATTTACAACAACGAGCGAGCCTAGACCCTGGTTGCGCGGGGCCGAACCTTCCCACGCCTCCTTCTATCCGACTCCACTCTGGGCGGACCCGCTCCTCGCGAGCGCGGGACGGCTACTCGGCCGGCGCGATGCGCGTAACGGTCCCGCCGCCGTCCGTCGTGAAGCTGAACTCGACGCGCTGACCCGGCGCGAGCTCCGGAACCGCGCTCGGATCGGCGAGCTTGAAGCTCATCGTCATCGCCGGCCACCCGGCGCTCGCCACGGCCTCGTGCGAGATGTTGACGGTCCCTGCCGCACGATCGATCGAGTTCAACGTGCCTTGCGTGCTGTGCTCCGCGGCGGCCTGGGGGCCGCCTTGCACGCCCGGCGTCGCGCCGGCTCCCGAGCCTTCGCCGTCTACTGGAGCGCGCTCCCCGCAAGCGACGAGCACAAGCGCCGCGATCGACGCGGCCGTCATGGAACGAGCTTTGTAGTTCATGTCGAGATCTCCTTCAGCGGTAGGATTGATAAACGTGGGCGTCGCCCTCGCACGCGACGAGCAAGACATCGTAAGGGTCGAGCACGCCGCCGTAGGCCGGCCCATCCATTCCGGGCGAACCGCGCGGCATCGCGGGCACCGACAAGCCGATCGCGTCCGGCCGCTCCTCGAGCAAGCGATGGATCTCGCGCGCCGGCACGTGTCCTTCGATCGCGTAACCGGCAATTTCGGCGCTGTGGCACGAGCCGTAGCGCACCGGCATGCCGAGGCGCGCGCGTGCTTCGCCGTTGCCGCCGTCGTGGCTCGTGACGTCGAAACCGTTCGCCTGCAAGTGCTTGATCCAGTCGTGGCAACAGCTGCAAGACGGGCCTGTCCAGACTTCGATCGATAAAGTCTCGGCCGCGGCGGGCCAAGGCACAACGACAGGCGTGGCCGCCGCGCCATAGACCAGCGATCCGATGAGCCGGCGCCGCAGCGTGTTGGGCATGAGTCCATTCTCCATGATGTGCTCCTCAGTTGCCGCTCGCGGCCGCACCGACGACGCCCGGCAATCCGCGGCCGCGCCAAAACGAGAAGATCGCCGGAAAGACGATCAATACGAGGACCAGCGCCGAACCGACGCCGCCGAGCATCGGGGCGGCGATGCGTTTCATGACATCGGCGCCCGATCCCGTGCTGTACATGATCGGCACGAGCCCCATGAAAAGCGCGAGGCCGGTCATGAGCATCGGGCGGATGCGGTGACTCGCACCGTCCGTGATCGCCGCGGTGAGGTCAGTGCGGCTCCGAATCAAGCCATCGTCGCGGTAGCGACGCCAAGCCAGATCGAGATAGAGCATCATGAGCAGCCCGAGCTCGACGGCGAGCCCCGCGACCGCGATCATGCCGACCGCGACCGCGACGCTTAAGTTGTAGTCGAGCGCCGCGAGCAGCCAGATGCTGCCTACGCCTGCGAATGGCAGCGCCGTCATCACGATGAACGTCTCGATCAGCGATTTGCGGTGCATGTACAGCATGAAGAAGATCACGAAGATCGTCAGGGGCACGAGAATCGTGAGCCGCGCCTTGGCGCGCTCGAAATACGTGAACTGACCGGCCCAATCCAGACGGTAGCCGGCCGGAAGATCGACGCGCTCCTCGACGACTTGGCGGGCGGCCTCGACGTAGTCCGCGATGCCGATTTGCTCGCTGACGTCGACGAACACGAAGCTTACGAGTAGGCCGTCCTCGCTTCTGATCGACGGCGGACCGGTGCGAAAGTTGATGTCGGCGACCTGCGTGATCGGAATCTGCGCGCCGCCCGGCGTCGGCACGAACACGCGCTCGAGCGCTTCGATGTTGTCACGGTACTCGCGCGCGTAGCGCACGAGAATGCCATAGCGCTCGCGGCCCTCGACGGTCTCGCTGACGCGCATCCCGCCCATCGCGGCTTCGATCACGGTCTGCACATCGGCCACGTTCAGGCCGAATCTGGCGGCCGCAGCCCGATCGATGTCGAAGTCCATGAAATAGCCGCCAGTGGTCCGTTCCGCGAACGCGCTCCGCGTGTACGGCGCCGTTCGCTCATCGGCCTGCAACGCGCGCTCGATCTCGACGCCGACGCGCTCGATTGTCGCGAGATCGGGGCCGAAGACCTTGACGCCGAGCGCGGAACGAATGCCGGTCGCGAGCATTTCGGTGCGGGTCTGAATCGGCATCCACCAGATATTCGGCATGCCGGGGAAACGCATCGAGCTATCCATCTCGCCGATCAGCCCGTCCCAGGTCATGCCTTCGCGCCACTGGCTCTCGGGTTTCAGCATGATGTTGATCTCGACCATCTCGAGCCCTGCGGGATCGGTGGGGCTCGTGCTGCGGCCGGCCTTGCCGAACACGCGCTCGACCTCGGGGAGCTTCTTGAGCTCGCGGTCCATGGTTTGCATGACGCGCGTCGCCTCGGCGATCGACATGCCGGGTAGGGACGTCGGCATGTAGAGGATGCTGCCCTCATTCAACGGCGGCATGAACTCGTTGCCGAGCGAGCGGTAAACGGGCACGGTCGCGATCAATGCGACGGCGGCCGCAATCACGACCGGCCAGCGCCATTTGACCGCGAAGTGGATTACCGGCGCATAGACCGCCTTGAGGGAGCGATTGAGCCAACTTTGATCGCCGCGAATCCGCCCCTTGACGAACAATACGGCAAGAGCCGGGATCAACGTGACCGACAAGAGCGCGGCGAAGAACATCGAGTAGGTCTTCGTGAACGCCAACGGCTTGAACAGCCGCCCTTCCGTGCCTTCGAGCGCGAACACGGGCACGAACGAAACCGTGATGATCAAGAGCGAAAAGAAGATGGTGGGGCCGACCTCCTGCATCGCCTCGATGATGGTGCGGACTCTGCTCTCTCCCGCCAGGCTCTGGCCCTGCAGCCGCTTGTGTATGTTGTCGATGATGACGATCGCCGCGTCGACCATCGCGCCGATCGCGACCGCGATCCCGCCGAGCGACATGATGTTTGCCGTTAGCCCTTGGTAGAACATCGGGATGAACGACAGGAGGATCGCGATCGGCAATGTGAGGATCGCGATGAACGCCGAACGCACGTGCAACAGGAAGGCGCCGATCACGAGCGAGACGATGATCATTTCCTCGATCAGCGTGCGCTCGAGCGTGTCGATCGCGCGCTCGATCAGGCTCGAGCGGTCGTAGACCGGTACGATTTCGACGCCGGGCGGGAGCGAGGGTCGCAACTGCGCGATCCGAGCCTTGACGCGGCCGATCACGTCCAGCGCGTTTTGGCCATAGCGCATGACGACGATGCCACCGACCGTCACGCCTTCGCCGTCGAGGTCGGCCTGGCCGCGCTGCAACTCCGGCCCCAAGCTCACGCTCGCGACGTCCTCGACCCGGATCGGCACGCCGCTCTCGCCGACGCCGAGCACGACTTGCTCCAAGTCCTCGACGGACTTCACGTAGCCGCGGCCGCGGATGAACTGCTCATGACCGGCGACCTCGAGCACGCGGCCGCCAACATCGTTGTTCGACGCGCGTACCGCAGAGATGACTTTCGGCAAGGGTATACCGAAGCTCGAGAGCTTGTTTGGATCGACGTTGATCTGGTATTCCTTGACGAAGCCGCCGACGGAGGCGACCTCCGCGACGCCTTCCACGGCCTCGAGCGCATAG
>DATCIQ010000062.1:0-2561 GCA_036507635.1 Gammaproteobacteria bacterium
ACGACACCGGGCTCCGGTTTGGGGCTGTATCTCGTCAAACGTTTGGCCGAGATGTGCGGGGCTGCGGTCGGCGCAGAGAGCTCCGGCGCCGGGCGCGGCGCAACGGTCACGGTCACGTGGCGGAAGAGCACGCCGCAATGAGAACGCCGGCGCGTATTCTCGTCGTCGACGACGAGGCGCATCTCGCCGACGGCATCCGCGAGAATCTTCGGGCCGAAGGCTACGAGACGGCGGTTGCGTACGACGGCCGCGAGGGCCTCGCCGTCATCGGCAAAGGGGGCTTCGACCTCATCGTGCTCGACGTCATGATGCCGAACATGGACGGGCTCGAGCTCTGCGAGCGGCTGCGTCGCGACGGCATCCAGACGCCCGTGCTGTTCTTGACGGTCAAGGGCGGTCCGGAGGACCGGATCCGCGGCCTCGAGGCCGGCGGCGACGACTATCTGTCCAAGCCCTTTCATCTGCAAGAGCTGCTGCTGCGCGTGGCGGCCATCCTGCGCAGAAGCCGGTGGTACGGTCAGAACGAGGCGACGTTGAGCTTCGAGGGCAACCACATCGATTTCGAGACTTATCAGGCGCGTGCGTGGGATGGCACCGAGCACAGCCTCACGCACAAGGAGGCGATGATTCTCAAGGTGCTCGCCGAACGGGCGGGCGGCATCGTCACGCGCGAGGACATCCTCGACCGCGTCTGGGGATACGAGGTGTTCCCGTCGACGCGCACGGTCGATAACTTCATCGTTCGCCTGCGCAAGCGTTTCGAGCGTAACCCCGAAGCCCCTTTGCACTTTCATACCGTGCGCGGCGTCGGCTATCGCTTCACGCGCGCGCCGGCGGAAGCTCCGTCGCAGCACGATGACTAAGCTTTTGTTGCAGACGCTCCGCCGCGAGCGCACGCCGCGCCGCCCGTTGTGGATCATGCGGCAAGCCGGGCGGTATCTGCCGGAATACCGGGAGTTCCGCAAGGTGCACAGCTTCAAAGCGCTGGCGACGAACGCCGAGCTCGCGGCCAAAGTGACGTTGATGCCGATGCGCCGATTCCCGCTCGACGCCGCGATCGTGTTTGCCGACATCATGAGCCCGTTGCCCGCTCTCGGCATCGACTTCGAGTTCGATCCGGGTCCCGTCGTCGCGCAGCCCATTCGCGATGCGGCCGGCATCGCGCAGCTTCGCGAGCCGGAGCCCGAAACGGTCGCTCCCGAGGTCATGCAAGCGCTTGAGCTCGCGCGCGCCGAGCTGCCTGCGTCGACGGCGCTGCTCGGCTTCTGCGGCGCGCCTTGGACGCTTGCGGCGTATCTCATCGAGGGCCGCGGCACGAAGGAATTCCCGACGCTCCGCAGCTTCGCGGCGTCCCGACCGGACCTGCTCGACGGCCTTTTGGGCCGTTTGGCGAGGCACATGGCGAGCTATCTGATTCGCCAAGCTCGAGCGGGCGCAGATGCGGTGCAGATCTTCGATTCGTGGGCGGGGCTATTGTCGCTCGAAGATTGGCGGCGCCTCATCAAGCCGCATCTCGAATCGTTGCTCGAGGCCGTCGGCGCGGCCGGCGTGCCGCGCATCCTGTTCTTGCAGAATGCACCGCATCTCGTCGAGGCGTACGCGGAGCTCCCCGCCGAAGTACTCGCGACCGACTGGCGCCTGAATCTAGGCGACCTGCAGCGCCGCTACCCGACGCGCGCCGTCCAGGGCAATCTCGATCCCGCGGTGCTCCTCGCCGGCGCCGACGTGACGCGCCGCGAAGCCCGTAAATTGTTGGGCCAAGTACGCCCGACGGGGCACATCGTCAATCTCGGCCACGGTATTCTGCCGGAGACGCCGCTCGCGAGCGTCGAGGCGCTCATCGAGGTCGTGCACGAGGAGAAGACATGAGCACTTCAAACACGAATCGCCCACCGGAACCCGAGCCGCTCGACCTCAGCGAAAAAGGACTGCGCGCGGGTCAACCAATCTCTCTCGATCGGCGCCTGTTCATGAAATTTACGGCCTTCGGCGGATGTCGCGACGCGAACACCGCGGCACGGGCGCTCGAGGAGGCCGGCATCGAAGGCGTGCTGTACCTCGATGCGAACGATCCGCAAGGCGTCGCCCTCATGGTGCCGAGCGAGCACCCGGAATACTTCGTGACGAAGCTCCGCGACGCGCTCGGCCAAGCGCCGTTTGCGCAATACGTGCACAAGCCGGAATTCGACATGCTCGGACGGAGCTATTCGATCGGTTACGAGCCCGACCTCGAGGACACGCTGCTCGTGAGGCCGAAGCAAAGACTGTTGAGCCGCGACTTCGAATGGGCCGTGTGGTATCCGCTGCAGCGCGCGAAGAAATTTCAGACGCTTCCTACCGATCACCAGCGGCGCATTCTCGCCGAGCACGGCACGCTCGCGAAACGTTACGGCGCGGGCGGGCACGTTACCGACGTGCGTCTCGCGTGT
Organism: Gammaproteobacteria bacterium; assembly: GCA_036507635.1. Taxonomy (GTDB): domain Bacteria; phylum Pseudomonadota; class Gammaproteobacteria; order Steroidobacterales; family Rariloculaceae; genus DATBLZ01. The sequence goes on from DATCIQ010000062.1 coordinate 2,430, forward strand.
CACGGGCTCGACAAGAACGACAACGATTTCATCATCGGCTTGCTCGGCCGGAAGCTGCATCCGCTCTCGGCGATCGTCCAGGAGATGCGCAAGACCGAGCAAACGTCTCAGTACCTCGACAGCCTAGGGCCT
>DATCIQ010000063.1:0-10069 GCA_036507635.1 Gammaproteobacteria bacterium
GGCACCGGCTGCGGCCGTCTCGAGCAGGAATTGCGCTTGCGTCGTGAAGCCCGACACGGTCAAGCCGGCGTTGCGGCCCGCATCCGCGCAAGCGCTGAAATCGACCCAGGCGCTTAGGTCCTGAAGTCCCGGCCAGATGAACGGGTCGCCGTGCGCGCGATGCCGGTAGTGACAAATCAGCGTGCCATCGCTGCGCTCGGCGTGATAGAGCTCACGGCGCGGCAAGCCGTAGTCGATCACGAGCAGCGCACCGCGACTTAAGCAGTCCGCAAGCGCTTCGACCCATGCCTCGAGCATCAGACAAATCTCGGCGCGATATCCTTGCGGCAACGCGGCCGCCAACCGTTCTTCGAGGCTTTCGACAGCACTTTCGAGCTCCTGGTCCTCGGGGCCGACTTGCCAACGAAAGCCCTGATGCTCCACGGCCACGCCGATCGGCAGCGCACGTCGCGCGGACTTCGTGAAGCGCACAACGGGCAACGCGTCGGCGACCTCGTTCGCGAGGATGAGTCCCTCGAGCGGCATCTCGGGCAATCGGTCGAGCCATGCCACGCGATCCGCGAATGCCTGCAATCGTTGTTGTTGTTGCAGACGCAAGCTCGCGCTCGGCTCGAGAATCAAATAACGCAAGTCCTGCCGGCCGCGCGCAGTCAACTCTTCGAGCAGAGTAGCAGCGAGCGCGCCGGTGCCTGCCCCGAGCTCGAGAATTACCGGCGCATCGAGCTCGCCGAAAAGCGGGTTGCACCAAGCCGCGATGGCGCGCGGCAGCAGTGTGCCGAGCTCGGCGGCCGTCGTGAAATCCCCGTCGGCGCCGAGCTGCACGCTGGGTGCGCCGTAATAACCGAGGCCGGGCTCGTAGAGAGCCATCTGCATATAGCGGTCGAAGCGCATCCATCCGCCCGAGCGCTCGATCTCGTCGCGGATGCGCGCGGCGAGCGCCACGGTGCGCTCGAACTGAGCGGGATGGGGCGTGGGAAGTTGGCGGGATTCGAGCCTCATCGAGACGCGCGGAGCCGGGAACGGCGAATAGTGTAACCTTAGCGCCCACCCGACACGGATGGAGTCCAAGTTGGCCGAGTCAACACAATCACGGACGCTCGCCGGTCAGTGGGCCCTCGTGACAGGGGCCGCCAAACGCGTCGGGGCGGCGATCGCGCGCGCGCTGCACGGTGCCGGCGCGAACGTCGCGATTCATTACTTTAGGTCGGCAAAGGAAGCCGAGGCCCTCGCGGCCGAGCTCAACGCCGAACGCCGCGGCTCGGCGTTCGCGCTCGGCGCCGATCTCAAGCAGATGGCGCAACTCCGCGCGCTCGTCGCCGAGGTCGTCGAGCGGTCGGGAAGACTCGATATACTCGTCAACAACGCGTCGGGCTTCTATCCGACGCCGCTCACGTCCGTGACCGAGGCGCAGTGGCATGACCTCATGGACGGCAACCTCAAAGCGCCCTTGTTTCTTTGCCAATACGCGCTGCCGTACCTCGAAAAAGCGCAAGGCGTGATCATCAATATCGTCGATATCCACGCGCAACGGCCGCTGTCGCAGCACGTGGTCTACGGCACGGCCAAGGCGGGGCTCGCGATGCTGACGCGCTCGCTGGCGAAGGATCTCGGGCCGAAGGTTCGCGTCAACGGCGTCGCGCCAGGGGCCGTGCTTTGGCCGGAACCCGGAGTGCCGGAGAAGACTCGGCAGAGCATCATTCGCCAAATCCCGTTGGGCCGGCCCGGGGAGCCCGAGGACGTGGCCGCCACGGTGCTCTTTCTCGTGCGCGACGCGCCCTATATCACGGGTGAAATCATCGCCGTCGACGGCGGCCGCAGCGTCGGCTGGTAGCGCGTCAAGTCAGCGCGTCGAGCGCGCCGCGGCAACTCATGCGTGGACGCGTCGCTGCCACGCGTTGCCAAGCGGCGTCGATCGAGATACCCGTGACCGGATGGCGCAAGGCAGGTGCAAGCTCGGCGAGCGGCGCAAGGACGAAGGGGTATTGCAGCACGTCCACACGCGGCAGGCGCAACGCCGGATCGACGCGCGCGCCGTAAAGCAGCAAATCGAGGTCGAGCGTACGCGGGCCCGACCGTCCACTATTCGGCGGACGGCCTGCGGCCTGCTCCACGTCGGACAATAGCGATTCGACGGTCTGCGCAGGGAGGACGCTTGCGAACCCCGCGACCATATTGAGGAAGTCTGCGCCGCTGAAGCCGAAAGGCGCGCTCTGGTAGACGCGTGAGCAGCGCAGGAGCCCGAAATGTCGAGTCAACGAAGCGACGGCGAAAGAAAGATGGCGCTCGGGCGCGACATTGCTGCCGAGCCCGACGAAGACCTCAACCATAGTCCGCCGTAACTCGTTCGATGACGACACCGACTTCGCGCGACCCTTCGATGGCTCCGGGCTTGGCGATGCTGACCTGCACCCACGGCACGCCGAACTCCTGGACGACGATCTTGGCGACGGCTTCCGCCAGCGACTCGACGAGCTGAAACTGTGAATCGCCGACGAAGGCGATGAGACGTTTGGCGATGTCCCTGTAGTTGAGATTGCTATCGATCGAATCGGAGCGCGCGGCGTTGCGGACGTCGGCGGCCATCTCGAGGTCGAGACTCACGGTCTGCCGAGCGCGCCGCTCCCACTCCCAAATGCCGATGACGGTTTGGATTCTGAGATCGCGCAAAAATATTCGGTCCACGGTGCTCTCCTCGGTGCTCAATGGCGCGCCGGCGGCATAAGCTCGTCGAGCGGCCAGCGCGGCCGTGCGACGATGCGGGCCGGCGCCGCCGGTCCCTGCTCGAGTCGACACGCGCCCGCGTACGCAATCATGGCGCCGTTGTCGGTGCAGAGCGCGGGCCGCGGGTAGTGCACGCGGACGCCGTTCTCGGCGCCGCAACGCGAGAGCGCCGCGCGCAACGCACGGTTCGCGCCCACCCCGCCGGCGACGACGAGCCGGTCGAGCCCCGTTTCCGCCAAGGCCCGCGCACACTTCGCCGTCAGCGTATCGACGATCGCGGCCTGAAAGGATGCGGCGAGGTCGGCACGCATCATGTCGGAAGGTGCTGCGGCGGCTCCCCGCACTGCCTCGATCGCCAACCGCGCCGCTGTCTTGAGACCGCTGAAGCTCATATCGAGGCCCTGATGCTTGAGTGGCCGCGGGAACCGAAACGCCTCCGGGTTGCCGCTCTCGGCCAGTGCCGCGAGCGCCGGCCCGCCCGGGTACGGCAACTCGAGCAGGCGCGCGACCTTGTCGAAAGCCTCCCCGGCAGCGTCGTCGAGCGTCTCGCCGACGATGCGATACCGGCCGATTCCGGCGACGGCGACGAGCTGCGTATGCCCGCCCGAGACCAAGAGCGCGAGGAACGGGAAATCCGGCGCCGGCGATTCGAGCATGCTCGCAAGCAAATGACCTTCCATGTGGTGAACCGGAATCGCGGGGATGCGCAGTCCCAAGGCCAGCGCGCCTGCGAGCGATCCGCCGACCATGAGCGCACCGATGAGGCCGGGCCCTGCCGTGTAGGCAATGCCGTCGAGCTCTGCGAGCGCAATTCCCGCGCTGCCGAGCACCGACTCCACCATGGGCGCGAGCTTCGCGATATGGTCGCGGGAGGCAAGCTCGGGCACCACGCCGCCGTAGGGCGCGTGGATGCCCGTCTGGCTCGCGAGCTCATCCGCCAAGATGCCGCGGCCCTGCGCGTACACGGCTACGCCGGTTTCGTCGCAGCTCGTTTCGATACCGAGGATCATCATGTGCTCTTTACACTTCCGGGCGGACCCGGCTAAAATGTACTGCTTGAGTGCCGGCTTTAGCCGGCCTATTTTTTGCGCCAACCAACCGTGAGTGCTCGATGCCCGGCGTCCGTATAAGAGAAAGCGAACATTTCGATGCAGCCCTGCGTCGCTTCAAGCGTGCGTGTGAGAAGGCCGGCATTTTGACAGAGCTACGACGCCGAGAGTACTACGAGAAGCCGACGCAAGAGCGCAAGCGCAAGAAGGCGGCCGCAATCAAGCGGCACATGAAACGCAGTACGCGCACGGTTTCTCGCCGCAAACGGCTGTTCTAATCGAGCCCAAGCACGCGGTCCCGTGTCCCTGACGGCACGCCTGAAAGAAGACACGAATGCGGCCATGCGAGCCGGCGACAAGCCGCGCCTCAGTGTGCTGCGCTTCGCGCTCGCGGCTATAAAGCAGCGCGAGGTAGATTCGCGCACTACGCTCGATGATGCCGGCGTCGTCGCGGTGCTGGAAAAGCTCATCAAGCAAGGTCGTGAGTCCGTCGCACAGTATCAAAGCGGCGGCCGCGACGATCTCGTTGCCAAGGAGTCGGTGGAGATCGCGATTCTCGAGCAGTATCTGCCCGCGCGCTTGAGCGCGCCGGAGCTCGACGCGCTCATCGCAGACGTCATTCGCGAGACCGGCGCCGCGAGCGTCAAGGATATGGGCAAGGTCATGAGCGCCATCAAGACGAAGGCAGCGGGACGCGTGGACATGAGCGCCGTGAACGCGCGCGTGCGCGCTCTGCTCGGCACCGGGTGAGCCGCCTTTATTGCTATGCTTAGGCGCCGCAACAACGGCCTCGTGCATGAGCCGGCGCATACCACAAACCTTCATTCATGAGCTCATTGCGCGCGCCGATCTGCTCGACGTGATCGGCGCGCGCGTTGCGCTCAAGAAGGCCGGCAGCAACTACAAGGGCTTGTGCCCTTTCCATAACGAAAAGACGCCGTCGTTTTCCGTGAGCCCGGAGAAAGGTTTTTATCACTGCTTCGGCTGCAGTGCGCACGGCAATGCCATCGATTTCATGATGCGCTATGAGAACCGCAGTTTCCCGGAGGCCGTCGAAGCGCTCGCCGACATGCTGCGGCTCGAGGTGCCTTTCGACGGCCGCGAGGAGCCCCAGGAGGAATTTCATGGGCTCTACGAAGTTCTGCGGGAGGCAGACCAAATTTATCGTCGCGCGCTGCGTGAGCACGCCGTTGCCGTCGACTACTTGAAACACCGCGGCATCGACGGCGCCACCGCGTCGCGATTCGGCGTGGGCTATGCGCCCGACGCCTGGGACACGCTCATGAGCGCGCTCGGCGGAACGGCGCGCGGGCTCGAGCGCCTTGTCGAAGCGGGACTCGTGAAAGTAAACGAGCAGGGCCGCCATTACGACGCGTTCCGCGACCGCATCACGTTCCCGATTCGCGATTCGCGAGGTCGCGTAATCGGCTTCGGCGGACGTGTGCTCGGCGCGGGGGAACCGAAGTACTTGAACTCCCCGGAGACACCGGTCTTCCACAAGCGGCAGACGCTATACGGCATCTATGAGGCACGGCAGCGCCCCGGCCGCCCCGAGCAGATCCTCGTCGTCGAGGGCTACATGGACGTCGCTGCTCTCGCGCAATACGGCATCGAGCCCGCAATGGCAACGCTCGGCACGGCGACCACGGCGGACCATGTGCGGCAACTCACGCGCCTTGCCAACGCCGTAGTGTTTTGCTTCGACGGCGATCGCGCGGGACGCGCGGCTGCGTGGCGCGCGGCCGAAGCGGCGTTGCCCTTCGGCGGCGGCAATGTCGAGCTCAAGTTCCTGCTCTTGCCCGAAGGCGACGATCCGGATTCTTTCGTGCGCGGCCGCGGCGCCGACGAGTTCCGCAGCCGTCTTCGTCAAGCCGTGCCGTTGTCGACATTCTTGCTCGACACGCTCAAAGGGCAGGTCGATGTCGAGAGCAGTGACGGCCGTGCAAAGCTCGTTGGGCTCGTTCTGCCCCTGCTGAGCCGGCTTTCCGAAGGCGGTATCTACTGGCGACTGCTCGTCGATGACCTCGCGCAGTTTGTGGGCATGTCCGTGGCGGAGTTCAAGGAAGTGCTTGGCGCAGAGACGCGGTCGACGTCCGCCCCGCCGGCGCCGAGGCGCGCGCGAGGCGGCGGGAAACGCAGCTCGATAGCCAAGATCATCAGGCTAATCCTGCATTACCCGGGCGCCGCCGGCCGCGTCGGGAGGATCGAGGGTCTCGATACGGTCGATCTTCCCGGCGCCGACCTCTTGCGGCGCCTCCTTGAAATGACGGCGGAGAACCCCGACTTCATGACCGGTCAGCTCATTGAAACGTTCCGGGAGCACCCCGAGGAGCCCTATTTGAAGACTCTCGCTGCCGAGGAAATCCTCGACGACGAGACCGTCGCCCCTGCGGTGCTCGCCGACAGCTTGAACCGCCTCGTCGCCGCCCAGCGGCGATCGACGGCCGCGGCGGCTGTGAAAAGACGCGGCCCGTCGCCGCCGGAAGGCGGCCCCGGCCGCGCGTAAGGACGGGTGGGGCCACGGAACTAGTACCTGGTCCGGCCCCCTAAGTTTAGGTAAATTAGGCTGTTTAGCTCGTTCTAGAGAGAGGGACGCGCAATTCATGGAAGCACAGGCTCAGCCCCAAGAAGACGAACGCCAATCCCAGCTCAAGTTGCTCATCGCGAAGGGCAAGGAGCAAGGGTATCTGACCTATGGCGAGGTCAACGATCATTTGCCGAGCGATATCGTCGATCCGGAGCAGATCGAAGATATCGTAAACATGATCAACGATATGGGCATCACGGTGTACGAGAAGGCACCGGATGCCGAGTCGTTGCTGTTGTCCGACTCGGCGGTCTCCACGGATGACGATGCGGCCGAGGAAGCGGCTGCGGCGCTTGCGACCGTCGACGCGGAATTCGGCCGCACGACGGACCCCGTGCGCATGTACATGCGTGAGATGGGCACGGTCGAGCTCCTGACACGCGAAGGCGAAATCCGCATCGCGAAGCGTATCGAAGAAGGCCTCGACCAGGTGCGCACTGCGCTCGCTCAGTTTCCGCTCACGTTCGACCTCATGTTCGACGCCTATGAGCAAGTCGGACGCGGCGAGGCGCGGCTCCAAGATCTCATCGTCGGTTTCATCGATCCCAACGAACAGATCGCGGATCCCGCAGCGCGCCCCGTCATCGAAGAAAGCGACGAGGAAGGCACCGACGAGGAGAGCGCGGATACCGGCCCCGATCCGGAGGAAGTGGCCAAGCGCTTGAAAAAGATCAAGCGCCTGCACAAGCGCTACGTCGAGTTCCTCCAGGGCAGCGGCCTCAAGAACCCGGCCACCAAGAAGGTGCTCAAGAGCCTCACCAACGAATTCATGGAGCTCAAGCTCGCGCCGAGGCTATTCGACCAAATCGTCGGACAGTTGCGCGACACGGTGAACAGCATTCGCGCGCAGGAGCGCCAAGTCATGGCGATCTGCGTACGCGACGCGGGCATGCCTCGCAAGGACTTTCTCTTGAGCTTCCCCAAGAACGAAACCAACGCGTCTTGGGTCGACAAGCACATCCGTGCCAAGCGCAAGCATTCATCGGCTCTCGCCAAGCTCAAGGAAGAGATCGTACGCGCGCAGAAGCGGCTGCAGAAGCTCGAAGGAATCGCGTCGTTGTCGATCACCGAGATCAAAGACATCAACCGCGAGATCTCGCTCGGCGAAGCACAGGCACGACGCGCGAAGAAAGAGATGGTCGAGGCCAATTTGCGTCTCGTCATCTCGATAGCGAAGAAATACACTAACCGCGGCTTGCAGTTTCTCGACCTCATTCAAGAAGGCAACATTGGCCTCATGAAAGCGGTCGACAAGTTCGAATACCGCCGCGGCTACAAGTTCTCTACTTATGCGACGTGGTGGATTCGGCAGGCCATTACGCGCTCGATCGCCGATCAAGCGCGCACGATCCGCATTCCCGTGCACATGATCGAAACGATCAACAAGCTCAATCGGATCTCGAGACAGATGCTCCAGGAGATGGGGCGCGAGCCGACGCCCGACGAGCTCGCCGTGCGCATGGAGATGCCCGAGGACAAGGTGCGCAAAGTATTGAAGATCGCAAAAGAGCCGATCTCCATGGAGACGCCGATCGGCGACGACGAGGATTCGCATCTCGGCGATTTCATCGAAGACCAGGGTGTAGCGTCACCGATCGACTCCGCCACCGACGAAGGCCTCAAGGAAACGACGCATGCCGTGCTCGCGGGCTTGACGCCGCGCGAGGCGAAAGTGCTGCGCATGCGGTTCGGCATCGACATGAATACCGATCATACGCTCGAGGAAGTCGGCAAGCAGTTCGACGTCACGCGCGAACGGATTCGGCAGATCGAGGCGAAGGCCTTGCGCAAGCTGCGTCATCCGTCGCGCTCCGATCAGCTTCGCAGCTTCCTCGTCGAAGATTGACGAATCGCGAGCGAAGCTCGCTCCTACAGGAGACACCACCTCTGTAGGAGCGAGCTTCGCTCGCGATCTTTCAGTTGATCGCCTTCGCGAGCTCGCTCAGCGGTGCCAACGATCCGCGGCACGCCGGTGGTACGATAGTGTCCGTGGGCCTGTAGCTCAGTTGGTTAGAGCAGGGGACTCATCGAAAAAGGTGCCTTCGCCGCGAAAGCGGCAAAGTGAACGGGATGAATTCAGGGAAACCGTAGCGCGTCTCAACACCGCGCCGGCAATCCTGAGCCAAGCCGCCGGTGCACCGGCGGACGGTGCAGAGACTACCTGAGAGCTTCGAGTGCTCTTGATGACAGGCATGAGCGTCCCGCACCCTACCAAGGCAACTTGCGGGTGAAGAGATAGTCCACTCCCTCTGGAAACGGCGGGGCACAGTGAATCCCTTGGTCGTAGGTTCGAGTCCTACCGGGCCCACCACTTTCAAAAGGTCCACGGGGGACCAAGCGGTGTTGCGGTCGCACAACGGGTCCCGAGGCTTTGCCGCAGCCGCACACAGGCCGACCCTCCAGGTCTCGCCCACTGCGGGTTGACTTCAGATCACGGGCTGCGGCGATCGCGAAAATCCCCTCGCTTGCCGGGCACCGCAAGGCAGGTATCCCTACCGTTAGCATCGAGCATTACTGTTTCGCCGGTCAGTAATGAACCAGAATCCCGATGCGCCGGTGCCGCACTACACCGTCGCAATTCTGCAACCTGGGTAAGGTTAGGGGGCTTCATGAAGACTAAAGCATTGCGTGCCGCGGCCATCGCGGCACTCGCAGGTTATGGGTCGAGCGCATCGCACGTCGCGTGGGCGCAGGACGAGCGGGGCGCGAGCGCAGGCTTAGAAGAAATCATCGTCACGGCCGAGTTCCGCGAAGCGAACGTGCAGGACACGCCGCTCTCCATCACCGCGATCAACGCCAACATGCTCGAATCGCGGAACCAAACCAACCTTGCGCAGATCACCGCGCAAACGCCGAACGTCTCATTGAGGCCCGCGGGCTCCGCGTTCGGCAACGCCCTCGTCGCATTCATTCGCGGCATCGGCCAGACGGACTTCAACCCGTCCGTGGAGCCAGGCGTCGGCATCTATGTCGATGACGTCTACTACTCGACGATCACGGGCAACGTGCTCGACCTCTTGGACCTCGACCGCGTCGAGGTGCTACGCGGCCCGCAAGGAACGCTCGCCGGACGCAATGCAATCGGCGGAGCCATCAAACTTTTCACGCGCAAGGCGGACGGCACCGACGACGCCAACGTCGGTCTGACCGTGGGCGATTTCGACCGCACGGAAGTCAAGGGTGCGGCCGGCATGACGCTCATACCGGACAAGCTCTTCGCGCGCATTGCCGGTATCGCGCGCACGAGCGACGGGTACATCACGCGCTTGGATTACGCTTGTGTAAACAGCCTGCCGCCCCCCGGTACCCCGGGCGGCTTGCCGACGTATGCGCCGAGCTTCGGGTGCGAGCTCGGCACGGAAGGCGGTCAGTCCTACGCGGCGGGCCGCATGAGCCTGCGCTGGGTGGCGAGCGACAACTTCGAGGTGAATCTCGCGGCGAGCTTCGTGAACGACGATTCGGAGTCTCAACCCGGCGTTCTCGTGGCGGCGAAAGATCATAGCGGCTCGAGCATTGCGATCCTGTCGCCGACGCTCGGCGGCACGTTCACGCCGAACCCGTACTTCAGCCAGACGGCGGCCACGCTCGTGCCGATCTTTTTCGATAACAACGCCAACGGCACGTACGAGGCAGGAACCGATATTGCGTACGACAACCGGTTCGCTACCGGCGGGAGCTTCATCAACTACGCTACCTACATTAACGACGGCTT
>DATCIQ010000064.1:0-4491 GCA_036507635.1 Gammaproteobacteria bacterium
CTCGCGTTCGGCATTCCGTCGGGCGCCGGCAAGCACGTCGTCGAGCGCTTCTCGCTGAACGCTGACCGCAAGTACCTCGACTACGAAGCATGGCTCGAAGACCCCGATCATCTCGCTGCGCCCGTGTCGTTCAGCTCGCAATGGGAATTCCGCCCGGAGCTAACGCCCACCGGCCTCGCCTGCGACCTCGAGGTGGCTCAGCGCTTCCTGAGCGGAGAGTGACTGCCCGATTCCGGTGCATCGTGCAGCGCTTTTGAGCACTGCGGGTGCACGCGGACGCTTGAAAACAGCGCCGCCTCGCGTCCTTACACGTTGAGCACGCTTCTTGCAGCTCCGGTAGCCACGGACGTTCCGGCGGCTGCGAGAGTGTGCACGCGAAACCTTTGCGAGTGCTGATCATCGATGAGAACGCGATGCGGGCGGCGATCCTCGAGGACGGATTGCGCGAGGCCGGGCCGCTCACGATTCATTACATTCGGGATACCGCGGAATTGCTGCCACGCATCGCTGCCGTCGATCCGGACGTCATTCTCATCGATCTCGAGAACCCGAGCCGCGACACGCTCGAGCAAATGTTCCAAGTGTCGCGGCTCGCGAAGCGGCCGATCGCGATGTTCGTGGATCAATCGGACGCGGCGACCGTGCAGGCGGCGATTGACGCGGGCGTCTCCGCCTACGTCGTCGACGGGCTCAAGAAGGAGCGCGTGAAATCGATCCTCGACGTCACGATCAGCCGGTTTCACGCGTTCGATCGATTGCACACGGAGCTCTCGCAAGCGAAGTCCGCGCTCGAGGAACGCCGTGTCATCGAGCAGGCGAAAGCGATACTCATGCGCCAAAAGGGCTTGAGCGAGCCGGACGCTTACGTGCTGCTGCGCCGGACGGCGATGAACCAGAATCGCAAGATCGCGGACCTTGCGCGCGCGCTCGTCGCTGCCGCGGAGCTTCTGGACGGATCGGCCGATGAGTGAGCACATCCTCGCGGCGGTTGATGTGCCTAGCCTATCGCGGGAACCGCAGGCGATGGGCTCGTCTTGCCCGAGCGTACGGCCGAGCCATACGTACATATACGCATTGCGGCGCTCGGAGCGGCCGCAGCAGAGTCGCGGGCCTGGCCATGAACCATCAGGCGGCGACAAGCACGGCACTCAAGACCCCCGAGGCGATCGAGGTCACGACCGAGCGGCTCACGGAACTCGGTACCCACGACCTGACCGATGCGCTCGAGCACGGCAAGCTCGTCTATTTCCCGACTGCACCGGTCGCGCCGCCGAGCCCCGACGACGTCGCGTTTCTCCGCGACGAGATCCCGCTCCACATCACGAGCAAGAACTTGAGTTTCTACCCGCACGCTGATCGCGTCACTGGCCTCGGAGGTCCGCGCGAGATCAGGGAACGAGTGACTCGAATCCTCAAGGATTACCATGGACGCGTGGAGGGATTCTTGAAGGGCGTGATCCCGAGCTTCGCCGCGGGCTGGACCTCCGGCACGTCGAGCCTGCGGGCGTTTCAGGAGAAGGATCGGAATATCTCAGTGCGCTCGAGGAGCGACAAGATCCATCTCGACGCCGGGGCCTACGGCGTGACTCGCGGCGACCTGATCTTGAGGTTTCTCACGAACCTCGATGACCAGGAGCGGGTGTGGCGGGTCAAGGGGACGGTCGCCGATCTCGTCGAGAAGTACGGCGAGGCCGCCGGCTTGCAGCACGAAGGCCTGTTGCGGGAGAGCGTCGCCGATCGCCTCTACTCGACGCTGGTTCGCGGGCTTAGCCTCGCAATGCCGATGGCGCTCTCACTCGACCGGTCGGCCTACGACACCGCAATGCGCCGCATACACAACTACATGAAGGAGTCAGACGACTTCCAGCATGATCCGGAAGGCGCCTGCGACATCCGCTTCCCGCCGGGATCCTGCTGGCTCGTCTTCGCCGACATGGTGGGCCATGCCTGCGCATGGGGCAGATTCTGCCTCATCGACACCTTCATCGTGCCGAAGGCCAACTTCCAGGATCGCGGCTACACGCCTTACGAGGTGCTGCGCCGCTACGAGCGGGGCGACCCTTGCGTCATCTAAAGGGATATTACTCATGGCAACAACGCCTTACGCGACACCGAAAAACCAGTGGGACAACATCATTTTTTTCGCCGTGACGACTCTCGTCGCGCTGATCGGCACACCTCTGTATGTCTATAGGTACGGACTCGCCGCGTCAGAGATTGCACTATTGGTATTCTTTCTCGTCGCGACGCCGTTGAGCATTACGGTGGGCTATCACCGGCTATTCGCCCATGGGGCCTACAAGACCAACGCGGTGATTCGTTTTCTGCTGCTCTTCTTCGGCGCCGCCGCATTCGAGCAGTCGGTGCTCGAATGGTCGTCGCAGCATCGCGACCACCACCGCTATGTCGACACAGATCGGGATCCTTACAGCATCAAGAAAGGGTTCTTCTACGCGCACATGGGGTGGATGGTGTTCTGGCACCACGAAACGGACTACGACAACGTGCAGAGCCTGTCCGCGGACCCCATGGTGATGCATCAGCATCGGCACTACGTGCTGTGGGCGATACTTGCCGGCATCGGCATGCCCCTCCTGCTGGGCGCGTTGAGCGGGCATCTTTTGGGCGCATTCATCCTGTCCGTCTGTCTCAGGCTCACGGTGGTGTACCACCTCACGTTCTTCATCAACTCCATCTGCCACATGTTCGGCAGAGCGACCTACGATATCTACGCGACCGCGCGAGACAACTGGTTCATCGCGCTGCTGACCTTTGGCGAGGGATACCATAACTTTCACCATCGATTCGCGGCGGACTATCGCAACGGCGTGCGCTGGTATCAATGGGACCCGAGCAAGTGGATCATTGCGCTCATGGAGAAGACCGGCCTTGCTTGGGATTTGCGGCGCGTTTCGAGCTTCAGCATTCTCGCGGCGCAGCTGGCCGGCGAGAACAAGCGCGTGAGCGATTGGTTTACCCGAGTCGGCAAGAGCGCCGATCTGCCAAAGTTGCACCGCGCGGTCATGGCTCATTACGCGAGTCTCAGACAGAACCTTGCCAAGTGGGAAGACGCGGCCAAGGAATACGGGGACGTGCTGCAGCGCCAGGTGGCGCAGCGCTCGGAAGAAGTTCTCACGTCAGCGCGAAGGAAGCTCGCGGAAGCTCACGAACAATTCAAGTTCGCGCACCAGGAGTGGAAAGGGCTCCTTAAGCAATGCCCCGTGCCGGCTTGACGCGTATACGCGGCAGCTGACTAGCGTACGGCGATGGGATTCCCCGGCGCGCCCGTCGCGCCGACCAGCTTCATCGGCGCGAAGATGAAGGCGAACTCGTAGACGCGATCGCGGGCAAGCTCGCTCAAGTCGAGGTTCTCGAGATTGTAGATGCCGCGATTCAATAGCCACTGATGCCCTTCGATCGGCCGGCTCGAGTTTTCGCCCGGGCTTGCCTCCATCGCGTAATTGTCGGCGCCGGTCATCAGGATGTTCTTTGCGGCCAGCCATTTGATCGCCGTGATGCCGGGTCCCGGCTCGTTCGTGCCGTAAGCTTCGTTGTCGACCATCCAGAGCTGCCCCCAGCCCGTGTAAAACAGCACGGCGGTCGCCCGCGCGGATCTCGACGCCCTGCATCCGCAGCGCACCCTCGATGTCATCGACGGTGATGACGTAACTCGGCTCGAGCCGCGCGACGCCCTTGAGCCGCGGCACGTCGACGAGCACGCCGCGCGTGAAGATCGTGCCGACATTCTCGATGCCGAGTCGATTGAGCCCGTAGACCGTGCCGAACTCGGAGAGCTTGAAGCCGTTATAGAACACGAAGTCGCCGTCGATCGCGGTGCCGACATGGCCGAGCCCGTCGAACTGCGTTCCGATCTGGCCGAGTTCGCCGCTGACGAGCTCGTCGTTGAAAACGACGGCGTTCTCGCCGCCGATGTTGACCGTCGGCAGGCCTATCCTTCTGACGACCGACGGAACGCACTTGATCCTCAGCGACGGTACGGCAACGCTACGATTTCTCGACCCCGCGAGCATGGCCGTGGAACGGCAGCTGACCGTCAGGGAGGAAGATATCCCCGTCGTGCGGCTCAACGAGCTCGAGTACATCGAAGGCGAGATCTGGGCGAACATTTGGTATGCGGACCGCATCGCGCGCGTCTCGCCCGCTACGGGCGAGGTGCTCGGCTGGATCGACTTGAGCGCACTTTATCCGCGCTCCGAGCACCGCGACGACGACGTGCTGAACGGTATCGCCGTCGAGCAAGGGGGGAGTCTGCGGTTCGTGCCCGTGGCGGCCCCGAGCGCCAGGGAACTGCAGCGTCTCGTGCAAACGGTTGCCGAACGCATCGGCCGCTCGCTCGAACGTTCGGGGCTCATCACACGCGACGTCGAGAACGCCTATCTCGCCTTCGACCCGAGCGAGGAGCCCCCGACGCAACGCAACGGCTTGCGCTGACGCAGGGCGGGCAGGTTCGCTACGCGTTAACCCGACTTG
>DATCIQ010000065.1:0-5650 GCA_036507635.1 Gammaproteobacteria bacterium
CTCTGCATGAAAGACTTGCGCGAATGGCCGACGAGACAGCGGAGCCCATGGCGTTGAAACCGCCGAATGTCACGCAACAGGGCGAGCGATTGCAGCGGGTTTTTGCCGAAGCCGATGCCGGGATCGAACAGGATGCGGTCGAGGTTCAAACCCGCGCGCGTCCAAGATTCGAGTTGCCGCTCGAGCCAACGCTCGACTTCGGCAGACACGTCCGCGTCCTGCGGCAGGGCACGCTGCGCGTCGACCGGAATGGTCACGTGATGCATCGCGACCCAATCGGCGGCGTGCGTCGCGGCGAGCTCGAGCATCGCCGGGGACGTCAATCCGGAAACATCGTTGATGATGTCCGCGCCGAGCGCGAGCGCGTGCTCGGCCGTCTGCGGATGGTACGTATCGACGCTGATCAGCGGCCGCAGGCGATGCCCCGCATACTTGGCCGTCACGAGCTCGAGCACCGGCATGAGGCGCGCGAGCTCTTCGTCGGCAGACACGGCGACTGCGCCCGGACGCGTCGACTCTGCGCCGAGATCGATGATCTGTGCGCCGGCGTTCCACATCGCGTCGATATGCGCCTCGACAGCTTCCCATTGGACGTGCTCGCCGCCGTCGGAAAAGGAGTCGGGAGTCAAGTTGACGATGCCCATCCACAGCGGAATGTGGGTCGTGAGCTCGCGCACTCGTTGCAGCACGGTCTTGCCCGTGCCGTCGGGCACGACGAGACTGGGATGCAACGCGAGCAACGGCGTGAGCACGAAGTTGCGCGTCGTCAAGCCCGGATGCGGGATAGTGAGGGTACCGCTCGAAATGCGTGCGTCGTCCCAGAGCAGGATGTCGATGTCGATCGGCCGCGGCGACCAACGTGCGCTGTCGCGGCGCCCGAGAGAGGCCTCTATCCCTCTGATTTTACTGAGCAACTCCTCCGGGTTCGAAGCGACCCGGCACTCGAGCGCGAGATTCAAAAACGGCAGGTTCCAGTCCGGGGGTGCCCCTGGCGGCAACAACGCCGGCGATTCGACGATCGGCGAGACACGCGCGACGGTGACGCCGTTCTGCGCAAGCGCGTCGATCGCGGCGGCGAGGTGCGCGCGGCGATCGCCGAGGTTGGAGCCTAAACCTAGATAGATCGTCATCCCTACGATTGCGGCCTCAAGGCCGCTCCTTGTCGGGTCGCGATTGTGCCGCGGCCTTGCGGCCGCCTCGAGAATCGCCCGTACCAGACGTGATCTTAGCGCGGCTGGAAGCCGCTCCGACAAGTTCTTACAATACTGTCACCAATAAGAACCCGCTCGAGCAGAGGTAATCCATCCATGAAGTCGAGAGCCGCCGTGGCCTGGAAAGCCGGGGAACCGTTGAGCATCGAAGAGGTCGAGGTCGCGGGCCCGAAGGCTCAAGAGGCGCTCATCCGCATCGTCGCGACCGGTGTTTGCCACACGGACGCGTATACGCTGTCCGGGGCCGACCCCGAGGGCGCGTTCCCGGCGATCTTGGGACACGAAGGGGGCGGCATCGTCGAGGAGGTCGGTCCCGGCGTCAAGAGCGTCAAAGTCGGCGATCACGTGATTCCGCTCTACACGCCTGAATGCGGCGAGTGCAAGTTCTGCAAGTCGGGCAAGACGAACCTGTGTCAAAAGATTCGCGTCACGCAAGGCAAGGGGTTGATGCCGGACGGCACGAGCCGATTTTCGAGCAAGGGCAAACAAATACTGCACTTCATGGGCACGTCGACGTTCTCCGAATACACGGTATTGCCGGAGATTTCTCTCGCGAAGATCAGCAAGTCGGCGCCGCTCGAGAAGGTGTGCTTGCTCGGTTGCGGCATCACGACCGGTATCGGCGCGGTCCTCAACACAGCGAAAGTTCAGCCCGGCTCGAACGTCGCGATCTTCGGGTTGGGCGGCGTCGGCTTGAGCTGCATCCAGGGCGCCGTGATGGCCAAAGCCGGGCGCATCATCGCGGTCGACATCAATCCCGACAAAGAAAAAATAGCGCGGCAGCTCGGCGCCACGGATTTCGTGAATCCCAAAAACTACGACAAGCCGATCCAGCAGGTCATCATCGACATGACGGACGGCGGCGTCGATTATTCGTTCGAGGCCGTCGGCAACGTGCAGCTCATGCGCGCCGCGCTCGAGTGCTGTCACAAGGGATGGGGCGAGTCGACGATCATCGGCGTTGCCGGCTCCGGGCAGGAAATCTGCACACGTCCCTTCCAGCTCGTGACCGGCCGCGTCTGGCGCGGCAGCGCGTTCGGCGGCGTCAAAGGCCGCAGCCAATTACCCGGCATGGTCGAGCAGTACATGGAAGGCAAGATCAAAGTCGACGAGATGATCACGCACACGATGGGTCTTAAGGACATCAACCGCGCGTTCGACCTCATGCACGAGGGCTCGAGCATCCGGTCCGTGGTGCATTTCTGAGCGGGGGCGGGGGCTTTGCCGCAGCCGTGTAGGAGCGAGCTTCGCTCGCGATTGTTTCATTCGCGAGCGAAGCTCGCTCCCACAGTTGCCGTAGCGACGCTGCTCGTTTGCGGCACGGCGGCGGCGCAGCCGCACGCATCGGCCGAGCTGCCCTACACCATCGAATGCGTTCCCGTGGCCGAAGCTCCGAATCGAGTACCCTGTCGCACGGATCTCGCCACATTCATCGGCCGGCGCGTCTTCGACCAGTATTGCGCCTCCTGTCACGCCTCCGACGCCTTGGGCAGCAGCTTCGCACCGCCGCTCGGCGATCGTGTCAGGCGCTTGAGCTTGGCCGCGTTTCGTAATGTGCTCGAGAGCGGTTATCGCGGCGACGCCGGTGCGATGCCGCGCTGGGCCGACATTCCGGACGTGCAGCGTTACGCGGAGCCGTTGTGGATCTATCTGCTCGCGCGCGGCAACGGCGATCTGCCGCCGGGTCCGATCGCCTTGTTGCCGGGCGCGGGGGCGCCATGAAGAGCCGGTGCAGTCGAGCGTGCGTCATCGGTGCGATCGGCGCGCTCTCGTGTCACGGAGTCTCGGCGCAGGTCGAGGACTTCGTAGCCGTGACGAGCGACGCGCTCGAGCGGCCGCGTGCCGCGGATTGGCCGTCGTTCAGCCGCAGCCCGGACGCGCAACGCTACAGCCCCCTCGATCAAATCGACCGCGACAGCGTCGCGAGTCTCGTGCTCGCTTGGAGCCGCGGCATGGGGCCGGGAGCGCTCGAGAGTATTCCGATTGTCGCGAGCGGCGTCATGTATATGCTGACGCCGAGCGTCGTCGTGCAAGCCGTCGATGCGACGAACGGCGATTTGCTCTGGGAATTTCAGCCGGAGGGCTTGGATTTTCAATCGGCTTCGCGCGAACGCAGCAAGGCGCTTGCGATTTACGCAGATCTGATTCTCTTGAGCGGCCCGAACAGCACGATGTTCGGCATCGACGCGCAGAGCGGTGAGCTGCGTTGGCAGACGAAGGCCGACGAGCGCGGCCACACGTCGGCTCCGATCATCGCCGACGGCAAGGTCGTCACGGGCGGTGCATGCACGGGCGGCCTGCGCGCAAACTGCTATATCTCGGCGCACGATGCATTGACCGGCGAGCTCCGGTGGAAGTTCTACACGGCCCAAGCGCCCGGCGATCCGCCCGGCTACGACACCTGGGGCGGCGCAGAGCTTCAGACGCGCCGTGCCTCGACTTGGGGCCTCGCGGGGTCCTACGATCCCGAGCTTGGGCTCGTTTATTGGGGCGTCGCGAACCCCACGCCGAACACGCGGCTCGCGCGCCACGGCGGCGATCCCGATGCGATCAAACGCTCGACGCCCGCCGATCTCTACAGCAATTCGACAGTTGCGCTCAACGTCGATACCGGCGAGCTCGTGTGGTACTACCAGCATCTGCCGGGCGATGATTGGGATCTCGACTATGCGAATGCGCGCATTCTGCTCACCACCCCAATCGATCCCGATCCCGAAGCGGTCAAGTGGATCAACCCGCGCATTCCGCGCGGTGTCGCGCGTGACGTCGTCGTCGCGATCGGCGAGCCGGGCGGCTTGTTCATGCTCGACGCGGCGACGGGAGAGCTCATATGGGCGACGCCCTTTCCGTACGACGTGCCGAACTTTCACATCAAGGACATCAACGTCGAGACCGGCGAGGTATTCCCGAATTTCGAGTTGGGATTTCAAGCGCCCGGCGAGCGACACGTCGTGTGCTTCCAGAACACGACGAGCTTCTGGCCGGGCGCGTATCACCCGGGCACGAACGCGCTCTACGTGCCGTGGGTCGACACGTGTCTCGACATGACGGCCGGCGCGCCGCCCGAGCGCGATGAACGCGGCGAGGTCGTCAACAGCTTGAGCCTCGACGAGTTCGCGGGCCTTGCGAAGATCGACATGGAGACGGGCCGCATCGAGCACATTTATAAGGGCAGGGCGCCCGGCAACGGCGCCGTGTTGACGACCGCGGGCGGCCTCGTATTCTGGGGCGACCTCGACCGGCGATTTCGCGCGTTCGACGCCGAGTCGGGCGAGATCCTGTGGGAAACGGTGCTCGGGGGCACGATCCAGATGAGCACGATCACCTACGCGGTCGACGGCCGGCAATACGTCGCCGTCTACACGGGCGAGGGCCTGCTCACGGGCAATCTAATCAACCTCGCCGAAATCTCGCCGGCACGCAATCACAACGCCGTCTACGTGTTCGCGCTAGCGCGCCTGTAGGAGCGAGCTTCGCTCGCGATCTTCTCCCATCGCAGCGGAAGAATCGCGAGCAAAGCTCGCTCCCACGGCGGAAAGCCGCCGCATCGGAAGTGAATGCTCCAATTGAGGACATGGGGCGGTCCCGAATGGGGCATTCCCGGCGAAATTGTGGGACGCGCCACGGAACGCGCACTTCGGGTCCATTAGTCTGCGTGAGTGATTCCTACAGCGAGAACCGTCGATTGGCGCCTTCTGGCCCACCTGTCCGACCTGCTGTTATGCAGCCGGTGCTTGAGACAGGGGATCCGCACGCCGATTCCGCAAATCATTTCGCGGCGGCACCGCCTGCGAACACTGTGCCGAGCTTGCCGCGAGCACAGCCCGCATCACTGACGGCGCGCGGCGCGCGAATTTGCTCGGTCGCTCGAAGATGACAGTACGCCGCCAATCGGGGTACATTCCTTAAGCCCACTCTCGGAGAACCTAAGCATGAAAGCCCTCCTTTCGTTCGTCTCGATTGGCCTCTTGTTGTCATCCGCGGCGTTTGCGCAGCCTGCACCCACACGGATTCGCGGAACCATCCAAGCCGTCGACGGTGCGACGGTCACGGTCGTCACTCAAGAAGACGAGACGGTGCAGTTGACGCTCACCGATATGACGGGCATCAACGGGCTCGAGGAGAAATCCGCGGCCGACATCGGCGACAACACGTTCATCGGCACGACGGCCGTCAAGGGCGACGACGGCCGTTGGAAGGCGACCGAGGTGCACATCTTTCCCGAGGCGATGCGCGGCGCCGGCGAAGGCCACTATGCGTGGGACTTGCCCGAGAGCACGATGACCAACGCGGCTGTGACGGGCACGACGGGAACGAGAAACCGCCGTACGTTGCGGCTCAAATACGGGACGGGACCAACGGCCGGGGAAGTCGAGGTCGACTTGACGCGCCGGACCGATATCGTCGCGCTCACGCTCGCCGATCGCTCGTTGCTCGTG
>DATCIQ010000066.1:0-17492 GCA_036507635.1 Gammaproteobacteria bacterium
CGCGAGATCGCCGGCAACGGCGCGAAACGGAATCGCGAGCTCGTCGAAGTCTCGCACGCCGGCGACTTCGAGCACGACGCGCGACATGATCATGTCGATGACTTGGCCTTGCACGAGGCCGACCGGCAACTGGAGCTCGCCGTTATTGAGCCCCGGCTTCTGACTTACGAGATAAAGGTCGTCGTCGCGCTTGCGCCGGAACGAGCGCAGCTGCCGCGGCGTTATATTGCGAAACGCCGCGTCCCAATCGATGCTCGCGAGAAACTCTTCGAGCTCGGCAACGCTCAAGCCCGACGCATAGATACCGCCGACGGCCGCGCCGATGCTCGTGCCCGCGATGTAGTCGATCGGCACGGAGAGCTCCTCGAGCGCCTTGAGCACGCCGACGTGGGCGCCGCCGCGCGCGCCGCCGCCCGAGAGCACCAGCCCGACTTTAGGCCGAGCCGGCGGACTCGCGGCCGGATCCAGGTTGCCGGCCTCGTCGATAGGCTGCGCACCGGCCGCCCCGGCAAACCACGCGAGCAGCAGATACGCGTATCGGATGGACCACGACGCGTTCCTCAACATGCGCTCCTTGAGTCCCAACGCTGCAATCGTGGTGCAAATGATGCCAGAGCCGGAGTGGGAGCGCCTGACTTGCGGCCGGCCGTCGCATAACATGCGCGCTTGAGGAGGAACGCATGGCGACACACCATCATCGGCTCATCGTCTTGGGCTCCGGCCCTGCCGGCTATACGGCGGCCGTGTATGCGGCGCGGGCGGCGCTCGACCCCGTCATCATCGCAGGCATCGAGGTCGGCGGGCAGATGACGACTACGACCGATGTCGACAATTGGCCCGGCGACGACCAAGGCGTGCAAGGCCCCGAGCTCATGGAACGCATGCGGCGTCATGCCGAGCGCTTCGGAACGAAGATGATCCTCGATCACGTGAGCGCCGTGGATCTCCGCAAGCGGCCGTTCAAGCTCACGGGCGGCAGCGACATCTACACGTGCGACGCTTTGATCGTCGCGACCGGGGCCTCCGCCAAGTACCTGGGGCTCCCGAGCGAGGAAGCCTACAAGGGGCGCGGCGTCTCGGCTTGCGCCACTTGCGATGGATTCTTTTTCCGCAACCAACCCGTCGCCGTGATCGGCGGGGGCAACACGGCCGTCGAAGAGGCGCTGTATCTCTCGAACATTGCCTCGAAAGTCACGGTCGTGCATCGGCGCGACGCATTTCGCGCCGAGAAAATGTTGACCAAGCGTCTCATCGACAAGACCAAAGGCGGCAACGTCGAGATTCTCTGGAATCACACGCTCGATGAGGTGCTCGGCGACGACCGCGGCGTCACGGGCGCACGCCTCGTGAGCACGGCGACTTCCGCGAAGCGCGAGATCCCCGTGCAAGGCGTCTTCATCGCGATCGGCCACACGCCGAATACCGACATCTTCACGGGCCAGCTCGAGATGCAGGGAGGTTATGTCATCGTCAAGGGCGGTGCCGCGGGTTTTGCGACGGCCACGAGTGTCGCAGGCGTGTTCGCCGCGGGCGACGTCGCCGATCCGATCTACCGTCAAGCCGTGACGTCGGCGGGCACGGGCTGCATGGCGGCGCTCGACGTGGAGCGTTATCTCGCCGGACATTGATCGCGCCCGCGCGGCTGTGTATAACCCACGACGGGGAAAAACTGAGATGCGGTACCGCGCCCGTGCGCCGCGCGCGAGTCACTATCGGGGCCGATATGGATCTGCAACGACGTCAGGTACTGATCGGGGGGCTGGCCGGATTGGCCGGTCTCGCGGGAATGCGTCCGAGCGCCGCCGCGAGCGCGCTCGAAGCAAACCGCTTGTCGTTCTATCACATTCATACGGCCGAGACGCTCTCGGTCGCCTACCGCGAGCACGGCGTGATCGTGCCCGATGCGATCGCCGCCATAGACCATCTGTTGCGCGATTTTCGCACCGGCGAGGCGCACAACATCGATGTCGACTTGCTCGACACGTTGAGCTTGCTCCATGAAGCATCCGGTCGCCGCGGCCGGTTCGAGATCATCTCGGGATACCGCTCGCCGCGCACCAATGCTGCGCTGCGCGCCGCAACGTCGGGAGTCGCCGAGAAAAGCCTGCACATTCACGGCCGCGCGATCGACGTGCGCTCGACGGGTCTCGCGACGTCGGAGCTTCGTGACGCGGCGCTCGAGCTTGCACGCGGCGGCGTCGGATACTACCGCCAATCCAACTTCGTTCACCTCGACACGGGCGCTTTTCGCAGCTGGTAACGTTCCCGGGCGACAGGCCCTGCATGGTAGAGTCTCGCTCCCATGAAACGACTGCTCAGCGTCGCGATTGCGATCGCGGCCATAGGAATCCTTGCGTGGTGGCTCACGCGACCCGATCCCATCGCGGTCGAGCTCGTAACCGTCGAGCGCGGGCCGGTCGCGGCGACGATCGCGAACACCCGCGCCGGAACCGTCGACACGTGCCGCCGCGCGGGGCTTTCGCCCGCGCTGGGCGGTCAGATTGCGGTCCTACTGGTGGCCGACGGCGCGAGCGTCGAGCAAGGCGAGCTTTTGATCGAGCTCTGGAACGAAGATATCAAGGCCGAGCGCAATCTGGCCGAGCGCGACGTGCGTGCGGCTCACTCGCGCTCGCGCGAAGCCTGCGTCATCGCAAGCGTCGCGAAGCGCGAATCCGAGCGGCTCATGACGTTGCGCGAGCAGGGGCTCGCCTCGGAGGAAGCCGCCGATCAGGCCGTCGGCCGCGCCGAATCCACGGCCGCCGCTTGCGAGGCCGCCGAAGACGCGGCGCGCGTGACGGAAGCCCGCATCAACGTCATCGATGCGCAGATCGAGCGCACGCAGCTCCGCGCGCCGTTCGCGGGCATCATCGCGGAGATCAACGGCGAGGTCGGCGAGTTCGTGACGCCGTCGCCGGTCGGCATCCCCACTCCACCGACCGTCGATCTCATCGATGCGAGCTGCTTGTACATCAGCGCGCCGATCGATGAGATCGATGCGCCGCGCGTGCGCCCCGGCATGGCCGCCCGCATCAGTCTCGACGCGTTTCCGGATCGGGTTTTTTCGGGCCACGTGCGTCGTGTCGCGCCGTACGTGCTCGAGCAGGAAAAGCAAGCACGCACCGTAGAGATCGAGGCGGAGATCGACGATGCCGACCACAGCGGTCTCTTGCCCGGATACAGCGCGGACGTCGAAGTCGTGCTGGACAGCCGCGCAGACGTATTGCGCGTGCCGACGTCGGTGGTCACGGTCGACGGCACGGTCTACGTCTACGACGCCGACTCGGGCACGATCGAGGGGCGCCGTATCGAAACCGGCATCGCGAACTGGGAATACACGGAAATCGCACAAGGCTTGAGCGCCGGCGACCGCGTCGTGAGCTCGATCGACCGCGAAGGGGTTCGCGACGGCGCTTTGGTCGCACCCGAGTAGCCCTAATGATGCAGCTGCGCGGCATCTGCCGGGATTACGTGGTCGGCGACCAGGCCGTGCACGCGCTCGACCACGTCGACCTCGACATCGCGGCCGGCGAGTACATCTCGATCATGGGCCCGTCGGGCTCCGGCAAGTCGACGCTACTCAACATTCTCGGCCTGCTCGACCGGCCGACCGCCGGTACCTACGTGCTCGCGGGCAACGACGTCTCCGATCTCGACGACGACGAGCTCGCGGATCATCGTCAATCGCGGATCGGCTTCATCTTCCAGGCGTTTCACTTGATCGCGCGACTGAACGCGCTCGAGAACGTCGAGCTGCCGCTCGTGCTGGCCGGCGCGCCGTCGAAAGAGCGGCGCGAGCGGGCGGTCAAGGTGCTCGATTCCGTGGGCCTGGGGCCGCGCGCGCATCATAGGCCCGATCAGCTCTCCGGCGGGGAACGCCAGCGCGTCGCGATCGCGCGCGCCATGATCATGCAGCCGGCCGTCTTGCTTGCGGACGAGCCCACTGGCAATCTCGACACGACTTCGGGTACGGAGATCATTCGCATCATCGAGGCGCTCAATCGCGACGGCATCGCGCTCGTCGTCGTCACGCACGATCCCGAGGTTGGCGGTCGTGCGACGCGGCATCTCAAGATGCGCGACGGCAGGATCGTCAGCGACGAGGGACGGTCGCGGCCATGACGCCGGCCGATACGACGCGGCTCGCCGTGCAAGCCTTGCGCCGCTATCCGCTGCGTTCGTCGATGCTGCTGCTCGCGATCTCGATCGGTGTCGCCGCAGTCGTCATGTTGACCGCCGTCGGCGAAGGCGCGCGCCGTTACGTCACGGGTGAATTCGCGTCGCTCGGCACGAATCTGCTCATCGTGCTGCCGGGCCGCTCCGACACCGCGGGCGCGGGCTTGCAGGGCATGCTGATCGGTGAAACGGCGCGCGATCTTACGCTCGAAGACGTGATCGCGATCGCGCGCAGCCCGCGCATCGGCAGAATTGCGCCCATCGTGATCGGCGGCGGAACGGTGTCATGGCGCGCGCGCGAGCGCGACATCACGGTAATAGGTACCACGGCATCCATGCTCCAGATTCAACATTGGAGCATGCAGAGCGGCGGATTCCTGCCGGTCACGGACATGGACGTCGCCTCGCCCGTATGCGTGCTTGGCGGCGTCGTCGCCGAAGAGCTGTTCGGTCCGCGCAATCCGCTTGGCGAATGGGTGCGCATCGGCGATACACGCTGTCGCGTTTCGGGAGTTCTTACGCAGGCGGGCATGACGGGCGCGTTCAACACCAACGAGGCGGTCGTGCTGCCGGTGGCGAACGTGCAGCAGATGTTCAATGCCGCCGGCGTTTTCCGGATTCTCGTGGAGGCCGCAAGCCGCGAGCAGATGGAGCCGGCGCGGCGGGACATCCTCGGCATCATTAAGGCCCGTCACCTCGGCGAAGAAGACGTTACGGTCATCGCGCAGGACGCCCTAATCGCAACCTTCGACTCCATTTTCGATGTGATTACGACGGCGCTCGCGGCGATCGCGGGCGTGAGCCTTGTCGTCGCCGGTGTCTTGGTCATGAACGTCATGCTTGTCGCGGTCAGTCAACGCACCGGCGAGGTGGGCCTTCTCAAGGCACTCGGCGCGAAGAATCGCCAGATCCTCGGCCTGTTTCTGACCGAGGCGACGTGCCTGTCGGTCATCGGCGGTCTCCTCGGCTTCGGGGTCGGCTCGGCAGGAACGTATCTCGCGCGCACGTTGTACCCAATCATCGATTTTCGCGCGCCGCTATGGGCATCGCTCGCCGGCGTCGGCGTCGCGGTGGCGAGCGGTTTGCTGTTCGGAATCCTGCCCGCGCGCCGCGCCGCGCGCCTCGACCCTGTTACAGCGTTACAAAAGAGGTAGGACCATCTTTGTAGGAGCGGCCTCCGGCCGCGATTCTTGAATCATCAATGCAAAACGTCGACTTCATCCGCTTCACAGGCCGCTCGATCGTCGCGCACCGCATGCGCAGTGTATTGACTGCGCTCGGCATCGGCATCGGCGTCACAGCCGTCGTGCTGCTGACTTCGATCGGTGAAGGCGTCAACCGCTACGTCGTCGAGCAGTTCACGCAGTTCGGCACGACGACGCTCGGCATCCAGCCCGGCAAAGCCAATACGTTCGGCATCTCGGCGAGCGTAGTGAATTCCGTGCGCCCGTTGAGCCTCGAAGATGCGGAAGCGATCGCGCGCGCGCCGTACGTACTGCACTCCGTGCCCGTGGTGTCGGGCAGCGCGTCGGTCGAGGCTGAAGGCCGCGAGCGCACCGTCAACGTGTTCGCCGTGGGGCCCGAGTTCGATCGCGCATTCAAGTTTTCGGTCAGGCTCGGCGCGTTCTTGCCGCCTGATGACCTCGAACAGTCGCGACCCGTCGCCGTGCTCGGCTCGACCGTCTACACGGAGCTCTACGGCTCGAAGAATGCGCTCGGCGATCGTATCCGCGTCGGCGGTGAGCGCTATCGCGTCGTCGGTATCATGGAATCGAAGGGCGACATGCTCGGCTTCGATCTCGATGACACGGTCTACATACCGGCGGCGCGCGGCTTGGAGCTCTTCGGTCGCGACGGGCTGCACGAGATCGACGCGCTCTATGCGGAGGGCGCGCCCGTCGACGAGGTCGTTGCCGGCATCAAGCGCATACTCGTCGCGCGCCACGGCACCGAGGACTTCACGATCATCACGCAGCAGCAAATGCTCGATGTGTTGGGCTCGATCATGGAGGTACTGACGCTAGGCGTCGCAGCCCTCGGCGGAATCTCGCTGCTCGTGGGTGGAGTCGGCATCTTCACGATCATGACCATCGCCGTGCGCGAGCGCACGCAGGAAATCGGTCTGCTGCGCGCGGTCGGCGCCACTAAGTCGCGTATCGCACAACTCTTCATCGGCGAGGCCATGCTCTTGTCGGCGCTCGGCGGCGTTCTCGGGCTTCTAACGGGGTTCGTGATCGTCGCGTTCGTCAGCGTCGCGGTGCCGGCCCTTCCCGCGCAGATCTCGCCGCTCTATGTCGCGCTCTCGGAGCTCATCGCGATCGCGATCGGCCTCATCGCCGGCGTCCTGCCCGCCCGGCACGCGGCAAGCCTCGAACCGCTCGACGCGTTGCGCGCCGAGTGATGCCTTTGCTCGATGCGCTGCGCGCCGAATGACGCCGTTGTAGGAGCGAGCTTCGCTCGCGAATGAAAAAGATCGCGAGCGAAGCTCGCTCCTACTCGCGAACATTGAAGATCGCGAGCAAAGCTCGCTCCCACAAATGAAATCGCTCCTACACGCAGAACATCTCGTTGAGCGTGCCGGCGAGCCGCAGCGCGGCGAGCGCCAGGCGCTCGCGCGTGATGGCGACGCTGCGCTCGATGTAAGCGGCGTCGAGGCCAGCGCGCACGTCGAAATCGTAGACGGCGGCGCGCAGCGCGAGGCTCTCCTCGGCCCACACGACTGGATCGAGCTTGGCGCCGGCCACCTTCGCCTCGTCCATCGCAGCGCGCAAGCTCCGCGCGTACCGCCCGACGGAAACCCGCGCGAGCGTCACGGCGCCGGAATCCCAGAACCGGTGCAGATTCGTCATGCCGTTGACGGTCTCGATCTCGATCGTGTTGCCGCCGCGATCGGCGGCACGCCCGATATGCAGCGGTTGATGGATGTCGACGATGAAGTGCACGAGAAACTTGAGCGCTTCGGCGCGCTCGTCAAACGGCCGCGAACGATCGTCGAGCACGCGCTTGAAGCGCTCGATGGCTTCGAGCACGTCGCCTTCGGGCGGGTGACGGAAGGATCGCAGTGAGCCGCCGTCGCGAATATTCAAGTAATGCCACGGCGAGGAAACGGCATACGTTTCGTCGGAGCGGATGCGGTCCGCCCACAAGCCGAGCTCGCCCAAGCGGTCGCCATCGCCGAGCACGGCGACTTCCTCGCGCGCGGCGGCGCACAGGCTCCGCTCCGCGGCAATGCCGGCGATGAGGTGCCCCTCGGGGCCGTAGGCTCGCGCGACGAGCGGCAAGAGCAGCGCCGCGGCGCTTAAGACGCGGCGCAAGAACGTGCGTTTCGATCGCATGCTTAGGACGTCGGCCCGTCCCGATGCACGAGACGCCGCGCATCGGCCGCGAGCTCGACGGGCACGCTCGCAGCGCTGCCGGCGAGCGACTCGCCCATGTGCTTGAGCGTCTTCGTGAGCGCGCCGCGGTTGTCCGTAACGAGACTGTGAGCGGCACGTCCCGCGGCGGCGCGCAGTGCCGGCTGCTCGATATAAAGCGCCACGGCTTCGGCCAAGTCCCCGACCGTGTGAATCTGCCGCGCCGCGCCTCGATCGAGGGCCATCGCGGTGATCTCCTCGAAGTGGAACATGTGCGGCCCGAAAATCACAGGCACGCGCACGGCGCACGCTTCGAGAGGATTCTGGCCGCCGCGCCGCACGAGACTGCCGCCGACGAAAGCGACGTCGGCGGCCGCGTACAAACGGTGCAGCTCGCCCATCGTGTCGCCGACGAGCACATCGACTTGCGCGCCCAAGTCGCCGCGCGTCGCGCTGCGCAGCGCAATCGTGTACCCGACGCGCCGGCAGAGCCGCGCGACCGTCGCAAAGCGCTCCGGATGCCGCGGCACGAGCACGAGAAGAAGAGTCGGGAAGCGCCGCCGCAACGCGGCATACGCCTCGAGGATCTGGCGCTCTTCGCCGCGATGCGTGCTCGCGGCGATCCAGACGGGGCGGTGCTCGCCCCACTGCCGTCGCAAGCACCTGCCCTCGTCGAGCACGCTTGCAGGCAGCTCGACGTCGAACTTGAGATTGCCGGTGATCTTGATGAGGCGATCCGCGACGCCCAAGTTACGCAGCCGTTGCGCGTCGATCGGCGATTGTGCGCAGATCAAGTTCGCGTCGCCGAGCGTGCGGCGCGCCGTCTGCGGCACCCACGCGTAGCCCCGGAAGGAGGCCTGCGACAACCGCACATTGACGAGGTGCAGCGGAATTCCGCGATTGCGGCAGGCACGAAACAAGTTCGGCCAGAACTCGGTTTCCGCGATCACCGCGAGCTCGGGATGCACGCGGTCGAGAAAGCGCTTCACGGCATCGGGGAAATCGTACGGCACGTAAGTGTGCGTGACGTTCTCGCCGAACAACTCGCGAACCTGGTCGGAGCCCGTCGGGGTCATCGTCGTCACGAGCACGCGGTGGTGCGGAAACTCCGCACAGAGCCGCTCGACGAGCGCCGCGGCCGAGCGCACCTCGCCGACCGACACGGCGTGGACCCAGATCACGCGCCGCGCCGCCACGGGAGTAACGAAGCCGAAACGCTCGGGCCAGCGCGACCAGTACGCCGGGTAACGGAGCCCGCGCCATACGAGGCTGCCGACCGCGTACGGCAGCAATAGGTAAACGATAGCCGACCACAGCGTCACGGCTTAAGCGGCCCGTATCGGCTTACAGGAATTCCTGGCCCATGAGACCAAGTTTGACGAGATCCTGAATATCGAGGGCGCCGCACGGTCGGTTCCCGTCGACGACGACGATGCTGTCGACCTGAAACTCCTTGAAGAGCTTCACGGCTTCGTCGAGCGGACGATCCTTGCCGATTGTCACGGGGCTCTTCGAGAAGCCGATCTCGGCGAGTGTCTTGTCGAGGATGTTGCGTCCCTCGGCCTGCAGACGCCTACGGAGATCGCCGTCCGTGAAGATGCCGGCGACGGCGCCCTTGCCGTCGACGAGTGTCACTGCGCCGAGCCGCGATTCCGTCATGCTGACCATCGCCGTGCTCAGCGTATCCGATGCCTTGCAGACGGGATTCTCGGCGCGAATCAAGTCCTTGACCTTCATCGTCATGAGCGCAGTGTGCTCGCGGAACTGCGCCGTGCCCAAGGCCGTCAGCGAGTTGTCGCACAAATGCGTGATGACGCTGAACGGCACCGTGCACACGTGCACGCCGGCGAGCAGCGCCTGGCGCACGTGCTCGGGATGGCGCACCGACGAGAACATGACTTTCGACTCGTAGCCGTGCCGATCGATGACTTCCACGCATTGCTCGTAGAGACGAATCGCGTCGTGGCCCTGGTCCTGAAGCCTGCCCGCGAGGGGGCACACGAACGCTGCACCCGCCTCCATCGCCATGTAGGCCTGATTCAACGTATAAATGAGATGCACGTTGACGCGGTGCCCTTTGTCGGTGAGCCGCTTGCACGCCTTCACTCCGGCGTTCGAGATCGGCACTTTGAACACGGGCTCGCGCTCTAGCGGCAGCGAGAGGATGCGCCCCGCCTCGGCGACGATCATGTCGGGCGTCTCGCCGAGCGCCTCGACCTGAAGCTCCGGCACCATGCCCGACAATTTCACGATCGCGCCGTCGATGTCCGTGATGCCGTGACGATGCATGAACGTCGGCGTCGTCGTGAGCCCCTTGATGAATCCGAAATCCGCTGCGGCTTCGATTTCCTTGAAATCCACCGAATCCAAATACAGTTCCATCGCCGACCTCAGTGCACTGCCTGACTTCTGACCAAATCGTGAATCTCGAGGAGTGGCCGCACGAAAGCTTCGAGATCGTCGAGGTAGTACTGACTCGCGGCATCGCAAAGTGCATCCGGCGGATTCGGGTGGGCCTCGATGAATATGCCGTCGACACCGGCCGCGACGCCGGCGCGCGAGAGCACCGATAGAAACTGGCGCGTGCCGCCGCGCGGATCCTTGCTCGGAATGCCGTACTTGCGGATCGTGTGCGTGATGTCGAAAACGACGGGATAGCCGATTTGTCCGAGCAGCAGGAAGCTGCGCGGATCGACGATCAAGTCGTTGTAACCGAACGTATAGCCGCGTTCCGTCAGGATGATGCGCTCGTTGCCGGATTGCTCGATCTTCTTGACGGGCTTCGCCATGTTGTCGGGCGCGACGAATTGACCGTGCTTGATATTGATCACGGCGCCGGTTTTCGCAGCGGCGACGACGAGCTCCGTCTGCATGCACAGGTACGCGGGAATTTGCAGCACGTCGACGACTTCCGCGGCGGGGGCCGCCTGATCCGGATAGTGGATGTCGGTCAAAATGGGCAGCTCGAGCTCGCGCTTGACCTTCTCGAGAACGCGCAAGCCCTCCTCGAGCCCCGGTCCCTGGTAGTACTCGAGGGAGCTGCGATTATCCTTCGAGAACGACGACTTGAAGATCAATGGCAGCTCGAGATCGGCGCAAATGCCTTTGAGCCGCTCTGCCGTGCGCATCATGAGCGGCTCCGCTTCGATGACGCACGGCCCCGCCATCAAGAACAACTGATCCGAGCCGCAATCGATGTCGCCGACCAAGACGTGCTTATCGCTCATACATGCGTGTCCCTCGCCGCTTGTGGCATTGTGCGGTTTGCGCCAGGGGCCTGCAAGCGCGCTTCGCGCGCGCTCAACAAGTCGCGGATCAAAGCGTAATTACGCGCCGTTGCGCCCTGCCCGCGCACGACCACGCTTCTGGCCCGTTCGCCCATGCGCCGACGCGCGGCGTCGTCCGCGACGAGAGCAGAGAGTGCTTGACCGAGCTCTGCGCCGTTGCGTGCCAGAACGCCGCCGCCCACGGCCAGCAAGTCGGCGACGGTTTCCTTGAAGCTGAAATTGTAGGGACCGAACAGTACCGGCAAGCCGAGAATTGCGGGTTCCATGAGATTGTGGCCGCCCTTGTTGGCGCCGCGATAGAACAGGCTCCCGCCGACGAAGGCGACGTCGGCGGCGGCGTACAAGCGATTGAGCTCGCCGACGGTGTCGACGACGAGCACGCCGCGACTGCCGGGCGCCGCGGCACCGCGATCGACGGCGGACTTGAGCACGAGCTCGTGACCGGCGTCCCGCACGTGTCGTGCGACCAGCTCGACATCGGCGGGATAACGCGGCACCAGGATCAACGCGCAACGGCCGCGATCGTTGAGCAACGCCACGAATGCCTCGAGCAAGGCGAGATCCTCGCCGGGATGCAGGCTGCCGCCGATCACGACGATCTCGTCCGGCCGAAAGCTCAAAGCCGCCCGCAGCTCCGTGCGCACGCCGGCTTCGCCGCGCGGCGCAGCGAGGTCGTATTTCATATTTCCCGTCACGCGGATCGCCTCCTTCGCGACGCCCAAATCGCCGAAGCGCCGCGCGTGCTCGTCGGTCTGCACCGCGAGCACGCTCAAACTGCTTAAGCCCCGCGCGATCAGGCGCGTACGGCGGTGGATGCCAAACGACTTTTGCGACATCTTGCCGTTGATGACGGCGGTCGGAATCCCGTGCCGGCGCGTCACGGCAAGAAAGTTCGGCCATAGCTCCGATTCGACGATGACGACGAGACGCGGCTCGAGCTTGCGCAGGAAGCGCCGCACGACGAACGAAAAGTCGAGCGGAAACACGACGACGCGGTGCTGCGGATACGACGCGCGCGCGGCAGCGAGCCCCGTCTGCGTGTAGCTCGAGATCACGAGCTCGAGCTGCGGCAGGTCGCGCTCGAGCATCGCGACGAGCGGCCGCAACAACGAGACCTCACCGACGGAGGAGCCGTGGAGCCAAAGACATCCGCGCGGCTCCCCGTCGAGCCCGATCCCGAGCCTTTGCGGCACGAGCTTCCATGTGCGCCCGGAGGCGAGCCGATACAGGATCCACGGCGACGCCAACGAGAGCACGAGCACATAAAAGAGATCGAGCAGCAGGCTCATCGCGCGTCCTGACTTCCCCGCCCGCGACCATTCTAGCGCGTCTCTCGTAGGAGCGAGCTTCGCTCGCGATCTTGGCAGAGCAAAAGCAAGAATCGCGAGCGAAGCTCACTCCTACGGAAGAGGGAAACCGGGCGAGAGGTTACGACGCGGCGAGCAGGGCCGAGATGTTCGGCAGGAGCTTCGACGTCGTGCCCGACGTGTACTTGTGCACCCAGTCGACGACGAGCTCGGCGCGCATCGGGCGCGCGATGTAGAAGCCCTGGGCGAACTCGCAGCCGAGCTCGGCGAGCACGCGCAGACTTTGATCGTTGTCGACGCCTTCCGCGACGACCTGCATGCCGAAGGCATGAGCGAGCTCGATCGTGGCCTTGACGATATGCAGATCCTTGGAGTCGCTGGCCACGGAGCCGATGAACTGCTTATCGATCTTGATTTCGGTTGCGGGAATCTCTTTGAGATAAGTCAGCGACGAATAGCCCTTGCCGAAATCGTCGATGGCGAGCCCAATGCCCATTTTGCGGATGCGGTCGAGCTTCCCCGAGCCTTCGTTCTTGTCTTCGACGAGACTCTCCTCGGTGAGCTCGAGCGTGAGGCCGATTCCACGCGCGTCGAGCGCGCTCTTGACGACGGCGAGCCGGCTGCGGAATTCCGGGTGATCGAGCACTTGCGAGGAGACGTTGACGGCGACCGTGAATCCTTGCGGGAGACCCGTCCACTGGCCGGCGACGCTCGCGACGCAGTCGAACACGAACCAAGTGATCGGGATGACGCTGCCGGAGCGCTCGGCGAACGGAATGAAGTCGGCCGGCGAAACGAGCCTGCCCGTTTCCTG
Source organism: Gammaproteobacteria bacterium (assembly GCA_036507635.1). GTDB lineage: Bacteria > Pseudomonadota > Gammaproteobacteria > Steroidobacterales > Rariloculaceae > DATBLZ01. The sequence continues at coordinate 12,935 of DATCIQ010000066.1, forward strand.
CCGCCAGCGCACGAGCGCCTCGACGCCGGCCACCCGTCCGTCGAGGACGCCGACCTTCGGTTGCATGTAGACCTCGAGCTCGCTCGCGTGCACGGCTTTGTCGAGATCGCTTGCAAACTTCCACAAAGCCGCCTGCTGTTGCGTGGAATCGGGACGGTAGATCTCGAAAGTGAGCTCCCCTTGGCGCGCGTCGTGCAGGGCCAGCTCGGCCCGGCGAAACAGGCTCTCCGCGTCGTCGGCGTGGGTCGGATACACGGCGATGCCGAGCGTCACGTCGACGAGAAAGGCATCGTCGCCGATCTTGAGCTGCGGCGGCTGCTCTTCCGCCAGGTACGAAGCGACGTCGATGATGGTCGTCATCGATTCGAGCGCGAGGAGCACCGCGAAGCGCCGGTCCGATAAGCGGATTACAGGTGTGCTCGGCGGCAACACCTTGCGCAATTGTTGGGTGTACTCGACACAGAATGTCTCCGACTGTTGCTGGCCGAAGGTCGCGCTGATGCGGTTGAAAGCATCGAGTTGCCCAAGCATCAGTCCGGTGAGACGCCCGGCCTTGTCCTCGTCTTGCGTGATGAATTGCTCGATGAAGCGTAGGCTCGGCGACCGGCGATCTTTGGGTTGTTCTATTGTCTCAGTCGTGTCTTCGCTCATGAACGCGTGCGTGGTCTTCGGCCGGCCGATGCGAACCGGTATTGGAGCAAAGCACCGGCGCGAATGCTGTGAGCGCTATCACGGCCGCGGCTCGGACGTGCCTCGTGTTCGCCGGTCTCTAGCGGCTGCCGAGGTTCAGCCTATTTGGACGCGGCGCGTCACACGGCCTTGACATAAGCGCCGGAGCGACGCTCGCCCGACGACCCCGACGCTCGTGGCATGGAGCTTGCAGCGAGCGTGACAGTCAGGAGGGATGGGGATCATGGTCAAGGTAAAGCCCGCGGTCCGGCCCACGGAAACCTATACGGAATCCAATTTCGTGCGGCTGCACACGTACGCTCGTCCGCGCGCGGACTCCGGTCGCCTCGTGACGATCGAGCATCTTTGCTATCGACCGCGCGTCGCCGGGGAAGGCAAGCCGGCCGGCCGGTCGGGATGGCACTGCGAGACGATCGTCGACGGCGAGGAGATGAGCAGAGAGGACGCGCTGTTCATCGCCAAGAGCTATGCCGCGGAAAACAACGTCCCCGTCATCTACGAATGCCACAGCGAATAGCGGCCGGCCGCTATCCCAATACGTGCAGGCTCAGCCACTCGGCGACGAGCGCCGGCTTCTTCTCGTTCTCAATCTCTATCTCGACGGCCATATTGATGAGTAGCCGGCGTGGCTTGTTCTCGCTGACGGATGTCAGGCGTGCGCGGGCGCGGATCCGGGAATCGACCTTCACGGGTGCGACGAAGCGCACCTTGTCGAAGCCGTAATTCAGCAAGAGCTCGGTGCCCTCCACCTGCGGCACGAAATCCCAGCAAAGATGCACGATCAACGACAGGGTCAAGAGCCCATGCGCGATCGTGCCGCCGAAGGGTGTCGCCGCCGCCTTGACGGGATCGACATGCACGAACTGATGGTCTTCGGTGACGTCCGCGAATGCATTGATGCGCTGCTGATCGACGAGTAGCCAATCGGACAGGCCGAGCGTCCGGCCGACGAGGTCATCGAGCTCGGTGCGCGTCAACGGTATGCCCATGCGTGTCTCCTCGATTCTCAGGCGAATTGTGGGGTGGCCTGGGCGCACGGTAAAGTGCGCGCCATGACTAAACCCAAGGCCAGAGCGCCGCGCGTCGGATTTGTGAGCCTCGGCTGCCCGAAAGCACTCGTCGATTCGGAGCGCATCCTGAGCCGCTTGCGCGCCGAAGGATACGCTACCGCCCCCGACTACGCCGGCGCCGACGTCGTGGTCGTGAATACTTGCGGGTTCCTCGACAGCGCGCGCGCCGAATCGCTCGACGCGATCGGCGAGGCGCTCGCCGAGAACGGCCGCGTCATCGTGACCGGTTGCCTCGGTGCGCAAGCGAAGCTCATTCGCGACGCGCATCCGAAGGTGCTCGCCGTGACCGGCCCCCATCAGTACGAGGCCGTCGTCGCAGCCGTGCACGCGGCCGTGCCGCCGCCGCACGATCCGTTTCTCGACCTCGTTCCGCCGCAAGGCATCAAGCTCACGCCGCGCCATTACGCGTACCTCAAAATCGCCGAAGGCTGCAATCACCGCTGCAGTTTCTGCATCATTCCGCAACTGCGCGGCCGGCTTGCGAGCCGGCCCGCCGGCGACGTGCTCGCGGAAGCCGCGACGCTCGCGGCGGCAGGCGTGCGTGAATTGCTGATCATCTCGCAAGATACGAGCGCGTATGGCGCGGATCTGCGCTACGCGAGCTCGTCGTGGCGCGGCCGTCCCGTGAAGACACGGCTCACGGAGCTTTGCACGGCGCTCGCCGAGCTCGGTGTATGGATCAGGCTCCACTACGTGTACCCGTATCCGCACGTCGACGAGCTGTTGCCGCTCATGGCCGAAGGCAAGCTGCTGCCGTATCTCGACATCCCGTTCCAACACGCGAGCCCGGCCGTGCTCAAAGCGATGCGCCGACCCGCCGCCGACGCCGCAACGCTCGAGCGGCTCGCGGCATGGCGCGCGCTGGTTCCCGATCTCGCAGTGCGCTCGTCGTTCATCGTCGGATTTCCCGGCGAGACCGAGCGCGATTTCGAGTACTTGCTGCAATGGCTCGCCGAGGCCGAGCTCGACCGTGTCGGCTGCTTCCGCTACGAGCCCGTCGCGGGCGCGGCGTCGAACGATTTGCCGGGCGCCGTCGCGCCCGAGGTCATCGACGAGCGTTGGCATCGGCTCATGGCCGCGCAGCAAGCGATCAGCGCGCGCCGCCTTGCGCGCAAGGTCGGCCAAATCATCCAAGTGATCGTCGACACGGTCGATGGCGACGGCGCCGCCGCGCGCTCGACGGCCGATGCACCCGAAATCGACGGCACCGTGTTTCTGCCGGCCGACGCGCGCCTCGAGCCGGGCGCGATGCTCGCCGCGCGCGTCGAGCGCGCCGGGGACTACGACTTGTGGGCCGTGCCTGCGTGACCGATTTAGCTCGGCCGTTCGCCGCGTTGCGGCCGCGCCCCGCCACAGCGCAAGCCGTGGTCGCGCCGCCCTACGACGTCGTCGACACGGAAGAGGCCCGCGCGCTCGCGGCCGGAAGGCCGCACAGTTTCCTACACGTGTCGCGCCCCGAGATCGATTTCCCGCCCGCGACGGATCCTCATGACGATCGCGTCTATGCGCGCGGCGCCGCGAATCTTGCCGCGCTCGTCGCGAGCGGTGTCCTCGAGCGCGAAACTTCGCGCTGCTACTACGCGTACCGCATGCGCATGGGCGCGCACGAGCAGACGGGTTTCGCATTCGCGGCGTCGGTTCGCGCCTACGAAGAGAACCGGATCCGCAAGCACGAGCTCACGCGCCCCGACAAGGAAGCCGACCGCGTACGCAACATCGAGTCGCTCAATGCGCAAACCGGGCCGGTGCTGTGCGCGTTCCGCGGCAACGCGACGCTCGACGACTTGTTGCGCCGCGCCGTCGCCGCGCCGCCGTTGCTCGAAGCGGACGGGCCGAACGCCGTCGCACACACGATCTGGCGCCTCTACGACGACGCGCTCATCGAAGCGATCGGGTCCGCGCTCGAGGCGCTCGACGCTTTATACATCGCGGATGGCCACCATCGCTCCGCTGCGGCCGCGCGCGTTGCCGCCGCAAGGCGCGGCCGATCGCGAACGGCGGATGCGGCGGCCTCCCACGAGTCCTTCCTGTGCGTCGCGTTTCCGAGCGCCGTCATGCGCATCTACGATTACAACCGCGTCGTCGCGGATTTAAACGGCCTCGGCGGCGGCGATTTCTTACGCCGCGTCGCGCGCGAGTTCACGATCACGCGCGCCGCGAGCCGCGTCGCTCCCACGGCCGCGCACACCTTCGGCCTCTACGTGCAAGGGCAGTGGTATCGTCTCGAGGCGCACGCTGCGGCCGTCACCGCGGATCCCGTCGAGCGGCTCGATGTGAGCTTGCTACAGCGAACGCTCATCGAGCCCGTGCTCGGGATTGGCGACCCGCGCACCGATTCGCGCATCGACTTCGTCGGCGGCATTCGCGGTCTCCGGGCGCTCGAGCAACGCGTCGATTCGGGCCGCGCCGCGGCTGCGTTTACGCTGCGCGCGACGAGCATGGAGGAGCTCATGGCCGTTGCCGACGCAGGCCGCCTCATGCCGCCGAAATCGACGTGGTTCGAGCCGAAGCTCGCCGACGGCCTGCTCTCCCACGTCCTCGACTAACGTAGGAGCGAGCTTCGCTCGCGATCTTGAGGTCCGCGCGATGCAGAATCGCTAGATCGCGAGCGAAGCTCGCTCCTACGTTAGTCGTCGATGAAGCGCTGCGTGAGATCCCCGTACGCGTCGATGCGCCGGTCGCGAAAGAACGGCCAGCCGACGCGGGTGCGATCGATCTGGCCGAGATCTATTTCGGCGACGAGCACGGCCTCCTCGTCCTCCGGCGCGCGCAGCAAGATGCGGCCGTCGGGCGCCGCA